>RPQS01000033.1 GCA_003818605.1 Candidatus Zhuqueibacterota bacterium | reverse complement strand
GAGAATGCGGTGCGCTGGCAGATCTTTGTCGCCCTATGCCTGTACCTGCTGCTCGCGATACTCCGGTTCCAGAATGATCCGGATCTCTCGCTGCGCGACTTATTGGCCGCCTTGGGACTCTATCTGTTTGACCCCGTCCCGGCTGATTTAGCCCGACTCTTTAACTCGACTTCCACCTAAACCCTCACCCCACGGCACTATACATTAAGACAGTAGTGCCGTGGACGGGGGATGAAAGGGGGGTCACTTCATCAGCATAATTTTCTGTGTCCGCATTTCCGTTCCCGCGTCCATCCGGCAGAAGTACACACCCGAAGAAAGTCCACTGCCGTCAAACGTCACGCGATGTTCCCCCGCCGTTTTCATTTGGTTCAGTACGACAGCAACCTCGCGGCCCAAGACATCGTAGAGCCGAAGCGAGACACGCTGCGTCACAGGTAAAGTGAATTCAATCTGAGTTGAGCTGTTGAAGGGATTGGGATAGGCCCTTAGCAACGAGATACTTGAGACATTTGGAATTATATGCACACAGACGGGATCCGGTTCGGTTCGTGAGCAGAAGATATCTCCGTTATATATGCCAGTGACAATATATGCTCCATCGCTCATAACACCCACAGTTTTTGCTTCACCCCAAGGGAATTCGCGAAAGTGGATTGTCCACAGTGCTTCTCCTTGCGCATCAACACGCAAAATGATCGGATGTTTGGGCTGAACTAATGATGTCTGTTCAATTCCAGCGATGACGTAACCGGAATTCCCCACAAGAGCAATGTCGAACGGTTCCGGCTCGTAGAGACCGCCATCAAGATAATGATCCCAAACCACATGCCCTTGGTCATTGAGTTTCGCCAAGTAGATCGCGCGTATGAAACCGCTGGAATCAGGAGTATAACCTTCCGTATAGCCCATTAATAAAAATCCATCATCCGGTGTCGAAAGAACTTTTACACCCCGATCAACACGCTCTGTTCCAACGATGGCGGTCCATAGCGTGTCGCCATTATCGTCAATTCTGATCACGACAGCATCGTGCTCCACTGGGTCACGCGTTGACCACATGATATACCCGCCAATCACGTAACCACCGGACGGAACAACATCGATACTATATGCCCAGACATGTTCATACCCAAATGGATATTCTCTTGTCCAGAGCGTGTCCCCAAGAGTATTAATTTTCGCTGCATAGACAGAATGATCTGTCCAAGACCTCTGACCACACATAATGTAGGCATTGTCCCCGCATTGTTTGATATCTTCAAATTCCTCAGGATTTGGAACTGAATACCTTCTTCGCCACTCGGTCTGTCCCAATTCATCTATCTTTTGTACGAGGCAATCCTCATATAAAGGTGGTCTACCTTGTACGTGACCCGTTAAGACATATCCGCCTGATTGTGATGAAGTGATTGCAGCGATACGCGACTCTTCAACAGAATCAACCAACATGTGGCTCCATAACGAGTCGCCGTTCCCGTCAATTTTCAGCACCAACGGATAATAATAAATGCCGCCAACGGAATCGGTCATCCCCGTGACCAACAGCCCATTCTCAGGCGTAACGACAGCGCCACGAACAAACTGCTCGCTCAAACGTGAGTAAACTCGCTCCCACTGAATCGCAGGCGGTTGCGCCATCGCAGTCATTCCTGTTGTAAGCATGAGAACGACCAATGTGCATATACGCATGATGAAATCCCGTTAATAAAGGACTGAAATAAGTTAATCCGGAATATCGAGAAATGCAAGAGGAGAGCAGAGGAGATCAAGGAAATCCGGTAGGGACATAGCCTGTCCGCAAAGCGAGATCTCGCCTTTGGCGGACCATGTCCGTTCCCCGATCGAGTAGCGACGCACGGTAGTGCGCTCTTTTTCGAGGTGGGCAGGTAACACACCGGCTCCTGTAGCAGATTCCGGAAGGGTCTGATGACCCTCCTCGGCGGATAAAAAACGCGAGGGATAAAAACACACCTCGCGCAGGATTAAAACAGCGTCTGCCAGAAATAGAAGGTCGCGAAAGCGCGGAATGGCCGCCAGGCTTCGCAGATGCTTGTCGTTTGTTGCACTGTCGCCTGACGGCCCAAACCGTACGCTTTGCCGATGGCATTGCGCAAACCGATATCTTCCACCGGACACGCGTCGGGATCTAAAGCCGCGCGCATCATGGCATATTCCACCGACCACGGGCCGATTCCGCGCAAAGCTAAAAGCTGCTGGCGGGCTTCGGCAAACGGCAGAGAAGTGATAGCCTCATCGCTGATCATGCCGTCTGCAAACATCCGCGCAATATCCCGCGCGTATTCGGCTTTCTGCCGTGTAAAACCGCAGCCGTGAATCTGCGCGATAGAAAATTCGCACAGCCGCTCGGGAGTAGGGAAGCCCTCGAACTCGATTCCCTTCCATGAAACGACCGCACCCGTACGGCGAGCTAAACGCGAGCGCACGGAAAACGCCGCCGCCACGGAAATCTGCTGGCCAATGATAGACCAGAGCAGGCATTCCCACAAATCCACCATTCCCACCAATCGCACGCCGCGAAACTTTCGCGTCAACCGTGCCAGCATGCTGTCGCGGCGTGCGAAGCGGTAGAAATTGAGCAGAAGGTCATCCGCACCGAAACTGCGCTCAACCAGTTTGTGCGTGAGCGCTTCCCGCCGCTTGTTTGCTTTACCCGAAAGGATGTTGGCGGTAATCCGCTGCGGACCGTCTGCGCGGAGAGAAATTAGAAAATATCCGTCTGCATCTCCTAAAACCTGATAGACCTCGCCCGCGGAAACCGCTTCCCGCTGGTGCAGTTCATAGCGTCCGATGTAGGCAGCCGTGCGGGCGAAGTCTAAAGGTGCGGAGAATTCAAAACGCAGGGATTTTCACTCCCGATAATTTAATTAGCCCTCAACCAGACAGTTGGTAGTTGCCACAGTCGAAGAATCGTCTTTATGCATGGCCGGGCCGACGTTTTCCTTCAGCGTGCAGTCAATCACTTCCGCGTGCGAGCCGTCGGTGCAAGTCACGCCGCCCGATTCATTTTGCCGCAGCGTGACATTGGTGAGGCTGAGCGTCGAAGATTGCGCGAATACTCCGCCGTCATCGCCGCGATTGCCGAAAACCGTGCAGTTGGTTAGCGTGCCGCGGCTGTTTTCGCGCATTGCCAAACCGCCTGCCTCGTTGTCGTCAATGTTCGCGTTGGTCAAGTCTACTATCGAGCCGACCGCTAAAATGCCGGCTCCTTGCTTAGCTCCCACATTGCGCGTTACGAAGCAATTTGAACCTCTCAGCATGGCACCGTTTACACAGGCAATCGCTCCGCCGCCGTTGCGGCTAACAGAGGCGTTGGATAATTTGACTTCACCGCCGGAAACGTAGACCGCCGCGCCGCCCTTACCCGCGGAGTTGTCAGAAATATCCACGTTTGCCGCATCGAGATTGCTGCCGAAGCAAGCAATGCCCGCGCCGGATTCCGTAGCCGCATTGTTGCGGATCGCGCAGCGTGTCAAGTTAAGCTGCGAATCTTCGCAATAGAGGCCGCCGCCGTTGCCCTGCCCGCGCGCGTTTTCAATGATGCAGTTTTCCAAACGGCAGTCTTTGTGTGCTTTCACAAAACGGATGCCGCGCCATCCGGCGGGATTCTTCTTTAGATCGGTCGTGAAGCAAATCGAATTGGCGTCCGTTTTGCTCGGCGGCCGCTTGCGCGCGCTCGTGCTGTTGTCTTTGACCGCTTCCGTTTTAAGCAGACCGTGAACGGTTAGACTGTACGGACCGTTAAAGGAGACGATAACACCGGGCTGGATTTCGAGAGTCTGCCCGGAAGGTATGTTAATGTCGCCCTGAACTACATAAGGGCTGCCGGAAGCCGTCCACAATCCGGAAACATCTCCTCCCGTAACGGCTGTACCTTCGGTACGCCCGATACCGGCAAAAGCGCAAAGGGCAATGAGGATGGCAAGGATGTGACGCATGGTTGAATTCCTCTTGAACAGTGAAACGAAAAAGCCTTCTGTTCCATGCGAGTGAGGAATCCGCCAATTTGTTTCACATCATCGTGAAAATCGTAAATACCCGCGTTATGGTCTCAAGTGTGCACTGTGCAAAATTTTTGCACGGCGGCAAAGTATCCGAAAAATTTCGCCGGAACCGCACGACAGGCGTTAATAGGCTTTTTTCTTGGAGTGAACCTTACCGTCCAAGGTCATACCGCTGATGGAGCAGTTCGTCATCTCAATATCTGAACTCTCATCATGATCGAGACCTTCGCCGGTTGCCGCGCTGACCGCGCAATTGGTCATGTCCACTTTCGCATTGTTGCGGCAGTAGATTCCGCCTTTGGCATTATCGCTGATGACAGCGTTGGTCAAATTAAACGATGACTGTTCGCAATAAATTGCGCCGCCGTCTGTCGCGCCGCGATTGCCCGTGATCGTGCAATTTGAGAATTCGATTCTGCTGTTCTGCAGAATGGCGATCCCGCCGTTTTCATTCTGATCAATGGAAGCGTTGGAAATGTCGGCCTTCACCCCGTCGAGCAGCAAGCCGCTGCCGCGTTCGGCTCCTTTGTTTTCGGAAATGGAGCAATTCGAAGCATCGAGTATGCAGCCGTTCAAACAAACGATGCCGCCGTTTTTATTTTTATCCACACTGATGTTGGAGAGATCCACGCGTCCGCCGGATGCGTACAAGCCGCCGCCCGGCTGGCCGGATTCGTTCTTGGAAAGGGAACAATTGGAAACATCCAGCGTACCGTTCACGCACGCGATGCCGCCGCCCGCGCCTGTGGATGTGTTATGATGAATGGAGCAGTTGGAAATATCGAGCGCCGATCCCTCCAGAAGAACTCCGCCGCCGATAGAGAAGCTGCGTGCGTACTCAATCACGCAGTTCGACAAACGGCATCCGCTTTCGCTGTTGATAAAGCGCAGACCGCCCCAACCGGCGGGATTCAATGCGAGTTCGGTGGTAAAATAGGTGGTGGAGGAATCTTTGCTGTGCAGAATATCTTTCAGTTTTAGATCAATTAGTTCGACGCGCAGCACGCCGTTCACGGTGAAGCAATATGGTCCGGTGAAATAAACTTTCACGCGTGGGCCGATCGTCAGCTTTTGTCCGGCGGCAATCATCACATCCCCGTTTATAATATAAGGACTGTTTGCTTCCGTCCATGTGCCGAACACCCCTCCTCCCGCCACCTGGGTTGTGTCCGCCCAAGCACAGCTCGCCGCAAACAAAAATAAGCCGCATAAACCAATAAAAATGCGGTTCATGGAAAGATCCTCCAAATGGGAAACAGGGATATCTATTCCACATGAGTAACTGATAATGCAATTTGTTGCAGCGGTTCGGCTTAAAACAAAAAATCCCCGATGGCGGGGATTTAATGATTAGAAATGCAGAAGTTTTAGACGGCAGGTTGGCGCTTGACAAGAAATCCGATACCTGCAAGACATGCCAAAGCCGCACCCAGATAGAACGGAGCGGGAGCGCCGAAGTGATCCCACAATACGCCCGCCGCGAGGCTGGAAATCACCGCGAGTAATCCTGTAACCATGTAAAAAACGCCGAGCGCGGTGCCGCGCACGTCGGACGAAACCAAATTCGCGATGAGCGCTTTGCTCACTCCTTCCGTTAAAGCGATGTACACGCCATAAACCAGAAACAGCGGCCAGATCATCCACGCGGAAGGCAGCATGGCAAAACCGAGATAGACCAGCGCGTAAACGAGAAACCCCAATCCCAATAATTTCTGTTTGGACATGCGGTCGGATTTTTTACCGATGGGATACGAGAGCAGCGAGTAGCTGCCGTTGTAGCACAAGTACGCGGCGATCACCGCCTCCGCCGACCAGCCCGCATCGCGCGCGCGCAAAAGTAAAAAGGCATCGCTCGAACAGCCGAGCGTGAAAATCGAAAACAGCACAAGCACAACGTAGTATTCTTTGCCGAAAGATAAGTTCACGGCTTTGCGGGGAACATCGCGCGGCGGTTTGCTGGGAGTGATTTCGCGCACGCCGATAATCAGCAGCACGCCGATAGCGGCGGGAATAAACGCCAGCCAATACAGCAAACGAAAAGAATGCTCTTCCGTGCCGTGCGATTTCAGAATCATGAGCAGCACCAGCGAGATCGCCACGCCGACTAAGGCTCCGGCGGTGTCCATCGCGCGGTGCAGACCGAAGGCTGTGCCGCGTTTTTCCGGCGGGCAGGAATCGGCAATGAGCGCGTCGCGGGCGGTGGTGCGCATGCCTTTGCCGAAGCGATCCAGAAAGCGCGCGATCAAGACGGCGGGCCAGCCCATCGCAATCGCGATAAGCGGTTTGGCGATGGCCGAGAGTGAATAGCCGCCGAACACGAAAATCTTGCGCTTGCGAATGCGGTCGGAGTGCCAGCCGGAAACTCCCTTAAGAATGCTGGCCGTGCCTTCGGCCACGCCTTCAATCAGGCCGAGTACGCTCCGCGACGCGCCGAGAACCTGCGTGAGAAAAAGCGGAGTGACCGCGTACAGCATTTCGCTGGAAATGTCGGTCAGCCCGCTCACCCAGCCCAGTCTCACGACGTTGTTCATGCACTCCTGCTTTTCGGCAGGTAAAGGATTTGATTGGGATTGATTTGGATTCATGTTCTTTTTTTTCCGCCGAGGAGGGTCCTTAGACCCTCCCTGAATCTTACCTTCCCCCCTTAGCATAAAGGAGGAATAGAAGGGGGTCTCTTCAGAAACGATGAACGAGGAATGATGAACGATGAAATAAGATCCGGTAGGGACATGGCCTGCCATGTCCGTTTTGGATTGTGTAGCGCCGCACGGCCGTGCGCTCTTATTTCAGCAAAACAATCTTCTGTGTCCGCATCTCTGTTCCCGCTTCCATGCGGCAGAAATACACGCCCGATGACAATCCGCTGCCGTCAAATCGCACGCGATGTTCTCCCGCCGTGCGCATTTCGTTCATCAATTCGGCAACCTCGCGCCCCAAAACATTGTAGACTCGTAGCGAAACGCGCTGTGTTATGGGCAGTGTGAACACAATCTGCGTGGTGCTGTTGAACGGATTGGGATAGGCGCGCAACGCGATGTTGGTGGGAAGAATGATTGAAGGCAAATCTGTTGCGGCGCTAAGGTCCGGCTGTGTTTTCATTGCGATAATAAAATTATCGGCGGTGATTTCGCTTTGAGCAGCGCCTGCAATAACGATTCGGTTTTGCTCGTCAATCATTATATCCATATTGCCATAATAATGGTAGGGAGCCGGCAACGGATAGCTACGCCGCCATAAAAGTGTTCCGTCGGCGTCGAACCGGAGATACATGACGGACCATATCAGAAATCCACCATCATTTGTTTCGACTGCCTTAGCGGCTTCCCAACTTCCCCAAGAGGAATCAGAGAACCATGACCATAGGGAATCGCCAGCCGAATTTACTCCCATCACTAAAGCTTGAAGCGGTTCTGTAGCGATTACCCCTATAGATCCGCAGAGAATATAATCTCCAGTAGCTAACCGGATAATGCCATATATCCTGCAATCATCACTGATTCGATACGATCTGAAGAATTCCAAATTGCCGGCGGAGTCAACCTTGGCGAGAAGCGGTGAATAAATCGCCGTGTCCCCCCAAGCCCCTCCGGCGAGTACGCAGCCTCCGTCTGGAGTCGCGTCAATTCCCCTAAACAGACTCTCACAACCTTCGATCGAATAATGATTCCGCCAAACAAGGTTGCCTTGTATGTCCAACTTGATAACCGCTCCTGTTTGAGTGTCGGTTGTATAATCTGTCAGGCTGAAGTTTACGAGAATCCCCCCATCGCTACTGCGACATATGCCTTCTACGTAGTGATGTTCCATTTGCGAATAAAAGGGGCGTTGCCAAATAACGTTCGCCTCGCCGTCGCACAGGGTAACAACGACATTCCAAAGCCCACTGTAGACTACGGTAGCTGCCAGAGCAAACCGATCTGAACGGACTTTACACATATGAGTAGGATAGTTTGTCACAAACACCGAATCGTGACACGGACGTCTCCAGAGTAAGTTCCCATTGCTGTCCAGCCTTGCCATATACGGGCCATGATCTGTTTCATTAAGAGTTGTATAGTATCCCGACAGCATGATGCCGCCATCCTCAAGCGAAACCGCATTCTTTGCATGAAGGCTTTCAATATCCGGCTGAGGATGAATGCGCATCCACAACGTGTCCGGCCCTTCATAAGGCTGAGTGACGCCAATCTGCGCAGTCAGTAACAGTAGTATGATTATATGTTGAGCTTTCAAGGATGATCTCATGATATTGGATTTCCGTTCTTCATTTCGCCGTGGCTGGTGTGTCACCCGCCCGGCATGCAACCACCGCAAGGTGCGCCGCGAGCGGGTGCCCTCACCCCTCGCGTGTTTGTGCGTGTGTTCTTCTTCCCGCCACACGCACGCCTCGCGACGCGCCCAAAAGAAACGCTTGCGATTGCCGCTTCAGGCTTAATTTTAATCAATAAGTTTCAGAAAGACAAGTGATAGAAAGCTTTAACTAAGAATCTTAGCAGACAGGCATGTCTGGTATTATATAACATCATTATTGCTGTTTGATAAAGATTTTGCTATACTAATTCATTGGTTGGATAACGAGCCCACGGCAGGCGGAACGGTTTTATGCTTCATTATTAACCTGAGGGAGAGGAAACATGCAAGTGGCAGCGTTGTTTATCCGTAAGCACCGACGAGTATCGTGGTGGATTGTCAGTGCAGCCCTAATGAGTCTGGCAGTTGTTCCGGTCTGTGCTTGTCAATTCTGGGGAATGGTAGCAATTCCCAACGTCGGCGCATTTCCGGCATTATATGATCATGATCCGTATAATCCCGGATCTCCGCCGACCGTGCCGCCGTCCTCTTATTCGATGGCTTTGCCGACAAAGGCTCAAAGCAACAGCAGTAACGACGGTTGGTCGTTAACCTACTGGACAGCAATGAATCCGGTGGTTCTCCGTCACACAGGCTCGATCTACACCAATCCGGGTCCCACACTTTACCATAACGACGTTGAAACCGCGCAGAACGCAAATGCCGTATCGGTGTTAGGCCATGCCCGGAATTCGAGTTTCCTCGGCACCGATCCGGATCCGCATCCCTTTGTGTATTTCGACCTTTTCGGCAAGACGTGGGCGCTCGTGCATAACGGCGGGATTGACGCCGACTATCTTGTGGAGTTAGAGGATACGCTGGGAGCCGGTTTCATTGCATTGGACAGCATCCGGAGCCGGTTCTATACGAATTGGGGAATGGAGGACTATCCCGATCCCGACAGTGTCTGCCTCCGTCTGGACACTGAATATATGGCCCTGATGCTGATGAAGTATTATCTGGTGGCCGAAAATTATTATTGGAGCGTCGCCGGGATTGACTATCCCATGGAGTGGGCCATCAATCAGACCATAAACCGCATCCGCACGGGCACGGACCGATATACTGCGCTCAACTTCATCGTCTCGAATAACGATGATATGTGGCTCGCCTTCCAGCGGGATGCCACGGATCCATATGATCACTTTACGTCTTATCTTGATGCCAGCTACAGCCCCGACGCGCGCATTGCCTACACGACCAGCATTCCGGACATTACGGGACAGCAGGACTGGCACCAATTGTCAACCATGGGAAACGCAGCCGGCCGCTATGTCCATCTGAAACCGGGTCTCCCGACCACCGAAGAAACGTTCAACGGCGGAGCAACACCCGCCATGCTGCCGTATCCAAACGAATTGCGGATCAACGGACAGGAATATTCCACGGGTGCGCAAACCGATCCGGCGGTGGCTTCTTGCCCGGATGGCGCGTTCGTTGTTGTGTGGGCGTCTTCCACCGATAATCAGATCAAAGCCAGAGCCTATAATCAAATGGGATTGGCCGAGACGAAGGAAATTGTCATTTCCGGCGGCGGTACGGTCAATCGCGCGACTCCGGCGGTTTCTTTCAACCGCGACGGCACGGGCGGCTACATCGTTTGGAAGGAACGAAATCAGCTCACGCGCGACTACCGGACAATTAAAGGGCGGGCCTTCACGTGGGGCGCGAGCGGCCGCGTTTTCCAACTCACCGGCCGTGAAGACATTTTAACGCGCACGACATGCCGGTATGTCAATCATCCGGCTGTGGCCTGCGGACTTGGAACTGATTATGGAGTGACGTGGGAAAGACAACCTTCCGCAACGGGCGGCACGGAAATCCGATGGGCTGTGCGGTCCCTGCAATTCACCGGATCGGATATTGCCATTGCCGTTCCCATGAGCACGAATGAATCCTATCTGGAGCCGGACATCACGTATCTGGATGACAATCGCTACGTGATGGTCTATGAGTACGTGGCGCCGCCTTTCGGCACCTATGCTCCGCAGCTCATGGGAGTTGTCATGCCTATGGATCCGCCGGTTTCGGGTATGCCGCACTATCTCGCGGAAACACGAATGACGGATGTCAAGAAAGCGCATCCGAGCATCGCTGCGATTAATGCGGGACAAATCGTAATCGGCTACTATCGCGACCGTTCACAGACCGGAATCTCAGCGGAGATTTACAATTGTCCCGCCGGAACGGCGAGCATTCAGTATTTCCGCTCGGTTCGTACACCCGAGGTCGTAACCTCTCCCTCGGTCACCAACGATATCGCCGTATTGAATGACGAGACATTCTATATATGTTATCCCAAGCTTAACGGGACGAACAACTGGGACATCTGGACAGCTCGCCGTGAAGGTGATCGGTTCGTGGATCAGCAATCGGCCAGCGATCCCAATAACACGCGCGTGCAAACCAATCCGTCCATCGCCATTGCTTATAAATATGGCGCGACCACCGATTGGTATGCTTATCACTCCTATGATAATCCGCCCCGGTCATTCATGCATCGGCGGATGGTCGTTTGGCAAAGCGACAGTCAGGATGGAGACAATTGGGCGGTCGTAGGTGAGTTCCGCGGCATTCGCAGCGATCACACGCTGGCTTACTGGTCTGACAGAGATCTCTACAACGAATGCGAACCGGCGGTTGGTTTTGTTCACAGGGGCGAACCGGGCGAACTGGATGAAAACGGAACCGCCTTGAATATGGAATCACCCGCTGTGATTCCGATGGAAACCCGCTTGAATCCGTCGTATCCGAATCCGTTCAATCCGACAACCATGATTTCCTATGATCTGGCCGAAGCGGGCGAGATCCGGGTGGATGTGTTCGATTTGAACGGACGGTTGGTGAGAGTTTTGGCTGACGGCTACCAACTTGCGGGCAGCTACGCGCTGACGTTCGACGGTGCCGATCTGTCTGCGGGCACGTATTTCGTGCGGATGAACTCCAGCCGCTGCCATACGGTGCAGAAGCTGCTTCTGATTAAATAATCCTGAGCACAACGAAATGATTCAAGGGCGTACTTCGGTGCGCCCTTGCTTTATCACGGCAACAAAAAACCCGACACAAGGCCGGGTTTTGTTTACAGAAGGGGAGCGGCTAAACAGGATACTTCGTCAATACGAAATTGGTCATGTGCTTGGGTTCAAGCTGCACGTTCTCCAGGCGGGCTCGCACTAAATCGCCCTGTGAGACCATGCCGATGAGATTTCCTTCCTCCACAATCGGAATGTGATGGATATGGCGTTCGTTCATCACGCAAAGTGCCGTGTCTACCGAGGCGCCGGTTCCGGCGGTGTACACTTCACGCGTCATATAGTCGCCGACCAGCAGTGCATTGAAGTCGTTCGGATTGGTGGTGGTCAGGCGCAGGATGTCCCACGCCGTAATGATTCCCGTTAACATGTTTTGCTTGTTTACTACAGGTAAAGCTCTGATGTTGTTGGAGACAAGTTTCTGCGCGGCGTTATACACCGTGTCTTGAGGCGTGGTCGTGAAAACGTCACGCCCTTTGAAATGAAGGATATCTCTCAGAACCATCGGACACCTCCTGTATTTATGATGTCAACTCCGGCCTCCATAATAATGAAACAACGCTTATCATGCAAGGGTTCCTGCCGCCAGTCTTGTTCTATAATTCGCAAGATCGCCGCAAGTGAAACGTATTGTTTATAGTAAAACGTGGACTCGGAAAAATAAAAAACGGACGAACTCAGGATTCGTCCGCCCACGGAGCGAGAGGAAATTTCTATTTAAGACTTGCGCACCGTCAACAGCCAGCCGCCGCCCCAGCGACAGGGAAGGTTGACATCCAGAAACATACAGAGTGCGGCGGGAAGATACAACACAATCAGCCATGGAATCACAATCACGGCCAGCCAACGCGAAAGCGAGAGCAGCCGCATGGGAATCCGCTGCAAAATCATCCACGCCATGACGCCGAAAGGCCGGCAGTAGGTGGACTTCATGCGCTCGATGACGAAACCCGCGCGTTTCATTTTTTCCGTGAATTCCTCGCGCGTATAGCCCACGCGCACGTGTTCGCCGATCACGCTGTCTACGTCCTGATGCGATTCGGGACGTAGCGACGTGGGCGTGGAAATCACGAACACGCCGCCGGAACGGAGCGATGCGAACACATTGCGGTAAACCGCTTCGTCTTCGAGAATGTGCTCCATCACGTCCACGGATAAAGCCAAGTCGAACGAATCCGGCTTTACGAACGTCGTCAAATCGCCGACTTCGAAATGCGTATTCTTTTGCCTGACGCGCTCCGTGAACCAATTGCCGTCGGCAATCTGTTCATCCTTCACATCTACCGCGTGAATGCGCGCGCCCGGAAAGACCTTGCCCATCAAATAGGTATATTGCCCGTAGCCGGAACCCGCGTCGAAAATATCGCGAATCTTATGCGCGCGCGCAATCCGCTTGAGTTCCTTCCGTACGTGCCACTGCCGCAGAAAAAACATACCGAGAAAGGTGTAGAACAGCCGCCGCATGAATACGCTGCGCGACACCCAGCGTCCCAAGACAGCCTTCAACGGATCGTAATCCACCGCTTCCGCACTCATGGCCGCTTCGCCAGATTCAGAATTGTTTCCATCATTGCGTCCCAACTATACCTCCGGCTTTCCTTGCGCACATTCTCGATAAAAGCGTTGCGGCCGCCCTGTTCGTAGAACTTCACGACGGCAGCAGCGATGGCGGCGGGATTCTCCGGCGGCACGACCATTCCGGTTACGCCGTCCATTACCACTTCGCTGAGTCCGCCCACGTTGGTCGTAATGACGGGCAGATCGAGCGCGTATGCCACCTGAATAATGCCCGATTGCGTGGCCGTGCGATAGGGAAGAACCACCGCGTCGCAGGCGGCAAAATATTTTCCGACCTCTTCATTCGGACAATAATCCGCGCGCACCGATACGGCATTGGTCAGTCCGAGGTCGCGGATAATTTTATCGTATTCCTCGCGCGGCCCGTAAAACTCGCCCACAACCGCGAGCTTTACGTCCGAGAATTTTTTGTGAATCGCAGGGAGCGCGTTGATTAAAATATCCAGACCTTTGTAGCGGCGTACAAAACCGAAGAAAAGCAGCCAGCGGCCCTCGCGGGAAAGTCCCGCCGCCGCGCGCGCTTCCGCCTGCGTGCCCGGAAAAACCGGATAGCAATCGTAGACCGGATGCGGCGAGAACGCCGTTCGCTTGCGGTCAAGATCGGGAAACCATGTGAACAAATCGCGTTCCACCGCCTGGCTCTGCGAAACAAAAAAATCGGTTTGCGAAAACGCGAGACGAGTGAGAAATTTATCGCCGGGCCGGTGTTCGTGCGGGATTACGTTGTCAATAATGTAGAGGACGCGCGCCTTCGTATGCTTGCGTACCCAACGCTGCACCGCCCAATAGCCCAATCCGAAAAACGGCATCCACCATTTGAAAATCACCAGATCGGGATTAAACGACGCCACTTCGCGCGCCGTGCGAAGCCAACTGACCGGCCCGAGCGGCGCGAATTTCGCCGCCGGATGTACGTTAATCACATCGCGGCTGTCATCAAGCTGCGTCTTGCCGGGAAAAAGCAGCTTGGGAAACTGCTTGATGAACGAAACAAATTTAGCCTCGTGCCCGGCGTCCGTCAACTTTTGATAGAGTACGGCCAGATATTGCGCAATCCCGCCGCGCAGCGGATACGCCGGACCGACGATCACGATTCTCATAGCCGCGCTGCCTGCCGTTTAACCGCATCTAAAACCCGCTCCGCTTTGATGCGCTCCATGCAGTGCAGCGGGCATTCGGCTACAAATGTGCAGGTGCAGGGCGGATCGGGTTCCAGAATTTCTCCGCGTTTATAAAGCTCGAACTCGCGCGCGTTGAAAATGTTGTTGAAAAGTACGAGCCGCTTCTGAAGTCCAATAGCCACGTGCATGGCCATCGTTACGGCCGTGACCATCAGATCAATCTGGCCGACCAGGCGAACGAATTGCTTCAGCGGGAAATGCCCGAGATAAGTGGCTCCGCTCGCGGCGGCGATGCGCAAGTTTTTTTCATGCTCTATCGGGCCGCCGAGCAGCAGCACACCGAAATCCGCGCGCTTTAATTCAAGCGAAAGCTCCGTCCAATAGTGTTCCGGCCAAAGCCGCGTTTTCCAGCGCGGAGCGCAGCCCGTATTCAAACCGATGAGCGGCCTGTGTTCCGGCAGACCTTCCGGCAGCGGCTGATCGAGACACGGATCCAGCACATATTCCTCGCCCTTCCACTCGTAGCCGCACATGCGGAATATTTCCTGCGGATAGCTGAGCGTATTGGCGCGATTCAGTTTGTCGTCAATCCCGGTCAGGAATTTTATATGCGCGGCTTCATCGAGAGCAATCGGTCGTCCCTCGCTCAAACCGAAGCCGCTCCACTTCTTGGCGTCTGCGCGATTGGAAAGCACGCAGGCGGGGCGATCTTTATCCAGCAGAATCACCCAGTCCCACGGAGTTTCTTCCACAATTAAGCCCGCGTCATAGCCCCACCGCAACACTTCATCCACGCCGTTCGGATCGAACGCGCGCGTGGGAATCACATCGGGAGTTTCCGTCACCCACGTAATCCACGCGTGCGGAAACTCCGAACGCAATTTGCGCAACAGCGGTGTGGTGCGAATGACGTCGCCCGCCGCCGCCAATTTGATGATGCAAATCCGCGCGTCAATCGGATCGAACTGCAGACAGTTTTCGCAGATCACGCCGTCGCGCTTGTGCGGTTTGCAGGGAATATCGCCGCGGAAATGGCGGCAATTGCGATGAACGATGTAGGTCATAAGAGATCAGCCGCGGCTACTTGAGTTTCTTCAGCACCGGCGCATAGAGCGCGTCGAGGTAGTTGAGAGCGTAAATGGACAACGTGATGTATCCCACGACGTTGCGTGTTTGGTATGCCCGACGATATTCCTGATACGCGTCTTCCACGTTCGGATTGCCATAATTCCTGATGCGCGTATAATCGTCGTGACGGTGATTCGTTTCGACTTGCATATAGATCAGAGCGGCCAAAGACAACACTTGCGCGGCAATGATCGCCGAGCCTTTCGTGTCCTGCTTCTTGTAGAACTGCCCCCAGCCAGGTGCCACCAGTGAACGCCATGACGCGGCCATCCGCACGTCGGCTTGCGGCTGGCGCAAACGCTCGGGAATAGAGGTGATGCGATCCATGTACGCGGTATGGGCTTCGTCGAAAATTTCGAGAATCTTCGGCGGCGTCTGCACCGGATCGAGATGGTAAGCCGGATTCGCCGTGAAGACGCTGTCGAATTCGCGCAGGGCGTCTGCATTTTGATCGCGCGCCACATAGACGAAGCCGAGCATCAGGTGAAACTTGAGGCGGTCTAAAATGTCCGCGCTTTCCATGGCCCGCAATCCGCGCAGAGCGGCCAGTTCCGCGCCGTCAAAATCGCCGTCATCGTATCGAGCTTGCGCGATGCGGAACAAGCTGTCCGCGGGACTCGTTTGTGCCGTGGCGCAAACGGTGCCGGCGAGCAGCAGCACTGCAATCAGGAATAATCTGCGGCACATAACTGCGGTGTTCCTGTTTCCGTGAAGGGGTGCACGGTGCGTGCAGGGATTATTTCAACAAAACAATTTTACGTGCGGCGGAAAAACCATCGCTTTGCGCGCGCACAAAATAGATTCCACTCGCAAACGCGGATCCGTTCCAGTGGAGGCGATGCGAGCCGGCGGGCAGCATGCCGTCCGCGATTGTCTTCGTCAACTGACCTTGAACATCGTAGATTGCTACACGAACCGGTGCGGCATGAGGCACATCGAACGTCAGCACGGTTTCCGCGTTGAACGGATTCGGATAAGCGGCAGACAACGCGAAACGCTGCGGGAGATTCTGGTCAGGTTCATCTGCATCGCTCATAATTCCCGTTCCGCTGACATAAACAGCGGTGGGACTGGTGGCCGTCGAATGCTCAACCCACAGCGTATCAATATATTCGCCCGCCTGCGCAGGCTGAAAAAATACCGTGAACGACGTCTGCTCGTTTCCGTTCAAAACAAATCCCGACGAAAATTCCGACGAGAACGGCGGCACTGTTACCAGATTCAGAACGGTAACGGGCATGTTGCCCGCATTGCGCAGCGTCAGCGAGCGCGTTGCCGAGTATCCCACGGGAACTTCGCCGAAGTTCAGGAATATGGGCGTCACTTCGAACAGTGTGACCGGTGCCGCGATTTTTACCAGCCAAAAATCCTGTTGGCCTGAACCGAAACTCCACGTGCCTCCGGTTAAAATTGTGCCGTCCATGGACGATACCATCGCGTAGATTTCATCCACGGAAGCTCCGCCCACTTGCCGGTTCCATAGCGTATCCAGATTGTTGTCCATTTCCAGAAGCCAGCCGTTGTTTCCTCCCGCAGCGGTGTACTCCGTGGTTCCGGCCACCTGAATGCGATTGGGCGCCACCTGCATCACGGCCTGGCAATAATCCTGTCCCGTGCGGCCGAACGTGCGCTCGTTCCACAAGTATCCCATGCTGTCCGTTCGAATCACCCAAAAATCCGCGCGGCCCGCGCCGGATGACTCGGTATATCCGCCCAAGATCAGGCTGCCGCTGTCGCCTGCGGCAATGCTTGTGCAGACGTCCGATCTATCCTCTCCGTACGGTCTGCTCCAAACGCTGTCCCCGAGCCAACTGACTTTGAGCAGCCAGTAATCCGGCAATCCTGTTTGCCCTTGGCCATACGATTCCGTTGAACCCACCAGATACATATAGTCGTTTTCAATCAGTATCTTGTTGCAAACCTCGCTGCGGTTGCCGCCGTAGGTATGCGTCGTGATGCTGTCGCCGAAAGTACTCAGTTGGACCAGCCAATAATCTCCGGCCAAACCGTAGGAATAGGTGTAGCCTGCCGCCCAGAAAAAGCCGCCCGGACCTTGCGCTACCGAGTAAAAAGCATCCGGTTGACTGCCGCCGAAGACGCGCGTCCACATGGTGTCACCCGAGGCGTTTGTGCGAACGACCCAGCCGTTCCAGCTTCCCGGCCTGAAGGAGTTGGTTCGTCCAACAAGTACGTATCCACCATCCGATGCCTGATGTACGGCGTAACACGTTTCATCCTGTGCGCCGCCGTACGTACGGTTCCATTGCATGGAACCGACAGATGTGGTTTTCACCAGCCAAAAGTCCCGTCCGCCTGCTCCCGAAGAACGCGTTTCTCCCGCCATGATGTAGCCGCCGTCCTGCGTACGCTGCACGGAGTAGCAGATGTCCCCCTGCGTTCCGCCGAAAGTTCGCGTCCATACCGTGTCCGGTTGAGCCAACAGAATCAGCGGTGTGCACAACAACAGGGAAAAGCACAGCCGATATTTCAAAGCGCGCATGTCCGGCCTCCCTTGATGCAAAACGAAATTTTCAAACTTTTCGCCGCGAGCGGGTGCCCTCACCCCTCGCGCACTCTCCCGCCGAGCCGGGGCTCCTGACCGGCAATGGCGCCGTTTCTTCGTCGCGAGCGGGTGCCCTCGCTCCTCGCGGATGTCTTATCCGAACGGAATTTCTTTTTCCGCGATTTTCAAGTTTCTAATTTCTCATTTCTAATTTTGCTTTCCTATCCTTCCGCCTTCACTTTCTTCACTTCTTCCGTCAATGCAGGCAAAACTTCCATCGCGTCGCCGACGATGCCGTAAGACGCCACTTTAAAAATCGGTGCGTCGGCGTCTTTATTGATCGCCACAATCACGCGGCTGGTGTTCATGCCCGCCAAATGCTGAATCGCGCCGGAAATTCCCGCCGCAATATACAGAGTGGGGGAGACCACTTTTCCCGTCTGTCCCACCTGCTCCGAATGCGGCCGCCAGCCTGCGTCCACCACCGCGCGCGAAGCGCCCACGCTCGCGCCAAGAGCTTTCGCAAGCTCTTCGATGAGTCCGAAATTCTCCGGAGCCTTCATGCCGCGGCCTCCGGCTACAATCATGTCCGCTTCCGTGACGTCCACCGCGCCGCCGCTCTGCACGCGATCTTCAATGACGCGCGCGCGAATTTTACCGGAGTCTATGTTGACCGCGCGCGTTTCCACTTGCGCGCTGCCGCCGCATTCTTCCGCCGTAAACGCTTTGGGCCGCAGCGTGAGCACGGCACATCCGCCCGCGACCTTGCACCACATCAGCACCTTGCCCGCGTAGATAGGCCGTAATGCGCATAACGCGCCGCCTTCGATTTTCATTTCTGTGCAGTCCGCGATCAGTGGTCCGCCCGCGCGTGCCGCCGTGCGGGGAGCCAAATCGCGCCCGCGCGAAGTCGCCGCGAAGAGAATGGCGGACGGCTTTTCGGCTTCAATCACTTGCGCCGCCGCCTGCGCATATCCTTCCGTGGAATAGTTCGCTAATTCGGGATTACTTAACACCAGCACCTTATTCGCGCCGAAGGCTCCCAAATTCGCGGCATCCGCGCACTCGTTGAACAGTACTGCAATCACGCTTTCCGAGCCGGCGATTTTTTTCGCCGCGCTTAAAAGTTCGCGCGTGACCGGTTTGATTTTTCCCGCTTTCGTTTCGCAAAAGACCAGAACGTTTGCCATGGGATGCTATCCTGAATGTTTCTCTGATTACGTTTTATGCCGTCCCGTCCACGCGGGCGATGACAATCGCCATGTCGTCCTCGATGGGCTGCGTGTCGTCCGGCACGACTTGTTTGATCAGCTTGCGGGCGATGTCGCCCAAATGGTTATAGCGATGTTCGGCCAGGAAGAGTTTCAATCGCTCATATCCGTACATCTCGCCCTGTTTGTTGATCGTCGCTTCGGGAATGCCGTCCGTGTAAAACACGATCATATCGCCCGATTCAAGCGCGAAAGTCGTGCTCGTGAACGGAAACATGTCTAGCGCGCCCAGCATGATCCCGCCGTCCATCAATTCGATAATTTGTCCCGACGGTTTTACGAGATAGCCGGGATTGTGTCCCGCATTGCATACCGAAAGCCACTTGCGGTCCGCGGAAATCTCGCCCACGATAAACGTCACGAAATCTTCCGGATTCGTGCGCTTGTGAACTTCTAAGTTGAGCAGCGAGGCAATGTCTCCCACATGCCGCCCGGGCAAAGCCACCGCCCGCAGCGTGGCTTGCACGTTCGACATAATCAGCGCGGCTTTATAGCCGTGCCCGGTTACGTCGGCGACACAGAGTAGAATGGAGCCGTCTTCGCGCGCGAAGAAATCATAGTAGTCGCCGCCCACCGACTGCATGCTCTGGTGCAGTCCTAAAATGTGCAGGTTCTCGATATCCAGCGGCGCATTAGGCAGCAATTTGAGCTGCGTGGATCGCGCTTTTTCGAGTTCCTCTTCGAGCGCCTGTCTTTCCTTTTTGCGCTGCCATTCCCGCCGGCGAAGCTGATACAGAACCGCGCCGCCGATGGCCACCACAATCAACAGAATCAGTGCCGTATAGCGCGCCGCTTTCGGCCAGCGCGCAAGACTCAGCATGGGACGGGTGACTCGGCATTCGCGATGGAAAACCAGATACGCCGTATCGGACGACTGGTTGTCCAGATAGAGTCCCCACACGCTGCGGCTGAAATTGTTCAGCGTTTTCCCGCGGCTTTCCACGGTCAGCGGCTGAAGTCCGGCGGTCGGAATAGTGACCGTGGCCGGTTTTTCTGCCGTGGCCGGAGCATGCGTTTTCATGTCCGGCTTCAGCGGCAGCACGGCGGGATCCCAAAAACGTTCATCCAGCGCCCCCGGAAAAGCCACGCGCGCTTCTTCATATCGCCATTCGTAGACGGCGGCTTTCGGTTCCGCTCCGCGTGAATCTGTAACGAACCAGGACACAACCGTGCACGGCGGTTTCCCTTTCGCCGTCATTCCGCTTGCAAGCGGAGTCAGCAGAGCATAGTGCATATCCGGCGGCAGAAAAGCATTGCTGCCGCGTAAGAACAGGGTATCGTAGCCGGTTTGAGTCTTTCTGCGCTCATGCTTGATCCGAACCAACGAATCGCGTTCGGCAATAATCGGTAAAAGCCGCTCCGCCGTTTCGGGATCCACTCCGCCTACGCGCAGCTGCTGTGCGGCGAACATCGAGCGGGGAGACTCCGGCGTTTTTGCGGCCAGCGATTCGGCAATCACACTCTGCGGAGGAACAATCACCGCCCGCCACGGATCGTGTTTATGCAGAACGACCATCCGCGCAGATGAAGGCAGCCACGCGGGCGACGATGAACCGGGGGCAATGAAAATCGTAATAATGCCGTTTTCCGGTATGTCCAGTTCGAGCCGCAGCGTAACTCGTCCGCCTTTCGGAGTGCGCTCGCGCAGCGAAATCGTGCCGCCTTCCCCCAGCCAACGCCGCGTTGTGGCCGTGGCGGTCAAAGAATCGCCGAGCGGTGTGATCCCCCACATCTTCACCAGATCGAGCGGTAGATTCAATCCCAACAGGGTTTCGAAACGTGTGGTGTCCCCGAGTAAAAACTCGAACTCAACGGCGTACAGGTCTCCCGCGGTAAAGGATTCCGCGATCCTTTTCGTTTCGGGAAGCGGAAATTGCGCGCGGCCTGCCGCGGCGTATTTCCCCCAGGCGGCCAGCGAAGCCGGACGGCCTTGATCTCCCGTAGTGAAAACCGTCAGCCGGTAGCGCGCCGTTGTTTTGATTTTTATGTCTTCGCGCAACTCGACGGCTTGCCCGTCGAACTCGCGTTTCCACATTTCTCCCTCCGCGTCCGAACGGAATGTGAGCACGGTCTTCCCCGGATCGCGCGGAACGGCGGAAAGCCACAGCGTCCATGTGAGGACGTCGCCGGAAACTAAAGTGAGTTCATACCACAGCGAGTCTCCCGGCTGCAAATAGCTGTGGACGGGTGGCGGATTCGGAGTTTGTCCCGCGGCGTTCAGTGCGAAGAGTGCAAGAAACAGGAGACAAATTAGACGTCGGCGGTAAGCGATCATCCGTTCTCCAAAGGATTCTTCATTTCAAACAGCACGCAGTCGAAATCGTAAGCCCTCGTCATGCCTTGCTCCGTCATGCCGATCTTGGTCAGCACGCGGCGCGAAGCCATGTTCTCGGGAAAAGTCACGGCCAGAATGCGCGGCAGTCTTAATTCTTCGAAACCGTATCGCAAACACTCCGCCGCGGCTTCCGTGGCATAGCCTTTTCCCCAGCAATCGCGGCGCAGATGATACCCCACTTCCACTTCCGGCCCTTTGCCTTCAAAGGGAATCAGCCCCGCATCGCCGATCACCATCGCGCTGGCTTTTTCCACGATGGCCCATAAGGCATAGCCGTAAGTCTCATGGATCCGGATGTGGCGTTCTACCCGCGGACGGGATTCTTCAATGTCCTGCGACGGCGGGCGGGGAATATACCGCATCACTTCCGGATCGGAAAACAACACGTGCATGGCTTCCACGTCGTCCGGTGTGAACGGCCGTATCATCAACCGTGGTGTGTGCAGAGGGAGCGGCATGATTCTTGTCCGTCCCTTGAATTTAAGGAATCAATCTGGGAAGATTCAATAGGCTAAATGCTTTATCGCTGCCCGCTTGCGGGAAGTTTTTCCTGCAGTTTGGCCGCCAACTCGCCGTCCAGCGCGGATAAAATCCGGTACTGCTTCCAGGCGTCTTCGAATTTTCTCATCGTCGCATAGGCCAATCCCAGCCTGAAATGTGCCCGGGTATAGTCCGGTTTCCGCCGAATCGCCTCGCGCAGTGCCGCCGTCCCCTCCTTCATCCGCTGCAGATCGCACAGAACAGAGCCTAAATAATAGTACGTGGACACCTGTTCCGGATTGAGCTTGACCGCCTGCCGCAGCGCGGCCACGGCCTCATCGCGCCGGCCCATACTGGCTAAGGCATTCCCCAGATGCTGATGAGCAATTGCGTAATCCGGCTTCAAACGAATGGCTTCATTAAAAGCCGCGGTTGCGTCTTCATATTGATGTTGATCGGCATAAGCGCAGCCCAAATTCGCATGCACCGTCGGTTCGTTGGGGTTCAGCCGTATCGCATCATGATAAGCCGCAATCGCCTCGGTACGGTGGCCGGAAACGTGATAGACCGCTCCCAGGTATTGATAAGCCTCAGCCATGTCCGGTTTCAGCAGAAGAGCTTTATGAAACTCGGTAATCGCTTCCGCGTGTCGTTCCATCCGAAAGAGCGTTAAGCCGATATGATAATGCGCTTCGGCGTCCTGCGAGTTGAGACGGATTGCGCTGCGATAGGCTTCCACCGCTTCCTCAAATCGCCCCAAAATCGTTAGAGTATTTCCCAAATCATGATAAGCTTCAGCGTAATCCGGTTTGATTCGAAGCGCCGTTTTCAGCAGCGCTTCCGCGTCCGGCCAGCGGCCTAATTTGCTGTAGGCAACCGCCAAACCGCGATGCGCTCCCGCATGATCCGGCTTCAACTCGATCAAGTCTTCGTACGCTTCCGCCGCGTCGTCATAACGGCCTAAGAGATTACAGCAGGTCGCGATGCAGTTCCGCGCTTCGGTATGATCCGGTTTCTGTTGAACGGCCTCCCGCAGCGCCGCCAAAGCTTGATCGTATTCCCCTTGGCGGGCCAAAGCCATTCCCCGATGAAGCTTTTCTTCGAAAGCATCGTTTACGCCCGATGCGGGCGAAGTTGTAGTGGGTTCCATAAAGATCCCGGTAATCTGGAGCCGCCCCTGCGGCCGCTAAAAACAATGTTGTGTCTTGGTTCGAAAAAAAATAACGGAACGGTTGACGGACAATCAACCGACGGACGATTCCTCGGCCGCAATCAAATCACTTTCGCCTCGTCGCGAAGCTTCTTAATCAGAATGGGAACGGCTTCCACGCCCTGTCCCACGATTTCTCCCGGCTGACGCGGCGGACGCGAACGGATTTCCATCACCTCTACTTGCGCCGCTGCGTTTTCCGCCGCAATCTCATCCAAAGGTTTTTTCTTCGCCGCCATGATTCCCTTCAGCGATGCATAGCGCGGTTCATTCAACCCTTTATTGCATGTCAACAGGCAGGGCAAAGTTGTTTCCACCACTTCCACTCCGCCTTCCACTTCGCGCTCGCAAATCAGTTTATTGCCGGTTCGGTCAAGCTTGGTGACAACGGAAACCGATGGAATATCCAACAGCTCGGCCACCATCACTCCCACCGCATGATGATCGTGGTCAATCGCCTGTTTGCCGCACAGTATCAGATCGTAATGGATGTTCTTTATCGCCGCCGCCAATACGCGCGCGGTCGCCAAAGCGTCCGGACTCACATTTCCTTTGATATGCACGGCGCGATCCACGCCCATCGCCAGAGCCGTGCGCAAAACCTTCGGCACATCATCGCCGCCGAAACTCATCGCCGTGACTTCGCCGGAACCGTCGGCATCGCGCTGTTTCAACGCTTCTTCAATCGCATATTCATCATAGGGGCTGATAATCCAACTGATTCCTTCCAGCGCCACGGATTGACCGTCGGCGGCGGGTTTGATCAGAGCCTCACTGTCGGCCACAGCCTTGACCAGAACCAAAACGTTCATAGTATCTCCTGATTGAAATCGCTTTCATTGGAAAGCCCTGCCGATAGCCGGAACCAATTTCACAGCTCGGATTTGGGCAAACTCCATAAATTTACATAAATTCGGCGGGAATATCAAGATGAAGCGGGCCGAGAACCGTTTTCCGGCGGGGGGGCCGGCGGACTCGGCCGATCCCGCGATATAATCAGCACTCCCAGCAGCAGAATACCGATTAAAAGTATCCCGGCGTTCGTGCCGAAGCCTGTCCAGAATAAGGCTAATCCTGCATACCCGCTGAGCAATAACAGGTGGAATAACATCGCCGCAATAATGCCGACTCGCAGCATCAGAAATCCGGCCAGCAGCCCCCAGGTCAAGTAAAATGCGCCGCCGACCGTCAAAAATTGCGATACATCAAAACCTGCGAAAAATGCCGCGGCTCCCGCTGCCAGCGGAATCGCTAAAACCGGCAGTCTTAGCCAGAATAATAAGAGGGACAACAGCCACAACCGGTATAAACTTTCTTCCCAGATAGTATCTAAAACAATCTGCGCCGGCAGAGTGAATCCCGGCAGCGGTGAGGACAATGCACCGGCAATTATGCCGGGGACTTTCCCGCACAATCCGACGGGACCAAATACGTGGGTTGCCGCCGCTTCTAAAATGACCATGATTGCCGCGGCAGGCAGCGCCCAGCGGGCGGCTTGCGCCCACGCCGCACGCCAACCGTTAATCCCCGAAGCTAACCGGCTTAAGCTCGTCGCCCCGCGGAAAACATCCCGCGACAGGGCCTCCCCTGTAGCCACGATCAGCCCGATCAGCAGGCCCGTCTGTAAGGCGTCTATCATGGCGCTGAGGGCGACCCGCGCCAGATAGCCCGTCAGCGGATTTTCCGACGGCATGAGAATGACCGACTGCGAAAATGTCATTCCCCGCACCGCCAGTGTCAGCACAAAACCGAAAGCTCCCCATAATCCCGCCGCTTTTAATGCCAGCGGTGTGCGGTGATAGTGCATGATCAGAAAAACGCCCGCCAAGATCAGAGCAAATCCCAAGACGCGGCTGCTGCGGGCGGTGCGATTCGCTACAATGTTTTCAAACGGTGCTTGCGGCGTATAGGAGAGCTCGGCTATCGCTTCGCTGGCCAAGGTGATCCGCAGCCTGCCGCTGTCTCCCAAAGCTTCCGGCCAGGCAAACTCGAAAGTCCAGTCGCTGCGCTGCGGCTGAAACAACATCGTGTCCGAAAGCAGCGTAAGCGTATAAGCCGGAACACCCAACTCCATAGCCAGCTTGTCAAGGGTCAGTTCAAAGGCTTGCGAGTGATCGAGCCGGATTCCCGGTTCGTCATCAAGCTGTTCCCGCTGCACGCGATATATCCGACCGGTGGGGGACACGGCCACGGTCCAGCCGTCCGTCATTCCGGGTCGGAAATAGCGGAGGAGATATCCCACCGCCGGATCCACACCGAAGAGCTTCTCGTTGCCGCTCGCGCTCCACATGCCGTGGCGGCGGCGTTCTACCGCCCGGATCAGCGTGTAATCTTGCAGTTCGGCTCCCTGCCGCGTCAGAAAACTCTCCGCGATTTCCGTGGCTTCGTCCATGCGCAGCCAGCCCAGCTTCCATGGCCGGGCCGACTCTCCCACGGCATAGAGAGCGGCAATAAAAATCAGCACCCGCAAGAGCACGCTGTGTGTGAGAAAACGCAGCACGCCGCTCAGCATGTGTTGGATGCTGCGCGGAGCAAGTCGGATGAGTATCTGATCGGGATCGGTCATATAGGCTTAGCCGATGAGTGTGGGATCTCCCTTGCCCGCCCGGATAATCGTCGGATTGGCTGAATCGGTAAGATCCACTACCGTCGAGGCGGTGTTGGCTAAGATGCCCGAATCGAGAATCACGGCAATTTCATGCCGCCATTCTGTCTCGATGGTTTCCGGATCGGTCAGCGCTTCGCCCGTGCGGCTGGTGACGCTCGTGGAAAGAACGGGCCGTCCGAACTCTTTCAGCAGCGTGTGGCAGACCGGATGTTCGGGGACGCGAATCCCCACGGTTTGCTGCTTGGTCAGCAAGAGCTTGGGAGTCTCCCGCGTCGCGGGAAGAATGAAAGTGAAGGGGCCGGGCAGGCACCGCTTTAAGATTTTATACGCGGGAGTATCCACGCGCGCGTACTTGGAGATGTCGGACAAATCCGCGCATAAAAAAGACAGCGCGTGATATTTGGAATAGCCTTTCAGGTTCAGCGCGCGCTCGATGCCGCTCTTGCTCTGAATATCGCAGCCCAGGCCGTAGATCGTATCCGTGGCATAGGCAATGAGTTCTCCGGCTTCGAGAGCTTCAATCGCTCTGCGAATATGCCGGATGTTCGGATTGTCAGGATGTGTTTTCAGAATCATGATTCTTTCCTGTGCGTGTACTGTCGGAACTCCGCCTTATTCGCCATGCGGTTTTTTTATCCCGCTGGCGTCTATTCGCGGTGGCAAATTGTTTGCCATGGAGTCTCTCTATAGGCCTCCGTCTTTCGGGATTTCGTGCAGACAGGTGATTCTGGAGAGTTACCACCGGAGTAAAACGCAACCGCAAATCAGAGACTCACTTCAAGACTGTCAGGTGGTGGATCTATGCCAAGAAACTCACGGTAAATCCGTTCCTTGTACTCTCCACCAATCTCATTCACAGCCTTGATGAATGACCTATATGTACCCGGCCCGCCCAAAAAATCCCAGAACTCATCCCCAATGAGAACAACTTCATCTTCACGCATGTTGAACCATCGAGCAGGAAAGCTCCATGAGTAGTCTGCTCTTTTCCCATATGGATTGTACGGGAGCGCGTAAAACGCTCCATTCACCTGTCGAGGTTCCATACTGTAGAGTTTTAGAATTTTTTCTTTGCTCACCTTTGTTTGATCGCTGTTCGGCAAAGGTGCTTTAATTTCGAAGGCATACTTCCGGTTTTTAATTTTATCTTCGGCGTATACATCACAAACCACCACTACCGGTACATTCTCCCCCTTTCCCTGAAGGACATATTCCAATTCACTTTTCCAGTCTGGCTTAACTTTCTTTTTACCTTTCTCGGCGTGTTCCAAAGTGTTTAAGACTTGTGTGATACGTCGTAGCCGTTCAGACTTAACAGTCCCTTGGATTGATTTGTTCTGGGAAGCCTCTCCAAGTCCTGTAGAGGCTGCCACCTCTGCAAGCGATTCCCAGACCTTCCCGAATGGAGTCACAAACCTGCGTTCAAAATGAGAACCTTTAAAGATTTCGTCAGGCACGAGAGCCGCGTATAATGGTTTTTTAGACCGATGTTCCTCGGTAATAAACGGATCCTTGATCAACACGTTATCCATTACTCTGTCCATAAGCTCCTTGATACGTGTCTGGATCGCTATTTTCATCGCTTCCTGCTTAGTCATATGGGATTCCGTCTCTTTGGTTAGGGTTTCTTCCAGACGAAAACCGACTCAAAAAATTCATTCGAACGTCGTCCAGTACGCCGGTTGACATGCCGCTCGACGACGGCTTCCACTTTCACTCCTACTAATTGCGCAATTTTGCTATACAAGTACGCCTTATCATGGGCGATAACAATCATGCGTCCGCCACGTGTCATTGCGTCGGAAGCTCGACAAAATACTGAAGCGATGTCCTGAACATATTGCTCTTTTGCAACTTGACTTGAACCACCGACTGCCGGTCCAATCTCGTTGTGTCTTGCATCAACCAGTCCGAGCAGGTGATAGGCGTAAGCGTGCTGCTCATGATAATCAATCAAACCCACATATGGTGGACTCGTTATTACTCCGTCTATCTTTGGGAAGCGAGCACGTCGACTGTCAGCGTGGCGTACGTCAACTGTGCTGTCAGTTCGAATGCTGGAAAACTGCTGAATCCGTTGGACAGTGTCGATCGTGTAACGGTGCATGAACTTGAATGCATCCGTAGTCGGAACACACGTGCGGGAGTGTTTGTAGCACCAATAAGGCACGTTTTGTGGTTTTTTTGGAAAGTCCAGATCGAAATGAGTAGTGAGCCGAGCCGAACGTGCGGAACGCGACAAGACAACACGCAGCAGATCTTTGTATTTGTACGCACGTGTATCAATGAAACGACGGTATGTAAGTAGCTGATGTAGTGCTTCCGGTGCGAACCACGTTTTTAAGTAACTATTGTCAGTCTCCGAAAGGCCGAGTTCTTCCTCTACTTGCTTCCATAAATGACCTTGTTTGCTCGCTAAAGGAATCACAGCGCGTACGCTTTCAAGAATATCCATTAGCTCATCCCGCGCAATCGCGGGATTGTACCGTGCCAGTTTTGCTTTGCATAACATCACATTGAAAGCCGATACATCGTAGCCAATAGCATTCATCCCCAGTTCATTGGCTTGGACCAAAGCCGTACCTGATCCACAGAACGGATCTAGAATGGTCTGTCCCGGTGAAAAATATTTACGTAAAAAGATTTCTACAATTTGTGGAATGAATTTCCCAAGGTACGGGTGCAACCGATGCACATGTTTTGTGCGGAAACGCTCTGGCAGATCTTTTTCACGCCAGTTTAGATTAAGTGTGGAAAGAGGTGTTTTTGGCGTTACGGTTGCTGGATCAGTCGGCTGATCCTTCCGAGAATACGCCGATACCTTTTTCTCGTGGTTTGTTAAGAAAAGATCCGGATATGTTGACATAGACAATTGTGATATGTGAATTGACAACTTGGGGTGTCGAGCCGTAACGAAAAAAGCAAATTACTGAACTACTAAATTACCATAAATTCCGAAAAGCCGCAAGCCCTAACCACAGAAACAATAAACCCGAAGCCTTGGGCTTCGGGTCGATACATTAACTTGTCTTACGCTCACTGTTTCTGTGCCGTCGGCGGCAGAGTGGCGGCATCCTCAAAGAAATAGTCGGTGGGATCCACCGGTCGTCCGTTCACTCGAACCTCATAATGCAAGTGACTGCCCGTGGCTCGGCCCGTGGAACCGACCGATCCAATGACTTGCCCTTTAGATACGTATTGACCTTGCCGCACCGACCAGTCATTCAAGTGGCCGTAGGCGGTCTGATAGCCGAAGCCGTGATCAATCACCACGAATTTGCCGTAGCTGTAGTAGCGGCCCACATAGATAATCTGACCTTCGGCCGCGGCCATGATCGGTGTGCCGCGCGGCTGCACAATATCCACTCCCGCATGCGGTTCCACCCGCTTCGTAAACGGATCCCGCCGCATCCCGAAGCCCGAGGAAATATAGCCGCCGGCAAGGGGTCGGATGGTAGGAGTGTGATTCAGTAGTTCCGCGTTTACCGTCAGCTTGTGATGAATCTCTTCAAAGCTGGCCCGCTGCAGATCAATTTCCCGCTCGACTCGATCTAAAGACCAAACTGCCGTAGCCAGTTCCGGCAACTCCGCATCGGCCGGAGCTAAATTGGGCGCGCCGCCGATACCGACTTTTTGTACGTCAGCATCCAAAGGCGGCAAGTCGGCCATCATCCGCAGCAGCTTATCGGTCTGGGCAAGGAGCGAAACATCTTTATTAATTCCGGCTACCCGTGTTTCAAGCTCCGTGATCTGCGCCCGCAGCTTGTGGTTTTCCTGATGGAGAGCTTCATTCTCGCGTGAGTTGATCAGAAAACTGGCCACCAGCCCGGCCACGACGTTCGTAATTAAAAAACAAACCGCAAGCCCGAGCAGAGCCGCCCGAACCTTGCGGTGCGTCAAAGTCAACTCGACCTTTTTGGTAAGGTCGTGCGACAGATAAATTAATTTGAACTTACGCTGCGGCATTCACTCCTGCGAGGGTTGTAGTGGTAGGGTCTCGGACTGGTGCCATCGCAGCGAAAGGCGGGGGGCAGTTCCATCAGACCACGATCACGGTGCAAACTCAAAAGAAACAACAAATTTGTTCTTTTGGGCAACAAGCCTTTCACCATTCACGTGAAGAATTTAATACTTTTGACCTATTTGTCAAGCAAAAAGTTAATTTTTCGCCATAGAGAGTTCATTAGTGTGCGGTTTGCCCCAATGCGCCGGGTAACCTTTCCGTGCGCGTTTTCTAACCGTGGCTGTGTCCACACGAACATTGGCCGCAGCACGTATGGCCTGGCCCGTGTCCTTCTCCTCCACCACAATCCGCAAGATCACAGCCCGAAGCGGTATTCTGCGTAGCGAAGGCGGAGTAAATGCGCTCAAAGGAACTCTGAGTTCCGCAGCGGCACTCGGGCGGCGGTTCGTTGGCAGAAGCTGTCTGGCTGTAGACTTCAATCACGCGCTGGCATCCGCTGCAGCGATATTCGTAAATAGGCATGGGGTATTCCGTAAAAAATCCGGTTGTCATTCCATGACAAATTCCGGTTCCACGACCACGACAGAGTTCACCGATAGCGTGATGAAGCAATTGGCGTGCGACTTCTGTATCAGATTCTCTAATTTCTCGCGTTCAAACGTTCCCTTCAGAACCATTCGCGGACGTAGTGTCACTGTCGTCACGCGAAAACGCCGCTCCACTAATTCCAACAGTGCTTCCGGATGGTCCTCATAGGAAATAACCGGAATTCTGGAACGCGAGAACACTGCCAAGATCGTCATCATCATGCAGGAACCCACCGCCGCCGCGAAAAGTTCTTCCGGATTAGTCTGTGAAGGATCTTGAATGAGATTTGCTCCCGCCGAAACAACCTCTCGTCCGCCCGGAAATTCGATCCGATGGCGGCGCGGAAAACTGTCGAAGTTTTCGTTATCGCCCTGCCAGTGAATTGCACATGTGTACGTAGATTTTTCAGGTAACATTCTGTTCCTTATCTCGCCGAGGCAGACCTGTACTGAACGAAGTGAACGTATCCCCTGATCTGCCCGGAATCTTGCTCTCCCTCCGTTCACGGGGGGACACAAGGGGGGTCTTTTTGCTGCAACCACCGCAGGGTGCGCCGAGCCGGGTTAATAACTAGCCAACACCCTCCCGGGTGTTGGGCGGCAACCCGACCGGCAATGGTGTTTTCCGCCGTGGCGGGTGTGTCACCCGCCCGGCAAGCACAGCCACCGCAAAGTGCGCCGAGCCGGGTTAATAACTAGCCAACACCCTCCCGGGTGTTGGGCGGCAACCCGACCGGAATTTTTTTCGCCGTTGTCGGTCTCCCGACCGGCAATGGTGTTTTCCGCCGTGGCGGGTGTGTCACCCGCCCGGCAAGCCAAATATACCAAGCTATATCTCTTTGCGCAATCTTGCACTCTAAAAATCCGCGTCGGGTTCCAAATCTGTAGGCATGTGTCCGCAATGTGACCACATAGAAATTGAAAAAAGCCGACTTGACAATCCCGCCCACAGCACCTATATTATCCACAACAATTCAAGAAATACCATTGTGTTATGAATAGCAATTCAAGGTCGGAAGATCGCCCCATGACCCGCGAAGAACTCACCGTAGCCGTAGCTGCAAAAACCGGAATCACCCGCGAATTTTCCTCAGAGGTTGTCACTGCCGTGTTCGAGACCATCGCCGACATCATCCGGGACGGCGATAAAGTCACGGTCACTGATTTTGGAACTTTTTTTCTGGGCCAGCGTGCCGCCCGGCAGGGCAGGAATCCCCGAACCGGTGAAAAAATCGAAATTCCAGCTCGAAAAGTTCCCAGATTCACTCCGGCCAAAAAGCTGAAAGAAATTGCTAAATAATTAACATATAAATTGTTAGTTATAATCAGATATTTTGAGGAACATTTAATTGGCTCAGAGAGTCTAAAAGTACATCTGAGTCCAAAATAGACAAAACATTGAAACACGGAGGTTCCAATGCATCGAATATTTCGCAATCTCGCAATCCTCATGGTTTTGATTGTCTCCGGCACAATGGCTCGCGCCGAAGTCAAGACCTTTAAGACCGTACCGAATGATGGAAAAAATGTGGTGCAGTTTGAATCCGATGCCCCGATCGAAAAAATTCTCGGACACACCAGCAGCGTGACGGGTTCGATTGATTTGAATCTTGCGGACATTACAGCTACTGTATCCGGGAAATTCGAAGTGGACCTGAATACGCTCGATACCGGAATCGGTATGCGCAACGATCACATGCGGGATAATTTTTTGGAAACAGCCAAGTATCCCACCGCATCGTTCGTTTTTAAACGGTTCATTTCCTCGGAGAAGTCAAGTCTGAAGCCCGGCGAAACAACGAAAGCTGTGGCCGAAGGCGAGTTCAGCATTCATGGCGTGACCAAGACCTATCAGATTCCCGTTGCTCTCTTCTATGATCAAACCAATGAGGCGGCGGCATCGCGGCTTGGCGGAGCAAAGGGAGATCTGCTTGTTGTCAATGCGGAATTTATAGTCAAACTGGCCGATCACAACATCGAGCGGCCGCAAATGCTCTTTCTGAAGCTCGCCGAAGAGCAAATGATTTCCGTGAACGCAGCCATGACCGATCTCTTGCCCTAAAGTATACTGCCACTCCCCAACGGCAGGAGGCGGCCCTATGGCCGCCTCGCTTGTTTTGGGACTTTCCAAACGCCATGAAATTTCGTATATTGTCCCAAAACCGGACAAAAATTCACTTCCATGGAAAAAGGCAGCGGTGAACTTCTTGTCTTGACCACGGTCGCGGATGCCGAGCAGGCCGCCGCATTTGCAAATAGTCTGCTCGAAAATCATCTGGCCGCCTGCGTCACCGTTCTGCCCGGCGCTCTTTCTTTTTTTCGCTGGGAAAATCAAATCCATTCCGCCGAACCGGAACAAGTTCTTCTTATCAAAACCTGCCGTGACCGACTCACTAAACTGGAAGAATATTTTTCCAAGCATCATCCTTACGACTGCCCGGAACTATTGGTGTTTGAAGTCGCGGCCTTATCCAAAGTCTATGCGGATTGGATGAAGAACGAAATGAGTTCACAAGGATAATCTGCTGATGAAAACCAAACTTGCCGATTTTGGATTACTCTTTTTGCGCGTGGCCGTCGGTCTCGGCTTAATCATTCACGGCTGGCTGAAACTCTCCGCCGGTGTCAATGTATTTGCCGATAATCTGATCGAGCCGATCGGCTTTCCCTACCCGCTTCTATTCGCTTGGCTGTCCGTGGCCGCAGAAATTCTCGGCGGCTTTTTCTTTATTCTCGGTCTGTGGACACGCTGGGCTGCTATCCCCGTAATTGTCAACATGGCCATTGCGGCCTTCAATCCCCTTGCTCCGGCGGCCTTCATTGCCCCCGGCAAGCCTTCTAAGGAACTGGCCTTGGCCTACTTGGTTACGGCGATAACCGTTCTGCTTCTGGGTCCCGGCCCGTACGCCGTGGATGGTGGCCGTAAAAGCGGCGGTCGCTCAACTGCTAAAAAAAGCAAGCGTTGACACTGGAACAAAGTCGCGCAAATACCGGTTTAAATACAGAATCTTCAATATCGGAGTCGCTCATGGAAGCACCCAAAACCCCGCCGAAGGGAAAAGACTTTTGGGACGATATCAGAGAAACCGTCCGTGACGGCGCCCGCGAAATACGCAATTTAGGGGACGATCTGGCCCGCCAGGGACGGCTGCGGATGGACATTTTTCAAACCGAGAGACGACTGAAGAGCGCACACGGAGCGCTGGGTGAACTTGTGTACAAGCTTCTGTCCGAGGGCAAACCGATTGACCCGGCAGAGACCGCCGTTGCCGAACTCACAGCCCGTATCCGCTACTATTCAGATGAGCTCAGCCGCTTGCAGCAGGATCTGCAGAAAGGTCCGGAGTCCAACGAGTGACTCCCTTAGGAATCGCGAAAAAGCCCGGGAATAATCTCGGGCTTTTTTATATCGTTATTGCTGTAGATTCTATTGAATATTCAGCAATTCGACTTCGAAAATCAAGACAGAGTGGGGTGGAATCACATTTCCCGCACCCCGTTCGCCGTATCCGAGTTGCGGCGGGATGATCAGCTTGCGAACGCCGCCGACCTTCATGGAAGCCACGCCTTCATCCCAACCCTTAATCACGCGGCCTTGTCCGATCTGGAAAGAAAACGGCTGATTGCGGTCTTTGGAACTGTCAAACTTCTTGCCGTCTGTCAGCCAACCCGTATAATGCACTTCCGCGGTTTGTCCGGGCTGCGGAGAAGCGCCGCTTCCGGCCTTAATATCCACATACTTCAAACCGCTCGCTGTGGTTACCGTATCGCCTAACGCGCCTTCACCGGCTTTCTTCCCCCCGCCGCCGCACGAGGCCGCCAGCACCAGGAGGCTTACTCCTAACAAAACCGCGATGATTCGCTTCATGGAACGTCCTTTGTGATTTTTCTCTTGTTTTGTGCGCGAAATCTCTGTTTCTTTATCCGTATAGTCCGCGAATAACCGCAAGTAAACCGATACGGTAAAAACATTAATATAGCAAAGCCTCGCCGAATGTCAAGGAGTTTCCCGTTGCTGTATTTCCCGCGACAAACCACCGGGGTAATCCTATGAATCCTCCGCAGTTCGTTCTGGAGATCAACACGTGTGTATGGCTCCGCAATGGGGGAGACGGACATCCTCTTTCACTGGCCGATGTCCCCGAATCCTGCCTTGAAAGCTGGGTTGAACAGGGCTACGATGCGGTCTGGTTGATGGGCGTTTGGCTGCCCAGTGAAACCAGCCGTCGGATCGCTCGGGAACATCCCGGTTTGCGCGAGGACTATTCCCGCGCTCTGCCGGACTGGCGCGAGGAAGATGTCGGCGGTTCACCTTTCGCAATCCGCGGCTACTCGGTAAATCCGGAGTGGGGCGGTGATGCGGCGCTGGCACATTTCCGCGCCCGCTTGGCTAAAAAACAAATCCGCCTTATTCTCGATTTCATTCCTAATCACACCGCTTGCGATCATCCGTGGCTCACCGCTCATCCGGATTGGTACATTACCGGTACCGAAGCGGACATGGTCAGCGACCCCACGCGCTGGTTCTGGGCGAACGGTGTGTTGTCCCCCCGCGCGGTTGCGCACGGCCGCGATCCCAATTTCCCGGCTTGGACGGATACCGCGCAGCTGGATTATTTCAATCCCGCCCTGCAGGAAGCGATGCGCGCGGAATTGGCGCGCTTGACCCAAATCTGCGACGGTGTTCGCTGCGATATGGCCATGCTGGAAGTCGCCTCAGTCTTTGAGCGCGTATGGGGACGGAAACCGGCGGAGTTCTGGCCGCGCGCCATCGTTGAAACCCGCAAGCTGGCTCCGGATTTCTTTTTTATGGCGGAAGTCTACTGGGGAATGGAAGAGACGCTGCTCGAAATGGGCTTTGATGCCGTCTATGATAAAGCGGTACTGGATCAGGCTCTGGCGAAGCGCACGCTCGCGCGTGAGATGTTTGATATTCCCGCCGCCGCGCATCGCTGCGAGGTGCGGTTTCTGGAAAACCACGATGAACCCCGCATCGCTTCGCGGATGGATCTGCCGCTGCATAGAGCGTTCGCCGTCTGGATTCTCGGCCTGCCTTCCACGCGGCTTCTTTATCAGGGTCAGACCGAGGGCTTTCAGCGGCGGCTTCCCGTCCAGCTCCGCCGCGAATTCCCGGAATCCACCGATGAAACCGTTCACACATTCTACCACGCGCTGCTGAAAATACTCAAACAGCCCGTGATCCGCGGCGGACGCTGGCAATTGCTGAATCCCCGCGCCGCGTGGACCGGCAACGAATCCCATCACCGCATTCTCGGTCAATGCTATGAATTGGACGGCGAATACTTGTTCATCTTTGTGAATCTCGCGGACTCGCGTTCACAGTGCTGGGTGCATTTGGGATTGTCTTCACCCGCCGGAACCGAAGTGGAACTGCGCGATCTTTTGAGCGACAAAAGGTTCAATCGCGACGGAATTGCCCTTATGCTGCGCGGATTGTATCTCGATATGGAACCGTGGGAAGCGCAGATTTTCGATTGCAAAATATCGAAAACGCAAGGCGATGTGACCGGTTGACCGAATTCCGGCTTACCTATACAATCGTGTCGCGAAAGCAGCTTAAATGGCTGCTTTTCTTTTTAGCGTCAACCCGAAGTGATCCGTAGAACGGTTGACGGTCTGCAGCAAGAAAACCGTCCGGTTGATTTGCCGCAACGTTTCTGAAGGAGGGTCAGAACTCCAACTTGTGTGAATGTCAGAGATTATCATGGCCGGGCAAGCCGGTTCCGTTTGGCGCGACCCTTGCCAGTTTGTGAGACAGCTTGCAGGATGATAAGAAATTTGACAAGATGAGTTAGGAAAGGAGAATCGCATGTCTCGGTTTGGCTTTATACTAATAGCGATCTTATTCGCAGTGGGAGCGGCGCAGGCGGAATGGACCTTCAATCCGGTGTCGGAAATCAGTTCCTACCCGCTCATGAATGCCTCCAGTGTGGCGTGGGGCGATGTGGATAATGACGGCGATCCCGATTTGTTCGTCGGCGGTCGCGGTGAGTCGTCCAGCCGGTTGTATCGCAATGTGGACGGTCGGTTAGTGGATGCGACGGCGGAATTCGGTTTGACCACCGTCAACACTCATGATGTGCGCAAAGCGCAGTTTGTGGATTTTAACGGCGACGGTTTGCTCGATATCTTTTACTTAACGGAAAATACCCACGGCCTCCGGTTGCTCGAACAATTAACCAATCACCGCTTCCGTTCCCGCCGAGCGGTGTCGGAAATGGAATTCTTCGACCTCATCCGTTCCGCGGCATGGATGGACGTGGACGGCGACGGATCGCAGGAACTCATTCTCAGTAATGGTGAGACGTCTTCCAGCCCGGCTATTGTGCTGTCGGCTTCCGAACTCGAGTATGTGGAAAACCGCGGTGAGCCGATGGGAATAGAACTCGGCTCGGTCGGAGCGATCTGCACGGAAGATTTCGACGGTGACGGAGATCTGGATATTTTCTTGGGGAGTACGGACGGATCCACGCTGCCCCAGTTTCTGCGTAATGAGGAATTAGGCTATGATGACTGGGCGGATCGTTTCGGCATGATCCCGAAAATGGGAACAACCGATGCCGTCTGGCTGGATTACAACAACGATCAGCAATGGGATCTCTTCCTGCCCGGAACGTCGGAGTATATGGCTCTGTTCCGCGGTGCGCAGTGCTACAATTCACATGGTCTGGTCATGGAACCTGCCATTGCCGAAAACGGCTTGACCATGTTCGGCGCGGATGCCGTGTCCGCTCAGGCGGTGGATGCGAACATGGACGGTTGGACGGATCTCTATCTGACCAAGCCGGACGGCTGTGTCCTGCTGATGAATCTGGAAGGTCAGCGCTGGGCGGATGTCACGGCTTCCGCCAACCTCGTTTATCTTTCAGCTTTCCTGAGTAGCGCCTGGGCCGATTACGACTTGGACGGCGATCTGGATTTGGCCGTGGCTACGGGGGAAGAGGGATTCCGCATCTACCGGAACTGTGTAGTTAATCCGCATGAGTTTGTGAACCTGCGCTTGGTCTCCGGAAACGGAACCTCGCCGGCTCTGAATTGCCGGGTGTGGATGCAGTTTGAAATGGCCAAAAAGATCGGCACCACGACCATCGGTACCGGTTCCATCAACTCGGATCCGTCCCACGTGATGCTGGTCAATAGCAGTAATTATAAATCCGATCAGGTCAATCTGATCGTCAACTGGCCCAGCGGCGCGGAAAGCCGTTACAGCCTCAGCGATCTGACCTTGAATACAACCAACGTGCTGCGCGAGCCGGTGATCACGGGCGAGATGCCTGAACCGGTAACCGGCGCCGACCGCATTCCCATGGAGTGCGTGGTCAGTCCGAATCCGTTCAATCCGTCTACCATGGTCTCCTTCAATGTTCCCGAAGCGGGGATGGTGGACTTAAAGGTGTTCAACCTGATGGGACAAGAGGTGGCCTCTTTAGCCCGCGGTTCCTATCAAGCCGGAAGCCACCGTGTTACGTTTGACGGCCATGCTCTGCCTTCGGGTCTCTATCTGGCGCGCTTGACGGTCAACGGTGAATCCCGCATCAGCCGGATGTTGCTGGCTAAATAGCCCATAGGAATATCTGGGTCGAACCAAACACCTCCCGCTTGGTTCGATCCGACGCAAAGCCCCCGTCCTCCCGCGGGGGCTTGTTTTTTCCGCCCTCAACGGCTATCTTTGCACATCTATCCCCGAGGACGGCTTCATGGCAGATTCCACCGCCTTTTTCCGCTCGCGCTTTTTCCGGTATTTCGCGCTGCTTGCGGCCTTGTTTATAGCCGTACGCCTACTTTTTTTGCGTCAGATTCTGGACTCGCCGCTGCTCACGCTGCCGATTCTGGACAGCCAGTTTTATCACACATGGGCGGCCAGCCTGGCCTCCGGCTATGGTCATCCGCCCGGCCCCTTCTGGCTCTCGCCGCTCTATCCGCTGTTTATGGGAGGAGTGTTTAAAGCCTTCGGCAGCTACTCGATTACTCTGATCGTGGTCATACAGTTTATATTGTCCCTCGGCACGCTCTCGCTGGTGGTGGCCTATACGCGCCGCTTGTGGGGGGACGGAGCGGCTTTGGTCACGGCGGGACTCGCCGCGCTCTATGCGCCGTGGCTATTCTATGACAGCGTGCTGCTCAGCGCCTCGTTGATTCTCTTTCTCGATGCATCGCTGCTCTATCTTCTTGTCACGCGCACCGATTTTGCGGTGTCCGATAATGAGCCGCCGACGGTCAAGAGCGACGGGATTTGGCTCCTTCTGGGTCTTTTAACCGGACTCTCCGCTCTCGCCCGACCGTCCGTTTTGATCTTCGCGGTCGTGTTGATCGCCGGGCATGTTTTACAGCGACGGCAGGGGTGGTGGCGGCGCGCTCTTCTGTATGTCGCGGCCATCGTCGTCTTGCTTCTGCCGGTGATGATCCGCAACTATCAAAAGGCGGGGAGTTTCACGCTCACGACGTCCTCGGGCGGAGTCAATTTCTTTATCGGCAACCGGGCCGGAGCCAGCGGCATTTATGATGAATTGGATTTCGTGAATTCTTTCGATCCGCAGCGCGAAGCGGAAGGCTATCGTGCGGAAGCATCCAAGCGAACCGGAAAAGAGATGTCGCTCGCGCAAGCTTCGCGCTACTGGCGGAATCAGGCTCTCGATGATATTTTCCACAGCCCCGGCGGATGGCTGCGGCTGGAATTTAAAAAGCTGTGGCTGGCCGTGCAGCGCGAAGAGATTCCCACCAACATGTCTTTCCGTGGAGCCGCCGGATTCGCGCCCGTGCTGCATGCTCTTCCGATTCGGTGGGGATTGCTTTTTCCGCTCGCGGCGGCGGGTGCGTTTCTCGCCTGGCGGCGGCGGCGCGACGTGCGCCTGCTGTGGTTCTATGCCGCTTCCTACTTGGCGGTCAATCTGATTTTCTTCACGTCTTCCGAATATCGTTTTCCCTTGATTCTTGTGCTGCTCCCCGCGGCGGGATGTTTCTTTGCGGAACTCTGGAAAAAAATCGCGGATCGGGATGTAAAAATATTGCTGAAAGCGGCTTTGATTTACATCATCGCATTGATCGTCTGCAACGTGCCGTCGGTGAGCGTCGCCCATGCCGTGCGGCCGTCCGCCGTTTATTACAATATGGCGGTGGGTGCGGAGGAGCGCGGCATGTTGATTGATGCGGTTCCGCTCTATGCCCGTTCGCTCGCGGCCGATCCGGATTATCGCGAAGCCCGGCTGGGAATGGCTAACATTCTCTGGAAGCTGGGAAATTTCGACGATGCCCGCCGCGAATTCGAACTGGCCGGCGAAACTCCACCCGATCCCGTTTCCGGCGCGCCGCTTGAGAGCTTTCTCGATGAGCTGTACCTGCAGACGGAGGAAGGGGACTATCCCGCCGCTCTCGCGCTGCTCGATTCCGTCTTTCCCGCCCATCAGGATGCGCCCCGTGACGTCTGGGCGAACCGGGCTATGGTGGAAGTCGGAATGCATAAATTTTCCGATGCCATGCGCTCTGTCCTGAATGCGGAAAAGAAAGAACCGGATTCCCCTGAATGGCCTTACAAAGCGGGAGAAATTTCCCTGCTCATGCACGATACCTTGCAGGCGGATTCCTTTCTGGCCGAATCTCTGAAACGCTATCCGGCTTATGCCCCGGCCCGGCTCGCGCTCGGTGAACTCGCTTTATCCCGCCAGGACACCGCCGCCGCTTGGGAGCAGTTTGAGGAGCTGAAACGAATCCGCATCCCCGACGAAGCCAGCCGGACTCGGCTTCGTAACTTCGCACTTAAGTTGACGGGGCGTTGGGATGCCGCGCCCTGAGCCGGATTAAAATCCAAGCAAACCCAGTGGCGGCCTCGGCCGCCATTTCTTTGTCAGATAACACAAAACTATTGACTTGATGTTGAACATGTCTTATATTTCGATAGAACAAATTAAAGATTTCGATGCATCGAAACATTGCCATATCAGAAGCAGCAGAAGACTGTCTTTTATTCATTTATCGTATGAACGAACGGGCTGAAATCCCGACAACTTCGGCTTTATCGCAGCAATTGGGTGTAACGGATTCGACAGTAACGGCTATGCTGCAACGGTTGAGCGGCTTACAATTAATTAATTATCAATCACGAAAAGGGGTGTCGCTAACCGAATCCGGGCGGTATTTAGCTCTCCAACTGGCCAGACGTCACAGGCTTGTCGAAACATATTTGTGGGTGCATTTAGGCTATCAACTTTCCGAATTGCATGCAGAGGCTGACAGGCTGGAGCATGCGGTTTCTGAAAAGTTCATCGAGGAGATTGACAGGCAGCTTGGTCACCCGGAGGTGGATCCGCACGGAGAACCGATTCCGGATGCAAAAGGCGGAATTGTCCAACGCGAACAGCATTCGCTCATGAAAACAGCCGCCGGGCAAAGGCTCCGCCTCTCCCGTTTTCTGGACACCCGTCCCGAAGCCCTCTCCTATTTAGAGAGTCTGACCTTGTTCGTGGGGGCCCGGCT
>RPQS01000032.1 GCA_003818605.1 Candidatus Zhuqueibacterota bacterium | reverse complement strand
GGATCATCCGCGGAATTATATCCGGGATCGGAAGCGAAAGCCCAGCGGATCAACACCTGACTGTTGCCGACCAGACTATTCAGGTTGAATGTACAGGTCACATAGTCAGCCTGCGTGCCGCCGTAGGCCGGAATATTGCAGCCCATTTCCCACTCGTAGCCGAAGGAAAACGAACTGGTATTGGTGTAGGCAGGCGCTGTGGGTTGAATGACTGCCCATGTCGCGCCGTTGTCGGTTGACGCCCAGACATTCCACGAATCCCAAAGATTGTAAAGGCAGCCGCCTGCGGTGTTGGTATCCGGGTCTTCCATGGACCAACGAGCCTGAAATGCCAGATTGACCGGAGTTGCGGCGGAGGTGAGATCCAGCGTATCGGAGATCAAGTACATCAACTTGTGATCTTCATAACCGCCGCCGTAAGGCGCGCCCAACGCGAGGGTGGTGTCCGCGCAATACCAAGCGGCTCCGCCGATAGCCAGCGTGTCGTCAATGTGCCAGTAGGCAATCGGCTCCGCATCCACGGTCAGATCTTCGGGGGTCCAAGCGGTGCAGTCGCCTTCGAAATCCTCGAAGTAATGAGTGGAATCAAAAACATCGAGCGTGCTGCGGCCACGCAGATCACGGAACTCGCCGTTCTGATCCATGGGGACGGGGAATACATCCACCCAGCCGTCATTATAGCTGCTTTTCAGTTCAATAGGCGGAACCGTGCCTTGCGCTTTCATAACGGGTCCCGAATCGGAAGCAGCCAGAGCCAGACAGGGAATCAGCAGCAATGCCAAAGCCAAACCCAGAAGGGTATTTTTCATCGTTATCTCCCTCCGCGAGAGAAAATTTGTTGTTGTCAGAGAATAGAACTTGACAAAACGGGCACGAGAAGAACTCTCTCGTGCCCGTTTCCGTCGAGTAATAAATCAAACGTCGGTATGCCTCGGCCTCAAAAAGCAGTCGTGCAAAGAAGCAGTGCCCAAGGTGCGCATCTTGAGGACCGCACGGGCGCGCGGATTCCGAGGAATCCGCTTACTTCATCAGCACCATTTTGTGGGTGGCCTCGAAGCCGTTGACCTTCATCGTGTAGAGGTAGACGCCGCTGGCCAGATTGGAGCCGTCGAAGCCGACGTTGTAGATACCGGCATTCTTCGTCTCGTTGACCAGAGTTGTTACTTCACGTCCGTCTACCGAGTAGACCTTCAACGTGACCAGACCGGCTTCCTTCACGGTGTACATGATGGAAGTGCTGGGGTTAAAGGGGTTCGGATAGTTCTGCGAAAGCGCATATTCTTCCGCAACACCCAGGCCGACGTTCGGCGTAGCCGTGGCCACGAGATTATGGCTGATGGCGTTGCCGTTGACGTCAAAGCTGGTCAGAGTATAGCGGTAAGTGCGGCCGTTCTCCACGGCGTTGTCCGCGTAGGTGTACGTATGGCCCGTGGCGCTGTTGCCCAGACCGTTCACGCGGGCGATAGCGGCACCGTCGCGCACGATTTCATAGCTGGCTACATCGCTCTCGGAGCGGGTAACCCACGTCAGGTTGACGCGGCCGTCGCTGGCTACTGCCGAGAAGGAGTTCAACAGGACGGGCAACGGAGCATCACCCGTATAGGTAACGCGAATCGGGCAGACGCAGTCAGCGGCGTTGCGCGCGTCAATGTAGAGATAGATCACATCGGGACCCCACTCATAGCATCCCAATGCCGGAATCGTGGTCGCTCCATCAATGATGTCTTCGTTCGTGAAGTTGTACCACTGATTCTGGAGCATGGCCGGATAGTTGGGATTGCCGATATAGAACGGACCGTAGGAATCCGACATCCACGAGCGGATGCGGAAGAAGAAGGAATCGGCGCATAACGGCTCGATTTTAATGGAGAAGCAATACGTAGTCATCTCCGGCGGATATTCGAGCTTGAGAACCACGTCGGAACCGGCGGCAGTACGTGAGGTGTTGGGGACTTCAACAAACTGATCATAATCGGAGCAGTAATTGCCCAGATCAATCACCTTGGACCACAGGCCGTGCTCAACAACGAACGGGTCGGAAATATCATCACCCGGATAGGTATGGGGGCAGGGCTGGCAAACCGTCGGGGTGCAGTTTTCGACACCGGCCGTACCATAAGCCCACAGCCACGGGGGACCCCACGGGGTGACGTAGCTGGTCTGAATATCCCAGTAGCAGAGTTCGTTGCGAAAGCCAATCGCGCGATTCCAGTTCTTGCAGATATAGCTGGTATGGCCGAATTTGGAGGCCAAGTATCCCGGAGCGAAGCCGGGGGTACCGTCCCACCCAACGAGACGGGCACCGACGAAGAACGGACGGTCTACACAGATCCCAGCCGGGAACGGAATGTAGAGCCAAATTAAACCGTTGTACCAGTCATCATAGGTGACCGTGTGGCAAACCAGTTCTTCATGAACGATGTCATTGTAGTCGCCGGGGCCCGAGCATTCATCACCCGCCGTACCATACATTTGGCCGGCATTCTTCGGGCACTCGATATCCACGCGGATACAGACCGTGAAGCCAACTTGGTTCTCAGTGACATCATCATAGGCATACAGATAGATGCCGATGCCGTCAATCCCGAAGGGATAGTACGGCGGCGTGCAAGGAGGAACGCCTTCTTCCAATGTCTGGTTCAGGGCCGGATCCAAATACGTCTGAATACCATCCCCAATTCCCCAGTCGAAGAAGTAGTTTCCGGATGTGGTATCCGGATACAAACCCAATTCGCACGAGCCTGTTCTGTCCGCAGGCCGTGCAGCAGATAAACCATCAGGAGCAGCGCGAAGATTCATCGTCATCCTGTCTGTGTCTTCCGCAAACGCGAACGTGGAGAAGACAAACAGACAAACAAGTAGCAAACCCATCACTTTCCGCATGTTAACCTCCGTTTACACTAACGCAATGCAAAAACATACTCTTGCGCTCGGTGCGGAGCAATGGAAGCAGATCAGGAGCGTACGATTCTCATGTAGGGTATAAAATATAGTACGTATAACGAGAGTTCAAGTGTCTCTGTAAGAAAAGTTTAAATTTTTCTGCTGGGTCAACACTACACTATCTTCAGATTCAGATAGATTATATTAAAATATTACAATATCTTATTCTTGACTTTGTGATAAGTATTGCAAGAAATCAGGAATGCTAATGATACTGACCGGGAAACAGAGAGGCATTGCCTCTGAAAAGCGGAGACATGGGAGGGAATACCGGGGGGTAAAACGGGAGCCGGACTTATTTCAGCAGGAGCAGTTTGTGGGTGGCGATGTAGTCTCCGCTCTGGATGCGAGCGAAGTAGATGCCGGAGGGCAGGGACGAACCATCGAAAATCAGCTTATGCTCACCTACGGGATAGATTTTATCGGTCAGCACAGCGATCTCTCTTCCCAGAATGTCGAAGACGGCAAGACGGGTGCGGGACTCGTGCGGAAGAGAGAAAGAAATAGTTGTGGTTGGGTTGAAGGGATTGGGGAAGGAAGACAGACTGATGTACGACGGATGAGGGATGGAACGCGAATCGAAAGTGAGATCTTCGCGGGTAAATTTCGCGAGGTATCCGTTGCCTTGCCAGCGACTGCCTGAGTATCCGGCAACGAGATATCCACTGTCGGCAGTCTGTATCACGCTCGTGTAGGTACAGCTGTCACACGGCAAAACGCGAGTCCAGAGTGTATCGCCATTATCAAGAATGCGGACGAGACGATCCGCGAGCAGAATGAATCCGCCTTCCGCGCAGCGAGTCATGGAGACGAAAGGCGGACAGTCGTAGGTCCTCCACGAGAGTATCGCTCCGGTCGAATCCGCAACAATGATTGCGCCGAACGCCGGACGCGTCGTATCGGCAACCAGCAATCCGCCGGCCATGACGTAGGTGGAGTTCGCTCCGCGTTCCAATGCGGTAACTCGGCCCCCCAAAGAAAGCGGATTGTATTGCCGACTCCAGAGCGTGTCGCCGCTATCGCTCAATTGGACAAGAAACGGCACGTCGCCTCCGGCCACCGCGCATCCTGTGCCGACGGCTGTTATGGAATAGGGCCGCAGCGGATAGAAGGATCGAGTCCAGAGGATTTGACCGCCGGAATCCGTGCGGAAGACAAGGGAACTATTATTGAACAGCCCTGTGGCGGCGAAGCCGCCGTCCACAAGACGACACACAGCGGAAAGGGTGTCTGTGTCATAAAACCAATCTGATGGTTCGGGAGATGCTGTCCACTGTCGCTCACCATTGGCATTCAGCCTCACGATGGCCGGCTCAGGACAGAGTATGCCTATGCCCATTCCGATACCCGCAACGCATCCGCCGTCCGGCAGTGTACGAATGTCACACGTTTCCGTGCCGATCTCTGATCCGGGATTTTCAGGCCATACGGTGTTGCCAAAGGCATCCATGCGCATGACAAAATCGCTGACCCAAAAGGTATGCATGTACATGGTGCGGCAGCAATGTCCGCCCACGAAGAAGCCGTTATCCGGCAGAGGAGACACGCTCTTGAATACTGTACCATTCTCGCCGAAATTGTGAGTTCGTGTCCAGAGGGTGTCCGGCGGTTGGGAAAAGGCGGCGGAGGTGAGAAAAGCGAGAGTGCTAAAGAAGAATGCTAAGGATTTCATGGCGGTCCCCTGTGGTTGCAAATCAGAGATTACTGTACGAAAAAAAACTTGAGACGAGAGACTTGAGACTGGAAAACGAGAAAGAATACGCCCCCCTTGTGTCCCCCCGTAAACGGGGGGAGAGTGATTCCGGGAGGATCTGATGACCCTCCTCGGCGCACCTTGCGCGGCGGACGTGCCTGCGATGAAAGGGATTCTGGACGCCCGCGAAAACGCGGTGTCCAGAATGACGGAATATGCAGCAGCCCTCTTGTACCCCCAGTGAACGGGGGGAGAAAAGATGCAGCGGGGACGTGCGCGGGGTAAGGACACCCCGCGCAGCGATTTAAAATTGGGAGAGTAAATGCGGCGGCCGGGGATGGCCGCCGCATGATTATGCAGGAAAATTATTCGCTGTCGGCAGCGTTCTCGGGGATTTTTTCGGTTTTCTCCCGGAACGTGCACTGTTCGTCTTTGGCGCTGACTTGGATGGTGGAGCCTTCGGTGAAGCGGCCCTTCAGGAGTTCCTCGGCCAGAGGATCTTCGAGCAGCCGCTCGATGGTGCGGCGCAAGAGACGCGCACCGACCTCGGGCTTGAAGCCGCGATCAATGAGAAACTCGCGGGCTTTGGGAGCGAGTGTGATCTTGAGATTGCGCTCGATCAGCCGCTTGTTAATTTCTTCGATGTAGATGGTGAGAATTTTATCAATGGAATCGCGTTCGAGCATCTTGAACACGACGATCTCATCAAGACGGTTCAAGAACTCGGGCCGGAACATGTTCTTGACTTCTTCGAGCATCTTGCTCGAAACTTTCTGATGATCCGCGGTCTGCCCGTCGGTAAAGCCGAAGTTCATGGACTTGGCGGCTTCGCGCGTGCCGAGATTCGAGGTCATGATGAGAATCGTGTTGCGGAAGTCCACCTTCTGGCCGGTGCCGTCCGTAAGTTCACCCGCATCGAGCACCTGCAACAAAATATTGAAGACGTCGGGATGCGCTTTTTCGATTTCATCGAACAGCACGACGCTGTACGGCTTGCGGCGCACGCGCTCGGTAAGCTGCCCGCCTTCATCATAGCCGACATAGCCGGGAGGCGAACCGATGAGCCGCGAGACGTTGAACTTTTCCATGTATTCGCTCATGTCAATACGAATGAGCGAGCCCGGATCGTTGAAGAGATATTCCGCAAGAGCGAGAGCCAGTTCGGTTTTGCCCACACCCGTGGGGCCCAGGAACATAAAGCTGCCGATGGGCCGGGCGGGACTCTTGAGTCCGCTGCGCGCGCGGCGCAAACTGCGGCCGATAACATCGAGCGCTTCATCCTGCCCGACAATGCGGCGGCCGAGTTCATCCTTCACATGCAGCAGACGTTCGCCTTCCCCGGAGGTCACGCGCTGCACGGGAATGCCGGTCATGCGCGAAACGGTGCCGCAAATGTCTTCGATGCGGACTTCGAGACTCGGACGGGCTTCGGATTTCTCCCACTTGTCCTTCTCTTCCTTGAGCATGGTCTCGAGCTTGACCTTCTTATCGCGAAGCATGGCGGCTTTTTCGTATTCCTGCCGCTTGACCAGATCTTCCTTCTGCACGCGAATGGCCTCGATGTCCTTCTCGATCTGGATGACTTTTTCGGGAATGACGATGTTCGAGATCCGCACGCAGGAGCCGGTTTCATCCATCACATCAATGGCCTTATCCGGCAGGAAACGATCGGTGATGTAGCGATCCGCAAGCTGCACGCAGAGATCCATTACATCATCGGGATACTTAACGCCGTGATGTTCCTCGTATTTTTCGCGCAGTCCTTTCAGAATGCGGATGGTGTCTTCCACGGACGGCGGATCCACCATGACTTTCTGGAAGCGGCGTTCGAGCGCGCCGTCTTTTTCGATGGACTGGCGGTATTCCTTGAGTGTAGTCGCACCGATGCACTGGAGTTCACCGCGCGCAAGCGCGGGCTTGAACATGTTGGAGGCATCAAGACTTCCGGAGGCGCTGCCCGCCCCAACGATGGTGTGCAGCTCATCGAGGAAGAGAATGATGTTGGTGCTCTTCTCGATTTCGGTCATGATGGCTTTGATGCGCTCTTCGAACTGGCCGCGATACTTGGTGCCGGCCACGATGGAGCCGAGATCCAGAGCCACGACCCGCTTGCCGAACAGAATCGGCGAAACTTTTTGCTGAATGATGCGCAGAGCAAGACCTTCGGCGATGGCGGTTTTGCCGACGCCGGGTTCACCCAAGAGAACGGGATTGTTTTTCTTGCGGCGGGAAAGAATCTGCGCGACGCGCTCGATCTCTTTTTCACGGCCAATGATCGGATCGAGCTGGCCGTCGCGGCCGAGTTTGGTCAGATCGCGCGAGAAATGATCGAGATTGGGAGTCTTGGATTTTTCCGCCGGAGCCGCGGGCTGCTGCTGACCGCTGCCGCGCAGCAAGTTGTCGAGCTCACCCTTGACCGCATCGTACGTGACATTAAAGCCGTGCAGCACCTGCGCGGCCATTGAATCTTCTTCCTTGAGCAAGGCGAGGAGCAGATGCTCGGTGCCGATGATATCGGAAGAGTAGTTTTTACCTTCGATGTAGGAAACCTTCAGCACTTTTTCAGCCCGTTTGGTAAACGGGATGTTGCCGATTTTCATCGTGCCTTTGGAGGTATCCACCATCTCTTCGACGGATTCCCGAATCTCTTCCAAATCACAGCCCAAGTTGTGCAGGATCTGCACGGCCAAGCCGTCTCCTAAGCGGATAATGCCCAGTAAGAGATGCTCGGTCCCGATAAAATCATGGCCGAGCCGCAACGCTTCTTCGCGGGAATACTGGATGACTTGCTGAACGCGCAGAGAAAACTTGTTTTGCATCGGGACCTCTACCCGGTGTTAAACCGCCTTGCACAGGCCCAAAAGCCTGTACACTCTCAATCTACAAAGTGATTTAAGAAAGTCAAGTCGGTTCGCAATTGCGACTCGGGAGAGTCGCAACGGCGATTTTTGGGTCAATCACGTGTCGCGATGGGAAGATCGGCCCGCCACCTCCATGCTCCCGGACCGACTTCCCATCATGAAATCTATTTCGCAAAAACCACTCCTTCTTGTAACTCCAGCAATTCGGGCTTAACCGACGAAGCGGGCCTTGCCAAAAACCTCCCGGCAACGGTCAGCCCGGCGGATACGGCGGTGATCCGGAATGCCCTCATCGGTGGCGGTCCAGACCAAATGAGCCTTACCCAACTCAAAGGTTAACATAGAGATAGTTTCACGGGAAAGCCCTTCAATGAAGCCAATATCCAGCCCCAGCCGAATCGCCGAAAAGAGTGATAAAGTTTCAGCTCCGGAAAGGGCGCGGCAAGCTTGGAGAATGGCCAGCGCACGGGCAATTTTATCCCTGAGCAAAGCCGGACGTTCCGTCTGCAGAGCGATGCGGGCCAAAGCCTCACGCTCAATCACTTCCTGCCCAAGCGATTCAATGCGGGTCAGCATTTCCGAGGGTTGATGGGAAAGACTGGGGACATCGGTTAATTGAAAGGTGTTTCCAAGAAAATCGGAGCCTTCTCCCCAAAAACCGCGCAGCGTAAAACCGGCATCGGCCGCGTGTGAAACCAGACTTTCCATGCCTCCGGTCAAAGTCAATCCCGGCAGATGGCAGAAGAGCGAAGTCCGCACGGCAGCACCGAGATTGGCGGGACAGGCGGTAAGAAAACCCAGAGATTCATGCGTGGAAAACTGCAATTGCGAGGACAACTCGGCCAGCACAGGCTGCAGATTGCCGTATGCTTTTTGTGGAGCGAGTCCGGGGACGATGTCGGTTAAACGAACGTGATCTTCCTCGCAGATGAGCATGGTGCGATCCAGATTCCGCCACGCGAAAACACCGCGCGGTTTTTCATCGCGAGCGAGCTGCGGCGAAATCGTGCGACGTTCGATGAGCAGCGAAATTTCCACGAGAGCGAGAGCCGCAAGGGAAAGAAAAACTCCTTGATCGGAATCGTTCAGAGTGGAAATGACACGCGCCATGCCGCGCATAACGCGGATGCGGTCTTCCTGATTCATCCGATAGGGAAAGTGCTCCCCCGCCAGATTGCGCGCAATACGCACGCGCGTGGAGAGGATCACGGCGCTTTCATCGCCGCCCGCTTTAGACCAAGCGGGATATTCGGAAAGCAGATTTAAGGGTGAATTGGCGGCGGTCGGATGCATGGTTGAAAAAAAGCGCACTTGTGTGCGCCCGTGTGAATTGAATATTATTTTTCGGGCAGCTTTTTCAGTTTGTCGCGCACGGTGGCGGCCTTTTCGTAATCTTCTTCGAGCAGAGCGAGGTGGAGTTCCATCTCCAATTGCTCGCGGGGATCGTCCGCGGTTTCTTCAGTGATTTTTTCGCCGGGATGTTCCTGTGATTTTTTGGTCTCCGCAGAATCAGAGACTTGTTTGGTCACACCGTGCATGCGGCGCAGAACGGGCTTCAACAGGTCTTTAAAATCATCGTAACACTTGGGACAACCGAGCAGGCCGGTCTTGACGAATTCTTCGAACACCAAGCCGCAGCCGCTGCATTTGGCGGCAAGGGCGGCACGCATTTCATCGGAGGCTCCTTCGGCAGGCAACTGATTCATGAGGAGCTGCGACAACCGCTGAAAGGCCTCCACCTGCGCGCGCACGCCCATGGACAGAGCGCATTCGCGGCAGAGCGCCAGCTCGCGGCGGGTGTCACCGGTGACTTGAATGAATTCGACTGCAGCGGGACGATGCCCGCAGGCTTGACAGATTTTCACGGTTATCGCTGGTTGTGTTTTTTTTGCGCGGGCGGTCTCTGCGCGGCCGCGCCGCGGAAAAGAAAGATTAACCCGGCTCGGCGGATAAAAAGCGCACTGCCGTGCGGCGCTACAATGAAGATACCCCCTTTATATTCCCCCCTTATTCTAAGGGGGGAAGGGAAGCAAGACACAGCAAGCTGTGTCACTACGAATCGGATTCGGGATTCAGCTTTCGGCTTTCAGATTTTAGCTTTTATGCTTCCGCTCTCATCTCTTCAACGGAGGCGGCCGGGGCGGTTCCAATAGAACCGCGTAAGGCCGTTGGCGGTTCCAATCAGCAAATCGTCCCCGTCGGGGCGGATGATTTGCACGCGATTATCCACGAGTCCATCGGCGGTGGTGTAGGAAATCCATTCCCCGGTACTGCGACGGTAACGGTAAAAGCCGTTGGCTCGGGTTCCCACCCAGATAAAAGAATCCATTGCGCAAATGCAGGATGGTTCCGAACCGGACATCCAGTCCTGCGCCCGCCAGCTTTTAGAGATTCCCGACGATTGATTATAAACCTGAATTCCTTCGCTCGTTACGAGCCAAATTTCCGACCGCCACACGGATATATCCAGAACCGGAGCAGTGAGCAGACCGGGATCTAAAGGAGTGAATTTCATCGCGTGGTTCCGAACGGAACCTTTGAACAAACCGTGGCCGGTGCCGACAAACAGAGTGTCTTCGCAGATGGCGAGATCAGTGACTCCGGCCAATTCAATTCCGTCATTGGGTACGCGCCAGATTTCCCGACCGGGCGATTTCATCACGCACAGGCCATTGGAGTTTCCGATCCACAATTCGTTGTCTTTCACGGCCAAAGCGCGAAGTTGATTGCTCTGCAGGTTTTCACTGACCGTAAACAGCGACCACTCCTCCCCCTTCTTTTGAAACGCCAACAACCCCTCTTCGGTTGCAAACCAAGCCGCTCCATCCCAGACGGCGATGTCGTAGAGATCGGTGGAGCGGATGCGGGTATTGTCGCGCCGTTCGAAAAATTTCCAGTCTTTCAAAGCGGGATCAGCCCACGTGATGCCCAGCCGATCTCCGCTGTTGAAGCCGCCCATCCAGAGATCATCAATGCCCACATACAGAGCGCGGATGTCGTTTCCGGCGGGGCCGGTGCTGAAAAACTGCGGGAAGTACGTGCGCAAATCCGTTTTAATGATTCCGCCGCCCCAGAACGTTGTCCAGAGATTTCCGAATTTATCCACGAGCCAATCGGTAATCGGCATCGCGCGCAGGTACGGGTCCATCAAAGTGCCGTCGAGGTGCCACTGCCATCCATCGTTGAGCAGAATCGAAGGGAAATTAGCCGGAGGAGCGCCGATGCCGCCGAAGAGCTGTTGACTGGTCAGTGGAACTTTGGAACGGAAACCCCGCCAGCGGATGTTCGGATCTTCCTGCGGGTCGAGTTCCATTTGCAGACCGCCGAACGTGCGGGAGCCTTTATAGCGCGTGACCATTCCCCGCCAGCGGTTATTGGGAATCGGCGAACCGAGAAGAAAGAAGCTGCTGAAAAACGCTGCGGGAACGGTTTCGAGATAGATATCATTCGCGCCGACGCCGAGATTAATCACGCGATCACCCGGCCCCCACAAGTTGCGATGCACACGCCGCCAGCGCGCACCGTCTACATCATAGACCAGAAGCTGCGACCGTGTAACCACCCAGACGTTGCCGACCTGTTCATCATAGAGCAAGAGCATCGGATCATCGAATTCCACAGCTTCGCTAAGGCCGAAGCCGACGACCATCGGATCGTTCCACGAGCGCGAAAAGAGATTGTACTCCTGCACTCCGGCTGACGTCGCTACAAATAGTTCATGCGCGCCGGCATCAAGACAGCGGGCATAACGGAAATCGCGATAGCTGGTCCAGTCGCCGGGGTCGTAGGACATTTGGGCGAATGCGGAAAGCGCAAAGAAAAGGATGAAGTATGAAGGATGAAGGATGAAATGAAGAAATCGCATGCCGAAAAGACGCCTTTCATCATTATCACGGACATGGCAGGCCATGTCCCGGCAATTCAAATTCACACAAAAGAGCGCACTGCCGTGCGGCGCTACAAATTTTGTTTTATGCGGATAAGAATTTCGGCCAGCAATTTCGCGAACTTCTCACTCGCCTTTGCGGCGACGAGTTGGACGTCGTTATGATCGAGGGGAGAATCGCCGATGCCGGAAGCGTAGTTGGTGATGCAGGAAATGCCCAGCACGCGCATGCCGAGAGCATTGGCGGCGATGACTTCGGGAACGGTGGACATGCAGCCCGCATCGGCTCCGAGGCGCGCGAGCATTTTCGATTCGGCGGGAGTTTCGTAGGTGGGGCCGGTCAAAGCCGCCAATGTGCCGCGCTTCAGCGGAATCTTCAGTTCGAGTGCCACGGTTTCAGCCAGATTACAGAGGTCGCGGTCGTAGGCATAGCCGAGATCCGGCCAGCGTTCATCGGTTGAAAGTTTCGGGCCGCGCAGAGGATTGCGGAATTGCAAATTGATATGATCTTCGATCAGCAGCAGATCACCGGGATGAAATCTTTTATTGAATGCGCCGGACGCATTGGTAACGATTAACGTGCGCACACCGATTTGATGCGCAAGGCGGACCGGAATCACGACCTGATCGGGGGAGTATCCCTCGTACATATGCACGCGGCCTTGAAAAGCCATGACGTGAGTTCTACCCACAAGCCCCACCACAATCCGGCCCGCATGTCCGGCTACTGTAGATACCGGATAGCCCGGCAGATCGCTCGTTTTAACCGAACGGCCATCGCGAAAGGTATCGGCACACGCACCCAATCCCGAGCCGAGAATAAGCGCAACATCGGCGGGGCCGGGAATAAGGGAGGCAATCTGGTCCAAATCTATGGCATGTCCGGGAGTCATGTGTCATCCTCGGTGAAGCAAACAAAGAATGAAGCGATGCAACGGCGGCGCGAACGTCACCCCGAAACCCGCGATAAACGCCACGCCGCCTGAACATCCGAGAGTAGCCGTCGGAACGATTCGGTTTCGCTTATTTCTTCTTGCCCTTGCCGCGCATCGCAATTAAAGCCGCCAGAACGACAACGAGAAGTATTACAAGAACCCAGCGCATTGGAAATACTCCTTGTGAAATGTGTGGATGGGATCAGCGCACCATCATGCCGGCGATAGTCGCCGTTTGCAGACAAGCCAAACTGCCGCAGAACATAGCCCGCAATCCGAGCTGCGCGAGTTCGTGGCGGCGTTCCGGAACCAGCGCTGCGATGCCGCCGATTTGAATGGCTACGGAAGAGAAATTACAGAAGCCGCAGAGCGCATAGGATGCGAGCGTAATCGTGCGTTCGGACAGCGCGCCCGCATGAATCAGCTTGGACAATTCGATATAAGCGACAAATTCGTTGATGGAAATCTGCGTGCCGATGAGATAGCCGAAATCGCGGCATTCGGCCCACGGCACACCGACAATAAAACCGAGCGGGGCGAAGATGACGCTGAATATTTCGCGCAGGCTGGCGGGAAAATACATGAAGCCCCAGTCGAAAAACACGCCGTGCGACCAACTGAGCAGCGCATTGATGAGCGCGATGAGGCCGATGAATGCCACCAGCATCGCGCCGACATTGGCGGCCAGCAGCAGTCCATCTTTGGCTCCGTTGGCGGCGGCATCAATGACGTTGGAGGCCTTGGGAATCTCCGGCATTTGCACGACGCCCGTTGTCAGCGGCTGCTCGCGTTCGGGAATGGCAATTTTCGCAAATACGAACGACGCGGGCGCGCACATGACGCAGGCCGCCAATAAATGCTTGGCCGGAATGCCGATGAGGATGTAGCCCGCCATCACACCGCCTGCAATGCCGGCGAAACCTCCCACCATGATCGCGTTCAACTCGCTTTTGGTGAGCGAACTCAAAAACGGGCGGATGACGAGCGGCGCTTCGGTCTGCCCGACGAAAATATTCACGGCATTGGAGAGCGATTCCGCGCCCGACGTACCCATTGTTTTCGACATCACCCAAGCCACCGCCCGCACGATCATCTGCAGAATGCCGAGATGATAGCCGATGGACATGACCGCGCCGACAAAAATAATCGTGGGCAAGATGGCAAAGGCGAACTGAAAGCCGAAAGTTTTCTGGTACTCATCCTTGACCAGATTGCCAAACAGAAACGACGCGCCCTCGTTGCTGTAGCTGAGAAACTTGGTAGTAAGGTCACCGAGGAACTGAAAAGCATTGCGGCCAATCGGAGTCCAAAGAATAATGGCCGCAAATGCGAACTGCAAACCGACTCCCCACAGCACGACGCGCCACGGGAAATGCTTGCGGTCGGTGGATAGCACCAGCCACGCGATTAAGATGAGGACCGGGATGCCGAGAAGCGACTGAAAACGTTCCATGGTACCGAAAGGATGAAGGCTAAAGGATGAAGGATGAAGCCCGAGATGCCGTCAATGAGTTCTCAGCTTAACCTTCTTTGTCATAGTTGTGAAAATGGCTGTGAGTTCCGTCGTTTCGCGCATCAAATCACCAAGTTTCTTCTCGGGCATGATGCCGGATTCGATCAGCAATTCCAACCAGTATTCCGTTTCGTCCAACTCTTGCAATGCGCCTTGCATTTTGCTGATGAAATCTGCGTCCGATTTTGCCCGGCACGCTTCACGATATTGCGCGCCAACCGATGTTCCCGATCGCAGCAACTGAGTTCCGATCACCTGTGACGGTTTTGTTTTCGGCAACGCCGAGTAAAGTTTGATTATACGCAATGCAAATTGTTTCGACCGTGTTCTGATATCTTGAATGTCTTCTTTCATCCTTCATCGCTCATCCTTCATCCTTTTTTCGTCATCGTCAGCGCAAGTTGATTGGAATCCGGATAGGGCGGCAACGGCGGGACGAAACATTTCCGGCAGCGCGGTTCGTAGGCTTCATACTCACCCACTAAAATGCGCTCTTCGCTCTCGACGATGCGCTGCGTATGCTTGGCCGGATTGCCGCACTGCATGCAGACGGCCAGAGTCTTGTCAATGTACTCGGCCACGCATAAAAGCTGCGGAACCGGCTCGAAGGGCAGACCGCGGTAGTCGGTATCCAGACCCGCGCAGATCACGCGCTTGCCCTGATCAGCCAGAGTCTGCACGACGGTGACCAGATCGAGGCCGAGGAACTGCGCCTCGTCCACGCCCACCACTTCGGCATCGCGCGCGTGTTCGAGGATCTCCCAGGGATTGTCCACTAAGCGCGAGGGAATAGTCAGCCGCGAATGACTGACGATTTCGGTTTTGGCATAGCGGGTGTCAATCTTCGGTTTGAAGATTTCGACCTTTTGCTTGGCGATCTGCGCGCGGGTGAGGCGGCGGATGAGTTCTTCGGTCTTACCGGAGAACATCGGCCCGCAGATTACCTCAATCCAGCCGGTATTGCGTGGGGAAGGATGCATCTTTTTTGACCGCCGAGGCGGATCTCCAGATCCGCCCGGAATCTTTATCCTAAAAAATCAGAAATGAGAAATTAGAAACGAGAAAGAAAAACAATTTGCCGTAGGGGCGCGATATATCGTGCCCGTTGAATTCCGCCGAGCAGGGTTTCTAAATCCTGACAGAAGCGGGAAGGATGGCATTAACGTGATGGCAGTTTAAGAATTTCTTTGGACAATTCTATCACAGTGACTGGGCAGTCTAGCCAATCGTTTTTCCAACATACGATGAAATCACATTGGTCCGGATCATGTCCATGTGCTTTGAAATTGGATGCGACAAACTCAAACTCGATTCTGGCTGCAGCCCATTGGTTTTGCTTTGCATCATATAGGTAGGTTCCCTCGCAATCTGGGAACGCAGATCCAATAGCATTAATCATGAAACCGAGTTCGCGACTAACCATTGCAAACAGATACACCACCCCCATTTCATTGGTCGGTGCATTCCTGAGTCCGCGAAAATCAATTGGCTCGCCATATATGACCGGAGGACGCCCTTTAAATTTCGATCCCTGATGAATAGGCTTAGAGGGAATCGGTTCCGTGTTATCGCTGTCAGACTGAATATTCCCTGAGGAAGGAGTCTGCATGTTGTCAACCTTCCATTTCCGGTAATGTTGCAGAACATTTGGCCAAGCTCCGAATCGCTTTGTGAAAGGCCTGACAGAATACTTGCCATATGCATTACATTCCCCAGCTCCGGGAATATGCCCAAGTCTGGATTCCATTTGGAGCAAGGATGAAAACAAATCGTCGTCTGCAAGAATATTGCCGCGAGCACGAAGGTGTTCCCCTGGTGCTCGAACTTTAAGACCAGCAGCACGGGCAGCATTACCAAAGGAGCCAAAAGAGTATCTGATTGATGATAGTCCAAGGTTTCCTCCTAAACCTTGCACAACATCTTTCTCAGACAATGTGTCTTTACCCAACTTTTCTGCGAGTGCTTTTAGGGCTCGTATAATGCTCTCTTTGGTATGCTTTCTTGATCCCATTGCTATTTTTTAGTTTTATCTTAGGTAAACAGCAATCTACGTTACGGTGTTTTCCGGCGTGATCACAGATCCCGCGCGGCGGAAAGATTCCGGCCGGGTTGCGACCAACACCCGGGAGGGTGTTGGCCAGTCCGGCGCACCTTACGGGGATTGCGTTTCGGAAAGATTCCGGGCACACGAGACGCGTGCCACGGCGGAAATCAAAAGAGCGCACTGCCGTGCGGCACTACAGCGAATCTTCCGGCGGGATGAGGGGTTCGAGCAAATGGATCAATGCCGGAATATCCACGCGCAACGTTTTCCACACTTCATCAAGATCAATCCGTTTGTAGTCGTGGATTAAGCGGTTGCGCATGCCGCGGATTTCGTGCCACGGAATTTCATTGTGAAGCTCGCGAAAAGCCTCCGACACCTGTCGCGCTGCTTCTCCCATGATCTCTATTTGACGAATCACGGAATCCTGCACGACGTCATTTGCCGCAAAATCGTCACGAGTCATCCCCTGAGTCACGCGGATGGCTTTACGCGCCGCTACAAGAATATCCATGAGCAACGATTCGTCACGACGCATAGAACCTCCGCGCCGTGGAGAGAATATCGCGACGGCGAATATAGTTCTCGCTGCGCTCGACGGTTTTGCGAAGAACCAAGTCCACATCCCTCTCGAAGATGACTTTGAGTTCATCCTCCATGTGAACCAGATCGAACAAACTCCACTCAGCATTCTCGGCGAAGGTCACCAGCACATCCACGTCGCTGTCGGGGCGGAACTCGTCGGTGAGCACGCTGCCGAAGAGCGAGAACTCGGTGATCTTCCACTTTTCGCAGAAGGCTTTGATCTTGTCGTAGTCTATGGGAATGCGCGGTTCCATGCGGATGTTGTCTCGTTGTTAGCAGACGACGGTCGGAAACCGCCGCCAGTTTCAAGAGAAGATTCCGGGCAGATCGGGGGATCTGCCTCGGCGAGAAATCAACTGAGGCGCGTGTAGATGAGTTCGCGCTGCTTGAGAGCCGTGCCGTTGGGATAGATGTCCCACGTTTCGACAACGAACTTATTGCCGTTGATAAAACGGATAGTGATGCGGGCATATGTTCCCGCAAGGGAATCGGCGGGACTGCTCTCAAGCGTTAATCGTTTCGAGGACGAATCCGCCGTGCCTGTATAATGAACCAATGCCGTGCTCTGACTGCTCGCGCGCGACATGACATAATGTTTGCGCGCGTTATCGTAGCCGAGCAGGGCTGCGCTTTCGTAAATCGCGTTGCGGATGTTCAGGCTGTCATCCATCGAGAGAAAACGGCTGTTGAAGCGCGTTCCATGACGGGCTTGTCCCGTAACCTTAGCGGATTTTTTATCGAAACCCTCCAACCAAGCTTCGCCGGTGATTTTCCACGTGCCTGCCAATCGGTCGAGAATGTAGTGATTCACACCCGGCAACGCCAGTTGACGAAGCGCGGCCGCATGGGAATCCACAGCGGCCGGAGCGGCGACGGTTTGCGCAGCCAGCGGAGAAACCATTACGAAAAACAGAATCAGGGATGCGATACTAAATTTCTTCATGAACGGAATACGATTCGCGAGGTTGGTTATTCTACTTTTTACCGACGATGGACTGTACTTTAGTTACAAGCATATCCACGGCCACGGTATTCATGCCGCCCTGCGGAATGATGATGTCGGCATACCGCTTGAACGGTTCGACGAACTGATCGTGCATGGGCCGGACCTGCGTTTCCCACTGTTCGAGCACGCTCATGAGTTCGCGGCCGCGCTCGGCAATGTCACGGCGAATGCGGCGCGCGAGGCGGATGTCCATGTCCGTATCCACGTAGACGCGGATATCCATGATCTCGCGCAGGCGGGGATCTTCGAACACGAGGATGCCGTCCAGCAGAATCACCGTGCAGGGCAGAATATCGCGCACTTTATTGGAACGGGTATGCTGCGTGTAATCGTATTCGGGCATGCGGACGGCGTTTCCGCCCAAGAGAGCATGCAGATGATCGAGCAGCAGATCGTTATCGAAAGCCGAGGGATGGTCGAAATTCACCTTATGCCGCTCGCCGAGCGGAAGGTGGGACAGGTCGCGGTAGTAGCTGTCCTGCTCCATGAGCAGCACATTGTCCGTGCCGAGCGCATCACGCACGCTGCTGGCCACCAGAGTTTTTCCGGAACCGCTGCCGCCGCAAATACCGATGAGGTGCGAGCCCGTGTGGGAGTGGCCCGCACGCTTGCCGCGCACCGCCGAATTAGAGGAAGATTCACGCATGGGATTTACTTTAAAAAATCTGAGGAGAAAGGTCGGGGGAAGATATCGGAAAGCCGCGTAAATTCAAACTGGCCGGGAGTGCCGGAGAGCAGGATTTCAACGTCCGGCGCATAATCGGCTAAAAGCTGGCGGCAGGCGCCACAGGGAACGGGAGTATGGCGGCCTTCGGCCACGACGGCAATGCGGATGAAGCGGGACTTCTCACCCTCGGAAATCGCCTTCGTTAAAGCCACCCGCTCCGCACAGATGGATAGTCCGTAAGAACTGGACTCCACATTGGCCCCGGTGTACACATTTCCCGATTCGGTCAGAAGGGCCGCTCCCACACGATAGTGCGAGTAGGGTGCGGAGGCGTGTTCACGAGCCTTCCACGCAGTTGCGACTAAATCTTGATTTGTCATAGAGTTCCGGAAGAGGTTCGGACGTGTCCTTAAATGTAGTAAATTGTTAAAGCAAAGGCAATGAAAAGCTGATTGTGATTCATATTGGAGAGCATTTGGCTGGATTTGCGCCGGATTGTTATAATCCATCTTTCGCCCACAGTCCGCCGGTGCCGGTCATCCAGTCGGCAATGCGGCTGCAAGCGGCTTCGATATTGCCGTCGGAAACGTCGAGTTCCATTTTCATCAGGATGGAATTGGAGATCAGCTTGCGGAAGAGATCCTGCTCGCGGATAAAGACGGAAAGATCATCGTACTGCGACGGCTTGCCGGAAACTCTCAATCGCGTTTCACGAGCTGCGGCGAAGGAAGTTTCCGTACGGGTGCAAAGCACGATATGAAAATTCAGGCGCGCCAGCCGTTCTTCGAGCCAGCGGAAATCGTAATCCTTGTTCCGCATCTGAAACTGAACGGCGCGGGTGGAAATATGAAAGCGATCGACTATCCAGGAATAGTACGGCAGCAGTTCGAAGAGCCGCGTCCAAGTAGCATAAGTTTCCAAAGCGCGCGCTTCTTCCTGCGGTTCGAAATTCAGCAGACCGCGGCCCCACGGGAAGTTGGTAAAGGCGCACCATTCGGCGGAAATCAGCGGAGAATGGTAGCGGTACTTGCGCGGGCCGACAATACGGGGATGCTCATTTAAGGCAAAGGCGATGTCGGTTTTTAAAGTGAGCCGTGTGCCCTCGAGAATGATTTTCGGGCAGAGTTTTTCGGACATAGGTTTTTTCCCTTGTCGAAGCTGCATTCCGAAAACAATTTACCCAGAAATCTTGAAACAAAAAAGAGCCGGACGGCAACGCCCAGCTCTTTCTGCGGTATGACAGATTGCTTTATGACGCGATGGGAATAGTCTCCACGCGACCGTCGCGCGCAACCGCTTCGAGTCGGTAGGCATATCCCGAGCGGGCATTGCGATCCGTAAAACGATAGTCCGCAAAGTCCGCCGGAGTCCCGTGTGCGCGCAATACGGCAATACGCGACCAGCCGTTCTGGTTAGCACGATACAAGTTGTAATGCGCCAAATCCACTTCTCCAAAGCTCTTCCAGCGAATTACCGTGCCGTTGCGGCCTTCGAATTTAGCCAGATCCGAGACATGAGCAATAGATAAAGGCTGATCGAAAACGGAAAGCAGATACGGCCCGCAGTCTTCGCCGTAGCCGCCCACGAGCAGGCGATACGTTCCGGGTGCGATGCAGTCTAATATCACATTTTCATTCTTGCCCGCACCAGCCTTATCCAAACCTACGATACACTTTCGGCTTGAATTCAGCAGAACGACACTCACATCATAGTAGGGATCCTGAGGTTCCAGACTAATCCGCAGCGAGGACGGCCGATGCAGCCGAATCGTGTATTCGCGCGCCCGCCCACCGGACAGCATTCCGGTATAGCAGGAAAGATCCATCGGAACACCATCAAAACAGGTGTTGTCCATGGCGGCCAGAGGAAAACCCTGAATTTCAACCGGTAGTGAAAGAGTCGGGTCTGTCGGATTATCGAATTCTGTTGAGGTCTTGTAGTTTGATGCGGGTTCGGAGAGTGATAGATCGTACTCGCGCGAGGACGGTCGGTTTACGCGCTGTAGAATCGAGAGGCAAAGTAAAAGTGTAAATCCCGTGACAAAGGCACGGAATAAGTAGCCGGCGTTCATGAAAATCAGTTTCTTAGGTTAAAGAGTACCAATTTCGCAAGGGGTATTCACCAGATTGAATAGGTTTACTATCCTCAACCTTCAATATAATGCGCGCGGTGCCGAATGTCAATATGAAACCAATGAAAACAAAATGTTAAAGGGGTTTTAAGGTTGTTATAGCGAAGCACATAATCCGACTCCGGCCGGGTTGCGGAAGCCCTTACCCCGGCTTGGCAGCACGAGAAGAACATATAGGCGGGCATACTGAAAGGCTATGGAATACAAAAAGGGCGGCTCGCAGGAGCCGCCCTTTCGATTGTGCGGAATTTCCTCTTTATCAGCGCATGAGAACGAGTTTGCGGGTCAACGGGGCGCGTTCATCCGTGCGGAGAGAAACGAAGTAGACACCCGTGGGCAGAGCGGAACCGTCAAACGAGATTTGATGTTGTCCGGAAGTCTGTGGGCCGCTGAGCAGCGTCCGTTCGTGTCTGCCTTGAAGGTCATAAACACTGAGTTCCACCGATCCGGCGCGTTCGAGAGAAAACACAATCTGCGCGCTCGAGTTGAACGGATTCGGATAAGCGGTCAGCAGTTCGTATTGCTCCGCGACGGCAGAACTTTGGACGGATTGTTCGCCATTTTTGTCCAGCGAGGAAACTTCGTGATAAGTCCATTCCGCCCTCGTGAAACTGACTTGCTGCTGACCGGGCAGAACCGAATACGGCGGAGACTCCCAGTATGCTGAAGCCAGAGCGGCATCGCTGCCGTTCCACACGCGAATGCGCAATGGATGTCGGGGTAAATGGTCGCCCGACAGTGCGGATTCCACGAAGAAAAATCCCGGCGCATCGAAACGGGATGATCCGTTCACGACCATCGCGAAACCATCGCTGCGCCGATGCGCCTGCGAATTATGCGCTTGCTGATTCTGATCGAGAGCTTGAGTGATCGGAACGATCCCCTCCATCCCGAAGTCTTCCAAAATTTCAATCGCACAGCCATCCGCCAGCGGCGAATCCAAGGCGGTATCCGCGAGCAGCGGACCGCCGGAAAAATCTGAATGCAGCAGATCCACACGAAAGCCGTCGGCCAGACAGAACGTGTGGATAAAACACAACGGCATGATGATTCGCAGCAGCATAGGTTTCATAAAATCTTCCCATAAAAAAACCGGAACGTTGCTGTCCGTTCCGGTTATCAAGTTCTATCTGCAGTACGATGCCGACAGATGATCGGCTCCGTAGCTATTCTTTAGGGGGAGCCGTTGGCCGCGGTTTGGAAGGGCCGAAGGTCCATTGGACGTCCATCGGCTGACCGGTTTGCAGAGTGATCATCGTTCCTCCCCGGTCATTTTCCGCATCGTATTCGCTGGTATCTTGATAATACGGAGCAGTGGCAATGTTATCACCTTCCCATATTCGCAAATAATGTGCCCTGTTGGGGAAATAAGGAATGAAGAACTTCAGGGAATAAAACAAGCCGCTTCTGCCTTTGGGATCGGGCGGTTCTTCCAACCCTTGCAGCACCATCATGTTGAAGTTGCCGTAAGCCATGGAATCGTCGCCGCCCGGAGTTCCGTCCGACAGGGGAGGGTCTTGAATACCATTGCCGCCGTCTACGATCAGCTGGATTAAATGTCCGTGCTGATGCGGTTGGCCGGTGTGATCCAAAACAGGGACCGTCCACCCAACCATTCTTGCTAAAATGTTGTACGGATTGACTTGCGGAAATCCGGGAGGGACAGGATCCGAATCAAAGAGAAGCAGGTTCCGCCAATCACTGACTTGTTTCACGGTGTCCGGGGTAGCAACGGACGGAGACGCTTCCAACACCGACGGAGTCTGCGCGAATACGAGGCCGGAGAAGATTGCAATAATCCAGAGACTCGCAAACCACTGCATACTATGAGAACGGATTAGCTTCACAATTCAAGCCCTCTGAAATGCTGTTGAGGTGAATTTCGGTTAACGGCCGGGTCCGGTTTTAATGGTTTGGTTCATCTTGGCCAACATACGGACAACGGTCGTATCTTCCGGCACGGTCGGATCAAGGACTTGCTGTTTGTTGACATAGTGCACGGCGGTATCGGCGGCAGAGTAATTCCAATCCACAAAGGTCGCATAGTTGCCGCGCGTGGAAGAACCGATGAGAATGGCGTTGGAATCCTTGATGCGATTCACCTGATCGGCGCGAATGCCGGATGAGACGATAGCATTGATTTCGGGAAAAGCCCGGACCAGAGACTCGGCATCTACCGTAGTGAATTCGCCGATAAGCGTCAGATGATCGCATTTCTTGGCCACCTTTTTAATGAGCTTGCCCATCTCAAAGGGGGACTTGTGGAACAGCTTGGAGGTGTCCTTGCGCGCCTTCCAGGCATTTTCGGAAACAAAGGCAATCACACCCAGGCGGTCGCCGTGATCTTCCTTGATCGTATACTGGTTGAAGACGGCCTTCTTGCATTTTTTATCGTTGAAAAGATTCGCGGCGATAATGGGAACTCCGTCTTTCGCCGCTTCCTTCCAGACATCCACTCCAAACTGAAGTTCGCGCATAGACAAGCCGACGGCATCGTATTTCATCTGCCGGTAGAAGTCCGTCATCATGCGGGCTTTCGTCGAATCCATGAACGAGCGGGAGGCGGGAGCAAAATTCCCCGCTTCCACCAGCAAGTTAGCGATGGTGTCCGCGCGACTTTGGGTTATAAAGCCGGCCCTCCGGGCCAGCCCGCCTTTCTTGACCTTTCAACCACAGGGTTCGAGTTCACCCTCGAAGTTGCCCGACACATGAATGCGCGCGGGAACTTTGACCACGCCTTTGCGCTTGGCCGCATTTCCGGCCCAGAGTGTGCCGAAACAGACAGCAAGCGTAAGCAGAAAGATCAGAGATTTGTAGGGCTTCATTCGCATTCTCGGTTAACCTGCTCTCTTCCGGCAGTTCCCATAGGAAGCAAAAGCGGGGCATCCGGCTTATTCATAAACACAGTGTGTATCCACTTCGCCCAAGAGGTGCGGCGCGAAACAGCCAAGTTCACGTAGATCAAATCGCGCTGTTCGATGAAGGAATCAGCTTTTTTTCTGAGCCGGCGCCGTGGTTTGCGGCGCGGGATTTGTTCCCAGCTTTTTCTGAGTTGCGGGCGGCACCGGATTGGGCTTCGGCACGGACAAGGGCATCGAATTAAAAGCCGCCAGACGATCCGCCCACACTCCCTTTTCATCATACGTGTCGGACAGCGGCTCCTGGAAGTTACGGAAGCCAAGGCTGTCTTTCCAGGCCGGATTGAATTCCAGCTCGGCATAGTGGCCGTTATATCCGGAAGAACCCGAGCCGACAATGCGTGTCTTGCCGATCGTGGTCGGGGTTTCGCCGCTGCGCAGACCGCCCGTGGAGATCACCAGATCAATTTCCGGGTAGGTTTTTACCAGAGTGTCCAGCAGCACGGACGGCAATTCCGTCAACAATACGAGTGCATCCACCTTGCGCGCCAGAGACGGGATGTATTTCTTCGCCGCTTCCTTGTGCGGAAGGATGACCATGTTGGCCGTGTCCAGCAGCGTCGAGCCTTTGGGGAAATCTCCTTCATTCAGAAGACCGATTACTCCTACACGGAATTTGCCATAATCCTTAATGACAAAGGGCTTGACGACCGGACGCTTGGATTTCACTTCGATCAGATTGGCGGAAACAAATTCCGTATTCTTGACCGTGTCCATCATGGCACGCAGGGTTTCGTATCCCATCCAGACTTCCTGCCGACCCAAATTCAGGACGTCATAGTGGAGATCCTTGTAGCTCGTCACCATGAATTGACACTTGTTCGAGCAGCCGCCCGTGCCCGCTCGATCCACGTAGTTGCCGGCATCCACGGTCAACCACGCTGCATCGGGAATGCCGTGCCGGTTTACGAAGGCAGCCCACCGGGCCACCCCACCTTTTTTGTCGTGTCAACCACAGGGGCTGACATTGCCCTTAATATTTCCGCTGTACATGATCTGTAGTTTGCCTGAAGCCTTCGCGCGTTGGCAGCCGGTATACAACACGGCTCCCGTGGCCAGCAGGACAACCAACAAGATGGTTAGGCTTTTTCTCATGGTTTGTCAATCGGTTGGTTAAGATCGCAAGAATCCGTTACTATCAGTCTTTTAACGGACATAAAAGGTACCAAGTTTCCGGAAAAAGTGCAAGTAGCGCATATTTATCGGGCATGTATAATTGAATAGCAGAGTGAGTTGTCGCAAATAGTATTCACATAATAATTTTATAGTTATATTTTTCGTCTTAAGCAAATCCCCATGATTAAGCAGACAAAGAGAGGGCGCACCATTGGTTGCGCCCTTCGGATTAACAATCGCAGTCCTCTAATCAGCTATTCGTGTTCATCCCGTACAATGCACTGCGGCGTGGAACCGCAAGTCCAATCGGAACCGAGAAGATAAAACTCCTGCATTCCGCTGACCATAGTCAAGACCGTGGAGGTCCACAAAACCGTGATTCCATCCAGTTCATAAACACGCAGGTAGTACCGGGCCGGAGTCGGCAAACCGGAAATGCTTCTGAATGCGGGGTCCGTCATAAAAAAGCCCGTTCCGAATTCGATGGCCGTGCCGTTGAACGTGAACTGGTTCATATTCAGGCTTGCATAAGGTTCGCCGCTTTCACAATCCGGAGGATCATTGCAGACAGGGGCCAACGGATCGGTAAGATCCGGACCGTCACTGTCTGAATCCCAGAAGATCTTGATAACACGGCCATCAGGGAGGGGAGTGCTTCCCTGACAGGTTGTAGTCAAAGGCGAACCGCCGCCCAATCCGGAATAATAATAAATTTGGGCGATAAACGGGGCTTGTGCCAAAGCGGGAGCGGCAACAAACAGCAGTAAAACGGCAAGAATCGTAAACCGGCGAAGCATTGTGTATTTCCTTTTGCGTGTAAGAAACATCCTGAAAGCCGCAACACGCGTGCCAGTGAATTCAGTCAGTGCGAGGACATGAAGTCAATCGAAGAGCGTCTAACGATCCAAGAGGGCAAATCCCCTTAGACAGAGCGGGGCCTGGATCCCAGACCCCGCTCCGTTAAGGGAAAAATCAACCGAAAACCTTACTTCACGAGCAGCATCTTCTTCGTGGCGGAGAACTCGCTGCCGATCTTTACCGTATAGAAATACAGACCGGAGGTGAGGTTCGTCGCGTCGAAGTTGATATTGTAACGACCCGTGCTGTAGGTCACGTTGTTGAGCAGCGTGGCTACTTCCTGACCGGTAGCATTGTAGATGGTCAGGCTGACGGGGTTGCTGTTCACCACGTCAAACGCAATACGAGTTGACGGGTTGAAGGGGTTCGGATAGTTCTGATGCAGAGCATACTCGGTAACCACGGCATTATCGAAGCTCGGGGTTACGCTCTCGGTGTACACCGAAGCGGAAGCGCCGTTGAGATCCACGGTCTTCAGTTCGTACTTGTAGGTACGGCCGTTCTCAACCGCATCCGTGTAGGTGTAGTCATGACCGGTAGCGCCGCCGTGGGCATTGATCGTGGTGACCTTCACATCGTCGCGCCAGATTTCGAAAGACGCGAAATCAGTCTCGGCCAGCGTATTCCAGCTCACCTTGACCGCATTGTCCATGGCCACGACATCCATCTCGCCCATATCAACCGGTTCGATCCAGTCAATAAAGACACAGCCGCAGCCATCGGTGGCTTCGGGGCCAGCAACGATGGTCGCGCAATAATAGAACAGACCGCTGCCCACGGGAATTTCAACCCACTGGCTGAAATTGAGGGCACCCGTCACGTCGCCTGTGGTCCAGCCGGTGGCCGGATCGCATGCTTCATGCGGATAGCACGGGGTGTTCATATCACAACCGGGAATAAAGAAGCCGTGAGGAATACGGTTTGCCTTCGGCAACGGACCAACGCATACCGTGTGAGTCTGCGGATCGCACAGCTGGATGCATTCATGGAACATATAGTGTCCCGCCTGCGGGGGAGCAGGGCTGAACCACGTGTTTAGCGTCGGGACGCACGTGATGATAGGGTCATACACGCAACCGTCTTTTACGGTTACTTCCGTGCAGGTCCAGTCGGAGGCCATATCGCACATGAACGTTGGATTTTCGCCGCCAACAACCGTAAAGTTCTTGCTTTTCCAAACGGTCTTGTGGTGGTAGGTGCACAAAGAATCGCCTTCGCGAACTGTGTAAGCATCATCCTTGTTCCACTCAACTATAATGTACACCACATTGTTCGGCGGAAGGTCCGAGCAGCTCACGAAAAAGTCTTCCTGCCAAAACATGCCGTCATACATATGGGTTTCGGGATCCCACGCGCCGGCATTGATCCATAACATGTTGCCCGTCCAGTCACCCAACACACCGGCGGAGCATTCACCGCCCGGAGCAAGAGGCGCAGGCAAATTAGTTGCCGCAACATACATTACAATCGGCACACCATCGGGCAGCGGATCGCCGCCGTTGCAATCCTTCGTCAGCGCGAAACCGAGGTTTCCGAACTGAATCAAGGCCGGGATCGCAAAACTGGCTGTTGACATAAGCAACACAGCCAACGCAAGACATAGCATTCTGATCTTCATGTACCTTCTCCTTTGACAAAAATTTCCGACAATCCGAAACAAAATCTTGTTCATCGTGCTGATTACTTTTTAACCTTGGTGGTGGCTGTCTTTCCTGTCGGGGCAGGCGGAGCAACCATCTTTTGCGTCCCGCTCGAGGTGTTCTTGCCATCGGGAGCAGAAATCGTCTTCGTCGGCGCGCTGTCATCGCCACCGGGCATCGTCAGAGCCAAGCCGTTGGCGCGATACTGATAAGTCCAGTTCACACCGCGATGCTTGCTGAGGATGGTATAAGCATCACCGGGAGTGACACCCGTCATGGTGCCGCCCCAGCTTCCCGCTCCGGTGGTATTATAGTAGAAAGTTCCGCCCGTGTTCTGCGACACGATCTGATCGCTGTATGCGGCTCCGGGGTTGCCGCCCAAGAAACCGTCTTGCAGCAGATTCAGTTTGTTGCGGGCCACGTCGCGCGGATCCTTCCAGGAATACGGCGTGTACGATGCATTGGCCGGTGCGACCGGTCCGGTAATGGCAATGGCGGGAACGCTGGCGGCCGTGGTATCCGCTTCGCCGGCCAGAACCAGATAGCGGACAGCACCGCTTTTGTTCTGATACGTGTATGCCTGCGCGGGGCTCATGTAGCCTTTGGTCGCATCGGTATACAGGTTACCCTTAGGCGGGCACGACGGGCTGGGCCAACGGCAGTAAATGGCACCGTTACTCTTTTTGATAACGTTGTCGCACGTACTCGGCAGCGCGGTGCAGTTCGTTTGCGCGCCGACAATCATGTTGGGCATAATCGTGGTATCACCATAAACCGGTACGCCGCTGACCACGTTCCAGAACGTGAACGGCAGACCGAACGGCGTGTACCCAACACTGCATGTCTTCTTCACGTAGCCGACCTTGTTCGACGGGCCGGACTCGAGAGCGAAGCACGCGCTGACGAGCAGCAGGCAGACCATCACAGTAATGACCTTCTTCATCATCTTCCTCCTTGACACAAGGATTTCCAAAACAGAATCCTGTTTGCCAGACTCCTTAACTTGTTCTCATCCGATTGTATAATATGGGCTAAAGCCCGAGAACGCACCGAATGTTTGTGGATTTCCCCTACCCTATCGTTCCTTACAAGTGCAGTTAATATAGTTTTCGGCTGAGACCATTTTTTTCCGGATCGCAATTGACCCGGAAGATCGCGGTCAGACTCGAGTTCCTCTCGCAGCCGAGACCCATTTCCCCGTTTTTGTATGGGTCTGTATTACGGCAAATATTTGATTTATAAAAGCCTTGAGCATTAAGCGAGGATCATGCTCCCCACTATGCTTATAGCCAGTGTAGGATAAAGAAAAAATGACCGGTTGTCAAGGCTTTTCCAACATCCCGTAGAAATTTTCCAACATTCCCGTCAGAAGGGGAGGTCTTCGTCTTCTTCAAGGCGGGCTGGGGTTTCACTCTGGGTCGGTTGTGGTGCGGAAGTGCGGTTGGCATCAGAACCTTCCGCGCTGTCGCTGCGTCCGCCGAGCATGGTAAAGCGTTCCCCCACGATCTCGGTACGGTATCTTTGCCCGCCGCCTTGCGAATCCTCCCAGGACCGGGTCTGGAGGCGGCCTTCAATGTAGACCAGCTTGCCCTTTTTCAGGTACTCTCCGGCGATTTCGGCCTGCTTGCCCCAGAGGATGATGTTGTGCCATTCGGTCTGGGTTGTCCGCTTGCCTTCGGAGTCTTTGCGGTTCTCATCCGTGGCCAGAGGGAAGGAAGCCATCGCCATGCCGGACGGCGTATATTTGATTTCCGGGTCCTTCCCCAGTCTGCCCACTAATATAACCCGGTTGACGGTGCCTGACAAGATAATTCTCCTTTGCAATAAATTAATCTGCCGGTAACGTACTATGTAGAGGGACGATCAAACATCGAGGAAACAGGGACGGACGTGTTCCTCCTGGATTTTGGGGAGCGAAAAACCGCCAATAGAAGCAAGGCGAGGAGGACTCCGATCAGATCGGAAGCGAAATCGCGGATGTCGCACTTGCGGCCCGGAATGTAGCGCTGCAGAAGCTCGATTGCCGCTCCCACAATAAGAGATGCGGTGGATCCAAAAGCCATCGCGCTTCCGAGTGAAAATCGCGGCAGAACATGGATGGTTTTTACCCAGACTAAAGCTCCGATGGAAAATGCGGCGCCATGCAGGATTTTATCGCCGAATGTTTTCATCAGCCAGCTTTTATCCGCACCGGGGCTTAACGCGAGCGCAAACACCGCCGCGGTCCATAGCGCGGCTGTCGCAGGCCAGAAGTATCCGGAATGAAACGCAAAGCGTAGTGACTGTGGAGAATCGGTCAATGGCCGTATCCGCTGGAACTGCCGTGTTCACCCTGCTCTTCATCATCGCGATTCTCTATCGAGAGAAACGCCGCCGGCAGAGCCGCGACAACATCTCCGGCGACCAAAGACGCTTCTCCCAAATCTTCCACCGCCAGATCGGCGGCGCGGCCGTGCAGAAAAGCGCCGACCCACGCGGCGGCATGCGGAAGCAATCCTTGCGCGCGAAGCGAAGCAATGATTCCGGTCAGCACGTCACCCGATCCGGCCGTAGCCAAACCGGGATTCCCGGTATTATTAATGATGCCGAAGCCGTGAGCATCAAAACAAATCGTCGGCGCGCCTTTAAGCACGAGTGTGAGGCCATGTGTCTTCGCAAAATCGCGCGCGGCTACGGCGCGAGTGTAGAAGTCTTCGAACTTTTTCCCGGCCAAACGCTCGAATTCTCCCGGATGTGGAGTTAACACCGCATCATGCGGAAGAAGTTTCAGCAGACCGTGCGCGGCAATCAGATTCAGGCCGTCCGCATCTATGATAAACGGTTTTTTCGTGCCGGCAAAGAGCGATCCGAGAAAGAGTGCCGTGTCCGGATCCTGACCGAGACCGGGACCGACGGCGATTACATCCGCCCATTCCAGATACGGCTGCAATGTTTCGATGGCGGAAGAGATGACCGTACCGTTTGCGCTTTCCGGCAGACCGATGGTCATAATTTCGGGACGATAATCTGCGACTTCGGAGCGAATGCTTTCGGGCACGGCTACTTTCACAAGTCCCACACCCGTACGCAGAGCGGCCATGGCCACAAGGCGGGCCGCGCCGCTCATGCCGCGCGAACCGGCAATGACGAGCAGGTTTCCGAAATCCCCTTTGTGCGCATCGCGGGGGCGGGACGGGAGCAGATCGAAAATATCGTCTTCTTCGGGCAGAGCCAAGGGAGCCGCAGCAAGAATATCTTCGCATTCGGGAATGGAAATCGGAGATACAATTAAATCCCCGGTGTAATCGCAGCCCGGCGGCAGCAAGAGTCCACTCTTGGCGCATTGAAAAGTGACGGTGATGTCCGCGCGCACGGCCATGCCGGGAACATGTCCGGTGGAAGCATCCACGCCGGAGGGAACATCCACGGCAATCACTAAGCCGGGTGCATCGCAGATCGCTTCGATGACATCTTCATATACGCCTTCGGGCGCACGCACGGTGCCCGTGCCGAAGAGCGCATCCACGACCACATCGTAATCGGTCAAAGCCATGCTTGCCGTTTCTTCATTCCATGCGAGTGGTTCGATGCCGAGTGGTTCGAGCAGCTTGAAGTTAGTAAGGGCATCGCCCTTTAAATCTTTCTTTTCGCAGAGCAGAAAGACGTCCACGTCCGCGCCGCGCAGATGGAGATGGCGGGCCAGCGCAAAACCGTCGCCGCCGTTGTTGCCGGGACCACAGATCACGGCCACGGAGAGCATTTCGACGTCGTCGAATTCTTCTTCGATGACGTCGAGCACGCCGCGCGCGGCATTCTCCATTAATATCATGCCGGGAATGCCGATGTCTTTGATCGCGTACGCGTCAAGCGCGCGCATTTGGTCGGAAGTCAAGAGTGGGATCATGGAAGAATGGATGAAGGGTGAAGGATGAAAAAATCATCCCGGGATTAGTGACGTACAAATTAGATAGAAGATTCCGGGCAGATCAGGGGATCTGCCACGGCGACTCATCGGCTTGCGTGGCTGATGTCATTCGCTTTTTCCGGCGGGGCAAGCGATTCGCGTCCCTCGGTTTGGAAACTACTCGCCGCGGCGAATCCCCAGATTCGCCCGGCATTACGAAAGTATTTTTCCGCAATCGGTCCGGAACCCGTCTCGAAATAATCGCGGGCACTCGACCATGCGAAGTCCTGTTCGTTTTCTGACAGTCCCTTGCGGACAGGATTCGCATGGATGTACTTAACTTTCGTTGCTGCTGCATTCGTTCCCGGCACCGGAACATCATCATATCGGATTCGCCAGAGAGGCGCATCCGGATAACGTCGGGGGCGTAATTGGCGCGACGCATATTTCTTGAAATCTTGAATGAGCTTGGGAATGACATCACCTTCGCCGCGCTGAACCAACAATGCGTGGAGATGATCGGGCATCAACACATACGCCAGACATTCCACTTCGCGCTCGACAAGATAGTGCTGGAACGATCCTAAAATCGCCTTGCAATTCTCGGGATCGCGAAACCAGTTACCCCGCACTCGCGTTACCAGCGTTACGAAGTGTATGCTGTCGGCAAATGATAACCTTCGATGTCGGCGAAGCATCGGCTTTCAAGCGGGGCGAATCTGGGGATTCGCCGCCGCGATCAGAGGAACAACTGTTTCAGAGGATACCCTGTTGTTCAAGATGTTTCCGAAGAATGGGTGATAAAACAGCTGCACCATCTTGATAGCCTGGCATAGTTGTTATTAGAATAACATTTGCTGTCAAACAAAACATCTCAATCGATTCTTTTTCGATGTCAACATAACTTTGTGAAAAGAAATGCAAATATTTGTTGCGGATTTTTCTGATACTATCCAACTTGTTCCTTATATCTTCATCTATAAACTTGCTGTCGAATAATTTTTTTATGCGTTTCGCTTGGCCTAATTTCTCGAAATTAACACTGTTCTTTCTTTGGGATATATCACTGCAATTTCCTGACTCATTGCTATAAACCATATTTATGTCGAATATTAGAATTGCCACCATTTCAGCGACCATTCCACATAGTGATATCGTTCCAAGGCAGTTACCTAATATGTAACTGGCCTTAGCATGCCGGAGCGGCCAATAGAGACGATCCAAGATAATGTTTTCGTGAGGAACGAAAAACATATGGGGTGACTTGCGATCGATCTCTTGAAAACGTCTATAGACACTCTGAAGGTCATATGGAATTGTCGGTGTACAAAGAAACCTTAGAAGAGCATTTTTACCAGTGAATTGGTTTTCGGTTTCGCAGAACAGAACTTCTGGTTCAAGCGAAAATTGCCCAATCCAAGCAGGAATTAAACTATTATTAGACATCGTCTTGCCCTTGTTAGACACAAAACGAGGATAATCTCTGTCATGGTTCACGTTGAGATAAGTCAAACATCTATACGTACAACATAATGATGTTTTATTTCTGTTTCAGGCCAATTAATACAAAGGTTACACAACAGATAATAGTCCACGACCCAACTGATAATAACAACCGCTCTTTGTCTGGACGATAAAATCCCGTGTTACCACTTCGATAGTATGGATCCCATATTGTTCCCCACTTATCTTTGTCGGCATCACGAATATTCTCGCCGCGTCCAACTCTATATGCATTCAGTGGAACAATAATGAGCAGAAGTAATAACAAGCCTGTGGTGTAGATAAGCAGAATAATTTTCTGAATCTTAGTCATGGTGATCCACATTGTTCTAATAAGTGTGGCTTAGAAGATTCCGGGAGGGTCTGATGACCCTCCTCGGCGGAATCAATCATCCGGGTAAATCATCACCACGGCGGCGGCGGTGGTGCGGGTGTGAGTCAGACTCAGAGCCACGCGCATCGGATATTCGGAATAGGGGCCGCGAATATGCACCTGCGGTGCCTTGCCCTTGCCGATAATCACTTCCACATCTTTAAAGGCGAGAAACTGGCCGATGCCCACGCCCAGCGCTTTGGCCACGGCTTCCTTCGCCGCCCAGCGGGCGGCCAGACACTCTTCCGGTTTGGCACGACGTAAACACTCCTCGCGTTCGCGAGGAGTGAAAATCCTTTCGAGAAAGGCCGTGTCCGTAATTTTTTTACGGATGCGATCCACCTCGACCAAATCCATGCCGCAGGAAGGTAATATCGGTTTGGGAGCGGAGGGCGTAATCGGGAATCCCTGAATAGAAAAAAGTGCAACTACGCAGTGAACGCGAGCGGAACCGTCACAAAACACGTTCTATTTCATAAGCAGAAGTTTCTGCACGGAGTGGACATCGCCCGCTTCCAACACGGCGAAATAGTAGCCGGAGGGAGCAGATTCCGCATTCCATTGAACAACGTGCCGTCCGGCCTGCCTTCGAGCTTGAACTAAGGCGGCGGTTTCGCGTCCCAGAAGATCGAAAATCCGCAAGGTTACAAAATCTTCCTGCGCGATCTCGTAACTCAGAGTCGCGGACGGATTAAACGGATTGGGATAGGCGGGATACAGAACCGTACTCCGCGGAACAGCCGTCCGTTCCGGTGCAACGGAAGACGTCTGATCGAACCAGCGGGCTCCGATATCGGAAATCGTGCCGTCGGGATCACGCGGCCTTGCGGGATCGCCGGCATCAATGCAAGGCGATGCAAAACACAAGCTGTAACCGACATCCGCCGAATCGTCGAATAAAGGATTCTGATAGATGTTGGAGTAGACGTCGCAGGAATCGCCGTTGGGATTGAGCCGAACTCGCTGTCCGAATTGATAGGGAGGCGTCCATCCGCCCCAGTCGCCGCCGATATTTCCCGTCAGGCAACAGTAGCGGACATCCGCTCCGCTGTAGGGGAAAAAGATGCCCCGGCCGCAGGTATTATTGGCAATGATGCAGTTCTTGACGTGCATGTGGGCGCTGCCGTAAATCGCGCCGCCTTGCGAGGCCCGGTTTTCGATCAGCGTGCAGTTATAAATCCACTGCTCTCCGTTCTGCAGCAGGATCGCTCCACCCGGACCTTCCGCACCGGGTCGAATGGAGGAATTCTGGCCCAGAATGCAGCGATCCATAATCAAGCGGACATCCACCCGGCAGTCCAAAGCTCCGCCGCCGGTGGACGAATTGCCGTAAAACGACGTTCCGTTAAAAGTCAAATCGGCGGTGGTTCCGTAAATCGCTCCCCCCCAGATAGCCGCGATGTTTTTGGAAAATTCACAGTCATTCGCCAGCAGGGTGGACGCATCCACGGTCACCGCCCCGCCGTATAAAGCCATGTTGCAAACAAATGTTGAAGAAGTCAACGTCAGTCGGCTGCCGTTTCGCGCGCAAATGGCGCCGCCGCTGCCGATAAAGACTCCGTTCTGCCGGAAAATGCAGTCGGTAATCGTCAGATAACTGGAATTGCGCGCGAAAATGGCGGAACCCGACGTCGCTTGACACAAGTGAATCGTGCTGGAAATCAGGCGGACATCCGCCTGATCGCAGAGCAAGGCTCCTCCCAAGCCATAATCCAATTGGCCTAACGCGCGCCCGCCTTCGAAGACGCAATACTCAAACTCGCAGATTTCGGCCGGACGGATCAGGCGAATCCCTCCCCATCCTTCATGATTCAGCGAGGAGTCCGTGGAAAAAACCACGCTGTCTTCCATCGTTCCCCGCGCCCGAATCGAACCTTCGATCATCAGACGGAACGGCCCGGTAAAATAGACATGAACGCCCGGTTGAATCTCAAGATTTTCCGCAGAGGATACCCAAATATCACCGCGGACAACAAAGGGATTGCCGGAGGTGGTCCAGATTCCGGAGACACGGCCCGAATCCACGTAGGTGGTATCGGCAAAAACGAAATTAGAGCAGCCAAGCAAAACCAATACAGCCGCGAAGCCGATCGTCCGCATCCACCCTATCGGAAGGCGAATCCGACGGTGCAGAGCCGGGAGCACATGCGGGTGAGTCATCGAATGGATCTCATTTGTGTCATGGTGAACGTCATAACCGTTGCCTAACATCTATCGCTCGCGCGGCAGGCGCCGATCACCGCCGCGTCAACCGTCAGGAAGCCGGAGCCGCAAAAAATTCGGATTGGGAATCCCCCAATTCCAACCTGTCCAGCACTTGCAGAAGCTGGCTGATATCATCTATCTCGAAATCCGCGCCGCTTTTCGTGACGCCTTTCACGTCTCCATAGCGCGCAAACACCGTTTTTATGCCCAGTTGTTTGGCTCCGACCATGTCCCGCTCCGGCCAATCCCCGACCATGATTACCTCGCTGGGCTTCAAAGCCATGAGGTCGAGCGCGCGTTCAAAGGGCATGGGCGAAGGCTTGCGATGTCCGGTATCTTCAAAAGTAACGACCGGATCGAACGCATGGTGCAAATCGAGTTGGCACAGCCGAAGCCACGCGCTGAGGCGGGGGGCATCGCTGATCACCGCCAGCTTGAGTTTTCTGCGCAGCAGTTCCACCAATGTGCTGCGAACATGCGGGTAGGTTACCATCACCCCGCCGCGGGCCCGGCGGTAGGCCACCACCGCCGCCGCCAGCCATTTGAACTGTACCGAACCAAACCGCTGCTTGAGGAAGAGTTGAAAGATTTCCTGATGCTCGATGCCGACTTGCTCGTAGAGACCGCCGATCTCGCGAATCGCCGCTTCATGGTCAAGAGGCATCCCCGCATCAATCATGGCCATGACCGCCGCTTCGATGGATGCCCGTTTCATGCGCATGAAATCGAGCAAAGTGTTGTCAAGATCGAAGAGAATCCCGCGAATCATGAACCGCCTTTAAAACAAGTAGCCGCATTGAAACCCAGTTTAGGCCTGACCTTTAATTTACGACCAGATAGGCCGAAAAGCAACTCCTTCCCAAGAACTCGCGCAATAAGCTCTCCTTGCGCAATTTAAGCCGGATTGCGTTGACATTGGGCAAGGGGATTCGTATATTGATTCTTAATGCAACCCTTGATGAATAAATCATTTGTCCGAAAATCCGGGTGGATAATTCCGATCACGCTGGCATTGTTGCTGTGTGCCGGTTTGGTGTCGGAAGCGGCAAAAAAACGCTTTCCTGACCCGGTCGGATATTTAAGCGATTTTGCCGGAGTTGTGGAGCAGAGCCACTCCGGACAAATCACCGCGATCTGCCGGGAATTGGACGAAAAAACCGGTGTCCAGATCGGCGTAGCCGTTTTCAAAGATATGGGGGGAGACGAAATTGACGGATTCACGTCAAGACTGTTCGAGCAATGGATGCCGGGACAAAAAGGCGTGGATAATGGAATCCTGATTGTGGATGCCGTGGACGAACGGAAAATCCGGATCGAAATCGGGTACGGGCTGGAATCCATTATTACGGACGCGATGTCGGGACGGATTCGCCGCGACGTGATGACACCTCTGCTGTCCAAGGGAAAACGGGGCGAAGCCTATCTGGCCGGAGTGGCCAGCCTCGCGAGTATTGTTGCGAAAAACGAGAATGTACAGCTCGAATCTTTATCGGGAATTACTATACCGCAAGTCTCCGGGAAAAAGGGCAAGCGTTTGGGTTCGGTCTTAGCCCCGTTTTTCATGCTCCTCGTGCTGGGCGCGATTATGCTTTCCCAACGGAGACGCGGCTTCCGCGATGACAACCGTTGGGGCGGCGGCCCGTGGATTGGCGGAGGAGGTTTCGGCGGATTTGGAGGAGGGGGCGGCGGCGGGTTCGGAGGTTTCGGCGGCGGCATGTCCGGCGGAGGCGGCAGCAGCGGAGGATACTGAAGGAAATGCTGAAAGCGGAAAGCGGAAAAGAAGATTTGAAGAAGGATGGCTATGAAAATAAATCTTGAAGAGATTGCCAAGCAGGCACAAGACGCTCTCGGTGAGAATCTCGTGTCCATCGTGCTCTACGGATCGCAGGCGCGGGGCGACGCTTCGGACAAGAGCGACGTCAACCTGTTCTTTATCGTGCAGGAGCACGCACCGGAAAATCTGCAGCCGCTCTTGAAATTGCTGCCGGAGTGGATGAAGCAGGGAGTGACCGCTCCCGTGATTTTCCGCGAAGATCAGGTGCCCCGCAGTCTGGATACGTTTGCCATTGAGTTTGCGGACATCGCCGCGGCCAGACGAGTGCTTTACGGAGACGATCCGTTTACGGGATTCACTCCCGATTGGGAAACCGTCCGCAAGGAACTGGAGCGGGAAGCCCGGCAAAAACGGATTGCTTTAACCCGCCGCTGGCTGGCCGCGGGCGGCCATGCGAAATACTATCCGCAAATTTTCGCCGACATGGTGCCGGGACACCTGACCCTTCTCCGCTGCACACTGCTCTATCAGAAACATATTCTGGAACCGACCACACTGGAGGCGGCACTATCCGAATTAGGCCGCCGCGAAAGCTGGTTTAAGAGTGATGTGTGGCGGAAGCTGCTTGACTCGGCAAAGGGAAAGAGCAAAATTCCGGCGGCGGAACTCGACGGGCTGATGAAAGAATATCTCGATCAGGCCATTGCCTTGGTTGAGGCTCTGGACCGGGGAATGTGAAGAAAGACTTGAAATCTGAGACTTGAGACTTGAAAAAGCGGCGGCCATTCGGCTGCCTCTTTTTTTGCCCAAAAAGCGAGATTTGAATCGTAATTTTTTCGACAAAGTTTGAACTCCGGTCGGCGGTTGCCGAAAAAGCCCTTCTGGGGCTTTTTTACTCTCAAGCTGAGCGAAAACAAAGGTGACCCTTTGCGGCAAAAGTTGCCTCAATGCTCTCATTTTCCTTCAACTTTCACATTTAAGTTACTGAGAATTCTATATGGCATTTGGCTTGCATCGTTCAAGTACGGAAATTATCTCCTATCTACATGATGCAAAAGCTTAACATACTGATTTTACTGGCAATTACGACAATTGCACAAGCCCAAACATGGCCTTCCGGGGCAATTTCCGACCCCGAAGCCGGTTTACCATGTCCTCCTCCCGGTCAACTTTCCATCCGGGCCATGGGAATCATGCTGAGCGGCAACTCGTTCACGGACAACCGGACGAGACTGAGTGTGGGGTTGGGTTTGGGCCGGGGTTTGGGAATCTCGCTGGCGGGATCGAACCGCGACCTGTCCGGTCAGGGAGCGTTTCAGCGCGGGATTGAAGATGCCCGGCTGGGATTTTCCTACTGGCCGACCGTCATGCCGCAAATGTCTTTGGGGATCAATGCCAACTTCATCGTGCCGACCGGATTCCGCAAGCAGGAAACCTACTACGATGCGGTAACGGATTCCATGCGCACACTGCCGTCGTTCAGCCTGAAGCAGACCGCCGGAGAAATTTACTCCGGATTGACCTGGTCGCTGGGACCCTCGGCGGAAGTCAACGGCTTTATAGGCTATTTCTGCACTTCAGATAAAACGGAGCAGGCTTTCCGCTGGGGATTGGGAGCCTTGATCGCACCGTTCGGGCCGCGCTATGCGATGGAACTCGGCTACGGACAATCGCTGACCCGCACGGGAGTGTTTCCGAACACGGAAACGTTGTCAGCGGCGCTGGCTATAAAAGTGGGTCGCGGTTTTTCGATTGTGCCGGGCGTGTGGAGCGATCTGGAAGCCGAGCCGATTTACGGCGGATCTTTAGGATTGCGGTTTACCGCTCCGGTGGCAATCCGGACTCCCAAAGAAAGCCACATTCAGGCGGCGGCAAAACCGGAGGCGGAACCGCTGGGAGGAACGGTGCTGGTTGCCACACCGCTTTCCAATATCATTCTGGCGGACGGTGTGGAGCTCTGGCAAAGCATCCAACAAGAAGTCAACCAGACCTTTGCTCAAGTTATCCCGCTCACCACTCTGGATGTTCCCGGTCTTCCGTTCAGCGATCAGAATGCCGAAACGATCATGCGATCCGTGCGCGCCTTGGCGCAGGCTCATCCGGAAGCCGATTGGCTGTTGTTCGCGCGTGTGGAACGGGAGGATGTCTCGCGGCGAAGCGGTATGCGGATTCCCTTGTTGTTGAATCAAAGCAATTGGTCGGCGGAATGCCGGATGCGGGTACAGCTTGTGAATCTGCGCGATCAACACGTGCGGTATTCCGAGATTATTTCGGCTCAAGCCATGCGGCGGGAAAAACCGCTCCTTTCCGGATCGGATCAGGAAGTGCTGAGTATCAGTGAAAGCCGCAATCTTACTTTTGAAGCTTATCGCGAGGCCGGGCGGATCATCGCCCGCGAACTCAGTTATGCGCCATAGCCTGTTCTCGCTTTTATTCATTGCTCTTATTATTGGCGGCTGTACGACCAATGACGACGGCAACGGCCCGGTGCAGCCCGTGGGCCAATTGAATCTTTCGGTGGAAGCGCAGCCTCCGACCATTCGCGCCGACGGCATCAGCCGGTTAGTCATTTTTGTGGAGATGCGTCAGGGAGAGCAAGCCGTCAATGACTCAACACAAATCATTTTATTGAACAGCATCGGCACGTTGCAGCAAGGCATCATTTATACAAGCGGCGGAGTCGCGCTCGACACGCTGAAATCGGATACAACCGCAGGTTCCGGCTGGATCATTGCGTATTCGCAGGGACTTCGGGATTCAGTAGAAATCATGTTCACGGCATTGGATTGATGATATGACCAAACATCATGCCCCACTTCTGTTACTCGGATTGCTTCTAACCGGCACTCTCCTTTTAAGCTGCGGCAGCGGCGGATCGAGCGGTCCTGCGGGTCCTATCGGCCCGGGCGAACTGACCGTTTATTACTGCCGGGTGATTGAACGGGAGAGCGAAATTCACGTGGAGTGGGCGGCGGATGCTGCCACCCGCGGCGAGATCCGCTACGGCCGCACCAGTTTCACGAATCTGGTCAATATTCCGGCGCGGCTGGACACGCACGACGTGGTTTTATCGGGTTTGGATTTCAACACCCGCTACATTTACCGGGTAAACATTTTCGACAGTCTGGATCGCTCCGCGGAATTCACGGGCGATTTTACAACTCCGGTGAAATCCACTCCCGAACCGATCATCAGCGGATTGACCGTCAGTTCGATTACGGAAACGTCGGCGCGGATCAACTGGCGGACGGACGAACCGGCTACGACTATCCTTTATTACGGAGTGACGACGCTCAGCGATTCCGTGACGAAAGACAGTTTTGCGCTTCAACACGAAGTGATCTTAACGGATTTGATTCCTTCGACATCCTATCGCATCCGGCCGGAGGCGGTGGACAGCACAAATCTGCGCGGTTTCGGCCGCGACTCGCTGTTCACGACCGCGACCCGCATGACCGTGTCGTTCCCCGATACGACCATCGGCATCGGCGACACCGTGCGCCTGCCGATCTGGATTACGAACGCTCAGGATTTAGCCGCTCTGCGATTGGGAATTTCGTTCACCAGCGGCACGGTGGAAGTCGTCGCGGTGGATGAAGGACCTTTCTATACCAATAACGGCGGCTTTATCATTTTCAGCAATATTCGGAACAGCGAAGGATTTTTTGTCGCCGATCTGACGTGGACGATTCAGTATCAGGGCAATCAAAGAATCGGCACGGCGGCGGACGGCAGCGGCATCGTGGCTTACGCCCGGCTGCGGGGCGTGGATAGCGGGCCGGTCGAAGCGCGGTTCAGAGCGGACAGCACGTTCGGTTTGGACGTCTTCGCTCAAACGCGGGCTTGCAGTCTGCGGGCCGGAGTGATCGAGGTGCAGCCATGACGCTCTTTTCAACAAGACAAAACGAGAATATTCACATAGACCGGGGAATCCGCACGATTCCTCATTACCGGAGATCAGCCATGAGTCTTCGTCATCGCCCGTGGGTAGTCCTGGCGGTGTTTGTGCTGCTGGCCGCAACGTGGGCCGGAGCCACCCCCACCTACCGCTCGTTCATCGAATGGAACGGGCCGTACTATCACGTACGCCACGCATTGAACACGGATAGCAGCGCCTATCTCAGCTATCTGGTCAATAATCCTCTTCCGCTGTACGGATCACCGTTCTCTTCACCGACAGCGGTGGAGACATACGGATCCGTCATTTCCCCCACGGTATTTGTAGTAGACCACGACCACCGTCGCGTGCAGGTATTCAACGCGAACGCCAACTGGAAGGTGGAAGCTTTAGGCTACAGCACAACACCCGTGCAGGGATATTTCGGCACCCGCAGCATCAAGTGCAGCTACGGTCAGGTGTTGCCGAGCAGCGAACGCATTCACATCAACGGCAAGCCTTTCACGCGGGTCAGCTCACTTACCGGCTATACGGCCATTGACTCGGTATATACCATCGTCTACGACGGTGTGCCGAATACCGGCGGCGTGGCTACACTGCCCAGCGGCTGGAATCTCGGGCCGTTCGATTCGGTACGTGTGGAATATTCATACGCGACCCCTCCGGGCACCGCGGGATTAGGCGACATTGACTATGTGCTGTATCAATCCACGCCGACCGATATTCCCCTGCAGCTCAACGAAGCCACATCCGCGACCGATCCGGCCATGACCGATCTGACTTCGATTGCCATTAACGGATCAGTGCGGCCGGGCACGGCGCTGGATATCTATCTGGTAAATGGCTTGCCGGGCGGCGGCGGAACACTGGCTTCGTACAATCTGACGGCAACGGGCGGTGGCGGCGCGTTTATTCACGTGGACACCTACCCCGGCTATCTGGAGCGTCCGTACGACGTGGAAATCGCCGACAACGGAACCAATGTGGCGGGCGCGGTGGCCGAAGGCTTGCCGACCGGCTGCAGCAACGCCGTCTTGGCAGAGGCGATTATCAACGAGAATACGTATCTCGGCCATGATTACCGAATCGCTTTTAGCTTCGACACCGCCAGCACCATGAATCAGGCGGAGGCCCCGGCCAATATGGAATCGGATTTGGTTTTCGATCCGGTTTCCGGACGGCTGCACATGGTATTCTGCCGCGACGATGCGACGCAGGGAACCGCTTACAGCTATAGCGACAATTTCGGACGGACGTGGTCGGCAGCCATTACGATTTCTCCCGTGGCTCTGGTCGGCGCGCATGACCGTCCGCGCATCGCCGTACGCAGCACGGGCGAAGTCCACGTGGTTTACGAAGCGATCAACGGTTCGGGCGACCGCCATATTTATCATACGTTTTCCTCGGACGGTTCAAGCTGGGCGACCACGACCGAATTGACAACGGCTTTAACGCCTGCGATGGTAACGGAAAACCGTTACGCCAATTTGCTGGTGGATCCGGTCACGGACAATATTCATTTAGTGTGGGCTGGTGACGACGACGTCTACCACCGCGTATTCACGACCTCTTGGGGCGGCACGACTTTGGCCGCTT
>RPQS01000031.1 GCA_003818605.1 Candidatus Zhuqueibacterota bacterium | reverse complement strand
GGCTTTCGCGCAGCTATTTGGCGGGCAGATCGTGGAGTGTACCCTGTGTAATCGCCGCTTTATAGGTGTGCTCGAACACCTGACGCAGACCGAGCGGCCCGAATCCGCCCAGACTCTTTAATGCATGCGTGAGATGTGTGCAGCCGTTGGCTACCTCGTGCCGGAGCAGTGTGATCCAGAGCGGATTTTTTTGCAATACGGCCATCACCCGCAGGGGAAGACCGAGGATAATTTGATCCGGCGGCATGGTCGGCTCGATCAGCTTGCTCATGGAGCGCATCATCGTAATGAACTCGCGGGCGAGGATTTGTTCGTAAAGCTGCTCTTTGCTGCCGAAATAGTAGTGTATCATAGCCAAGTTCACGGCAGCAGCTTCCGCAACCATGCGCGTGCTGGTGGCGGCAAGACCATGTTCCGCAAACAGAATCCGCGCGGCATTCAGGATGCGGCCGCGCGGAGATTCCGGATCGGGAGGCTGCCATTCCAGCGGCACGGAATTAAAGAAAGCCTGAATGGTCAGCACTTTCGGGGGCGCAGACAGTTTGCTTTCGTCACTCATGGGAGGCTTGGGCGACGGTTTTTGGCTTCGTGGCTTGTTTGGTTTTTTCACGGTTGATTAATAAAAACAGATAAATAGGATTTTATTGGTCAATCGAATGATTAAGTCAGACGATAATATAATGTCGAAAAAGGGATTTGTCAAGAGGAAATAAAGAAAGGATGAGGCAGAAATGATGAATGAGGAATGATGAATGAAGATAAGATTAAAGCGGATGGCGGGCAGGCTGCGAAGACGTGACGCGGCACAGTCGTGCGTTTTTGTTTCATTCTGTTATATGAGACCCCCCTTTGATTCCCCCCTTTTGCAAAGGGGGGATTTTTATTTCGGTGATCGACATATATGCGAAGGAACACCGAACGACGGCTTGGAACCCGCCGCCTAAGCCAATTGTACTTTTTCGGATTATTAGAAACGATGAATGATGAATGATGAGCGGAAGAATAGATTCCGGACTGGTTGAGAAATCCCGGCTCGGTGAATCAGAACTCCCCCTTCCAGCTTCCTCATAGGATTGGGTGAAGAGTACATAAGAATAAGAAATTACTGAATGTAAGCTCTCCGTATCGAGGGTGCGAAAAGCCGGGATTAAACTTTCCACGGAGTTGTGTATCCAATGAGCAGATCAGACAGTTCGCAAACAGTATCACTAACCTCTTGGGGAACGATCATGAAACGATTTCTTTCAACCGTCGCAATTCTGGCCGTCATTGGATTAATCTTCTCATCGGTTGTCTTCGCGCAAGGCGGCCGGCAGAATCGCGGAAAGGATTATCCGCGCTATGAAGACGGAAAATCCAGCCGATTGTACAACCCGGCCACCGTGGAAACGATTCGCGGCGAAGTAACGGACGTAAAAACGATGACGGGAAAAAACAACCGGAATTTCGGTGTTCATCTTTTAGTGAATACCGGTCAAGAAACCATTCCGGTTCATCTGGGACCGTCGTGGTATCTGGAAGATCAATCCGTACGTTTTCAGAATGGAGATCGTGTGGAAATCACCGGATCGCGCATTACGTATGAAGGCAAACCCGCTTTAATCGCGGACGAAGTGCTGAAAGACGGCAAGACGCTCGATTTGCGCGACGCGAGCGGAAGGCCGCAGTGGGCAGGAAAACGCGGACGATAAGAAACAGCGCCGCCTCGCGGAGACGGCACTGATCGAAAAAAACGGGCTTCCCGGCGGGGGAAGCCCGTTTTACATTTTCGTTTGAAGAACTGCTAACTGATCCAGCCGAACGCCCCCATGAGCGTGATGAAAATTCCCATCAAACTTTCACCGGCGATAATTCCTGATGCCGAAGCAATTGTGTATTGCTCGGCAGTCTTGGGCCGGAATTTGGCGTAGATTAAAGCGACGAGACCGCCGATGAACATGGACAGCGCATTGTAGAACGGCAGCACGAAGGACAGTCCCAAGCCCATCGCGGACGGCATATATTTCTGCGATTTGGGGAACAGCGTGCCGCAGAGAGGAATAATTATGCCGATTAGTCCGCCGATGAGGAGCGCAAGCCTTGCCGTGGGGTGGAGAGATTCCAATCCGTTGGAAAGCAGCCGCGCCACGCCGGCCCAAACCTGAGCGGCGGGAGCGGGAAACTTATCCGTGCCGAGAATCGAGACATCAGGCACAATGAGAAAAAAGCAAGGAACGGTTATGGCCGTCCCGATAAAGATGCCCGCAAACTGTGCCAGAAACTGCTTGCGCGCATTGGCTCCCAAGACATAGCCGCTCTTCAGATCGGTGAGTAAATCCGAAGCGGAATCGGCCACGCCGGCGGTGATGCAGGCGGTCATGAGATTCGTATTCATTTGCTTGGGAGCAATCGCGCCGAACGTAAGCTGCGTGATTTTACCCATCGCGCCGACCGGAGTCGTGTCGGTTTCTCCGCAGGCGCGGCAGGCCACTAAAGCGAGGAAGAAGGAGAGAAATACCGCCAGCAGGCCCATCCAGATCGGAATATCGAAGAATATGAACGCCAGCGCGACAATGCCGATGGTTCCGAAAATCATCCCGCTGGCGAACCAGGAGCCTGGAACTTCGATGCGTTCCAGAGAATCCGCCTCCATTTTTTTGCGGGAGAAAATCCGTTTCAATCCGGAAAATGCGCGCAGCGCGGTTTTCCACTGGAACGCAAAGGTCAGCAGACCGCTGGTGACCATACAGGCCGCACCTGCCCACAGACTCCATGCCACACAGTTGCGGAATCCGCCGGGCAATTGTTCGTTCGAATCATTTTCTTTGAAGGCAAGTCGTGACGCGGCGGAGGAAATTTCTTGATCCAGACTGAGGACAGCCGCGTAATGGATTGCCTCCGGTGCACGAACTTCAAGACGGCCTTTACGATAGGCTTCCGGCGGTTCGGCAAATTGTAATTTTCCAAAGAAGGGATTCGGAGTCAGGCCGTCCGGCAGAATGGCCCGATTGAAATCGTTGGTGAGTTCCTGCATACTCGCATAATTTACCGGGCGGCTCCAATTGTAAAGAAGGTGCGTGGTTTCCGAGCCGTCTTCAAAACGCGGGCCTTTCGTGGCTTCGACAAGCGTAAAGCCGAGCGCGGATCCGGCGGGAATGCTGAGCGGGAAGGAGAGTTTTTCCTCGGAGAGGATGGTGGGTGCGGGATGTTCGATGACTTTCTTGTCAATCATTGCAGGAACCAGAATACCCCAGTTCAGAACGGCGCCGATGAGCAGACTGACGCACACCCGGATGCCCATGATGGCACCGGCGGCGACGAGAATCATGCTGGCATCGAACTGAACGGTATACATACCGAAGCGCTGACCGAACCAGTTGTACTGCGCGGGAATCCACTGGAGCCAGTCACGGACGGCGGCGATAACGATGCCGAAACTTCCCCAAGTGAAAAGAGCCTTCGCCGTCTTCGTTTCTCCGCCGTCTTTCCCGACCCCGTGCAGGCTCTTCAGCGTTTCCGCGGCGGCGATGCCGGACGGGAATTTAAGCCGTTCGATGTTAATCATCTGCCGCTTCATGGGAATGGCCATCGTCACTCCAAGCACGGCCAGGAAGAACACCCACGCGGTTAACAGCCCATAACCGATATGCACTCCATTGACCAGCAGATAGGCAGCGATGGCGGAAACAATCGTGCCCCCCGTGGAGTATCCCGCCGAAGACGCCGTGGACTGCATCGCGTTGTTTTCGAGAATGGACATATCCGTCTTTACCCATTTCGGAAACAACTTGCGCATGGATTTCCAAATCGTGAAGCTTAAGATGCAAGATGTAATGGCCACGCCAAGACCCCAGCCGGTTTTCAAACCGACGTAGAGGTTTTGCAGCGAAAGGAACGCTCCTAAAAAAGAGCCCATGAGCACGGCGCGCCAGGTGAGCTGCGGCATGTCGTCGCCGCGATATACTTTTTCATACCACTCGCGTTCGAGTTCTTCGGGAGTCATAGGTTTTGTGTCGCTCATGGGAGTCCGGGGAATGGGTGAAGTGATGGATGACGGCGGTAGAGACTGATTATTTTGGAGAAGATCGAGTTACTTGGATTTTTGTTGTTCCATGGCGCGGAACAGGCGCTTAGCCACAGCCTGAGTTTCAATGTGAAAACGGGTCACGGCGTTCAGAATCAAACCGATTCCCAGAAACAGCACGGCCAGAATTTCCAACGCGGCGGCCAGCACGGCCAGCGGCACATGGCTGACGTACGACGTTTGCAGATAATCCCGCACCGGAAACCATCCGGCAATCAAGCCCAGAATAAACGCGATGCCGCTGAGAATCGAGAAAAATGCGAGCGGTTTGTACTCTTTAAAGATCAGAAAAATCGCTTTAAAAATATGCAGACCGTCGGCAAACGTGTTGAGTTTGGAGACGCTGCCTTGGGGACGGCTGCGATAGTGAACGGGGACTTCGCGAATCAAGCAATTTTTAATCAGAGCCTGCAGCGTCAGTTCCGTTTCAATGGCAAATCCGCTCGATTGCAGATACATGCTGTGTGTGAACTCACGTGTATAGACGCGATAGCCGGACAGCACATCGGTGATGGGTGCGCGAAAGAGCAGAGAAATCGTACCGGAGATCAATTTATTGCCGAATTCGTGCAGCCGCCGAAAAGCCTGATCGTCGAAACGGCTGAGCCGCATGCCGACCACCATGTCCGCTCCCGTTTCCTCCAGCGTGCGGATTAGACTTGGAGCTTCTTCCGGCGGATAGGTGTCATCCCCATCGGCCATTACGAAAATGTCAGCCTCCACGGTCTCGAACATGTGGCGGACGACGTGTCCTTTTCCCTGTCGCGGAGATTTGACGACAATCGCTCCCGCATCGCGCGCCAGTTCGGCGGTGCGATCCGTGGAGTTGTTGTCAAAGACGTAAATAGACGCCTGCGGCAGCACAGCGCGGAAATCCTTGACGACTTTCGCGACGGTGACTTCCTCATTATAGCAAGGAAGCAGTACGGCAATGGTCGGTTTCGATTCCTTGTTCATATGCGCCTTGTCCGTTTGACTCATGAGGATTTCCGACTCACCGGACAGAGGACTAATCCGTTCGGCTCGTGTTTGGAATAGACCGGCATCGCATTCTGACCGGCGGCAAGCCGGTATGCATTCAAGACTTCATTATTGGCTTGCAGGTATTGCGGTCTGGTGAGCAGGAACATCGGCCCCTGATGCGCGCCCAGCACATTGCGAATCTCTTCCTGCATGCGCGTGGCGCTGCGCGGATTCGTAAAATTGCTTTCCACGCGGACGAAGCGGACGCCTTTCGGAAAGAACGGCATCAAGTATCCCCACGGGCGGCTGCCCGCGATCAGGATGATGGTGTGATCAGGATCCTCGAGGCGCGGAGTCTGCACGTCCCAGAATTTACCTGTCCACGGCAAACGTTCCAGACGGTTATGATTTAAAGCTTGCATATCCACCGCGATAAACAGAAAAGCGGCCGCAATCAGCACGCCTTGCAGCCAGCGAATCCGTACCAGTGCGAAGATTAATATAACTATGAGCAGCGGTCCGAGAGCTTCGAGGCCGGAGGTGTAGCGGATGATCGAGAACTGAATCTGCCAAACGATGTAAGTGACTGCGAAAAAAATGACAAGGAAGAATCCCGACCGATCCAGAAGAGTATCCGAAGCGTGCGATTTATCCGCACGATTTTTTCGCCGGCGAATGTACCATGCCACAATCAAGGCCAAGAGCAGAACGTAGAGCACGGCGTAGCGGGCGTCGCGGAAGTCGTTCGAGAAAAGTGTGAACTGATTTTTCACCACGTACATGAACGGACGAAACAGAGCTTCCACGAAGTTCGCGGGCATGTATCGCATGTCGGCATTGCTGACCTGTTCCGTCCACGGCGAATGGAAGATATTGTTGAAGTAGGGGAACATCGGATTCCCGAAATGCCCGTTCAACGTCAGCAGCCAATGTCCGCGAATAATCAAGAATGCAACGAGCGCACCCCCGCCCCAGACCACTAAGGTTCGAATGCGGATTTTCCATGTCGGTTCGATGAACAGAATGGCAACGGCCATGCCCACGGCGTAGATCGCCGATGTATCTTTCAATCCGGCGGCAAAGCCGATCAGGGCACCGGCAGCGGCCGGAGCGATGAGAGCTTTCCAGCCTTCTGTAGTGTTCGGTCTGTTTATATGGCGGAGAAGAAGGAGCACCGCGCCGAGAATGAACAGGCTCATGATCGTGTCGTTCTGCGATGCACCCAATTCGCCGATAAATATCGGCCCATATAACCCGATCAGAGCACATAAAAGCGAAAGACCCGCGCGCGGCCATTGTTTGAAACCGGAAAAAATCAGATAGGCGATCATGAAGACAAGGCCGAGAGACAAGCCGTGCAGTCCGCCCATGATAAATCCGACCCAGCTTGGCCGCACATGATTCACTAAAAAGTAGAATAACAGATCCGTGACGGGATTGAAATAGGTCTGCATTTGGGCGGGCGCAATGTCAAATCCCAAACGGTTGTTCAGAAAAGCGTAGGGATTGTAGTAATGGTAATTGCGTAAATCCCAGTTGTTGTCCTGACCGAGCGAAACCGAAATAATGCCGAATAACACAACGCCCAGCCCGAAAACAATCGCGAAAAGAAGAGCATCTTTTACATGCAGGGTTGGCGCGGCGGGTCGGGCGGCGGGTTTAGCGTGTTGTTTGGCGCGGGAGCGGGATTTTGAGGACATGGGTCCAATCCGATTGGATCATAAGTTGGGGGCGGAGGATGGGCTTTTAGGGCGGAATCCACTCCATCGTGAATATACGAATATTCCCGGAACACCGCAAGGGATAGCCTCTTTCTACTTGTAAATCCGGAAAGAAAATCCCCGCCGGCAGGCGGGGATTTTCGGCACGTTTGTCCTATGATGCCGCAATCAGGATTCTTTGACGGCTGCGATCAGATCCAGAAAGGCTTTTTTACCGTCGGAGAAGAACATCAAGGTATTGTCATTAGCGAAGAGCGGATTGGGAATTCCGGCAAAGCCCGGGCTGAGGCTGCGCTTGATGACCACGACCGTCCGCGCTTTGTCTACGTCAATAATCGGCATGCCGCCGATCACGCACTTGGGATCGGTGCGGGCCATGGGATTGACGACGTCATTCGCACCAACGACAAGGACAACGTCGGTTTGGGACATGGTGGCATTGACTTCGTCCATCTCTTTGAGTTTGTCGTAGGGCACATCCGCCTCGGCGAGCAGAACGTTCATGTGACCGGGCATACGTCCGGCCACGGGATGTATTCCGTATTCGACCGTGACGCCTCGGGATTCGAGCAGACCGGCCAGATCGCGTACTACGTGTTGGGCTTGCGAAACCGCCAGACCGTAGCCGGGGACGATCAGAACGCGGCTGGCGGCATCGAACAGCATGGCCACTTCCTCGGCAGTCGCGGATTTGATTTTACCGGCGTAGACCGCTTCCGCATCCGGTGTGCCTTCCGTCGGTCCCAGCACTCCAAGCAGAACATTCATCAGCGAGCGGTTCATAGCCCGGCACATGATGTCGGAGAGAATAATACCGGAAGAACCGACCAGCGCCCCCGCAATAATCAGCGCGTTATTGTTGATGACGAAACCGGTGGCGCAGCCCGCCATACCGGAATACGAATTCAGAAGACAAATGACCACGGGCATGTCCGCACCGCCCACCGGCAGCACAAACATGACACCCAAGACGGAAGCCAATGCGACCAGAATCCAGTAGAGATATGTTGCATCGGGATTCAGAACGATCAGCACACCGACGACAACGCAGGCCACCAACAGGGCGATATTCAGCGGCTGCTGGCCGGGAAAGTGAATGGGATTACCTTTCAGGAGCCACTCCTGAAGCTTATCAAAGGCAACATAGCTGCCCCAGAACGTGACGGCTCCGATTATTCCGGAAACCGCAACGGCAATGGTAAACTGATCCGTGACGGCAACGCCGCGCGATGCTGCGGTCATTAATTCCACACCCGCTACCAGCATGGAAGCCGCGCCTCCGAAACCGTTGAGCAAGGCCACCATTTGCGGCATGGCAGTCATGCGGATTCGCAGAGCGAGAACGGCACCGATGGCTGAACCGATCAGTACTCCGAGAATAATCCACTCGTAGGATACGATTTGCCGGTCCCACAAGGTGAACACAATGGCAATCAGCATGCCGACGGCGCTCAGCAGATTGCCTTTCACGGCGGTGCGCGGATGCGCGAGCATCTTCAATCCCATAATGAAGAGAACCGCCGCCACAATATAAGCGAGATTGATCAGATTTGGGCTCATGGTCAGCGACTCTTCTTAAAGGATTTGAGCATGCGATGCGTCACCAGATAGCCGCCGACCACGTTAATCATGGCGAAGGCGACCGCGACCACTCCGAGGATGGTAGCGGCGACTTCATGTCCGCTTCCGGCCGCCACCAGCGAACCAACAATCGTAATTCCGGAAATCGCATTCGATCCGGACATGAGCGGCGTATGCAAAAGCGGCGGCACTTTTGTAATAATTTCGAAACCCACGAAGGTGGCGAGGATAAAAACGGTTAGGGCAATGACAACGGTTTCCATTAGTTCTCCTTCCTCTCGACAATGGGAAGCGGCGGTTTGCCGAGACGCTCGCGAACACGGGGATGAACCACGTCGCCGTTCCGCGTGATAAGGGTCTCGCGGACAATCTCATCGTCCAGATTCAATTCCATCTTTCCGCTCTTGCAGCAATTCATCAGAAACGTGACGACATTTCGCGCATACATCTGACTGGCATGATACGGCACGGTGGACGGCACATTGATCGGGCCGATCACGGTGACGGCCTTATGTACAACTCGTTCGCCGGGCTTGGTTAATTCGCAGTTGCCGCCCTGCTCGGCGGCCAAATCCACAACGACCGAACCGGGAGCCATCGCTTCCACCATGCTCTTTGTCACTAAGACGGGAGCTTTTTTGCCGGGAACCGATGCGGTTGTAATGACCACGTCGCTCTTGGAAATCACGGAGTGCATCAATTCGCGCTGCTTGGTGTAAAACGCCTCATCCATCGCGCGCGCATAGCCGCCGGAATCGGCCGTCGAAGCCGTTTCGAGTGGAAGTTCGACGAATTTGCCTCCCAAACTTTCCACTTCCTGTTTGACGGCGGGTCGAATGTCGTAGGCGTATACGACGGCACCAAGACGTTTGGCCGTGGCTATCGCCTGTAGTCCGGCCACTCCGGCCCCGATGACAAAGACTTTCGCGGGCGAAATCGTTCCGGCGGCCGTCATGAACATGGGAAAGAATCGCGGCAGAGCTTCCGCGGCAATGAGAACCGCCTTATACCCCGCTACCATGGCCATCGAGGAGAGGGAATCCATGCTTTGCGCGCGCGTGATTCGCGGAAGCAGATCAAAGGCGAACGATGTCACCCCGCGCGCCGCCAGATCCTCACACAGCTGCGGATTGCCGAGCGGATCCAGAAAGCCGATGGCGGTTTGATCCTTCCGCAAGCGCGATAACTCCGCTTTCTGTGTATCCGGAGTCATTCCGAGGAGATTGATCTGAAGAATCACATCGGCCTGCGCGAAGACTTCATCGCGACCGGCAAGAATCTTCGCGCCTTTTTCGCGGTAGGATTCGTCGAGGTACTCCGCTCCGGTTCCTGCGCCCGATTCGATCAGGACTTCCATACCGTTTTTAATCAGCATGGCCGCTGCATCCGGCACGAGTGCAACCCGGCGATCTCCCGCGGTGGCTTCTTTGGGTACTCCGATTTTCATAGACGATGATTCCCGTAAGACTGAGTGGGTTAGACGAATAGCAAGCCGCAGAGTGGGTCGGAATCGTTACGTGGGAAAGATAGTGATTTTTCCAAGAACGTCAAGCAATTGCAGGTTCGTGAAAAAAATGAACATGCCGGGACTATTTCCAGTGCCCGGCATGACTAATCCGTGTGCTATATACCGAAGGATATGGCACTTCGAGTTTGATTGGGATTATTGGCGGCTGATCGCTTCCACGATACTGTCCAATTGACGGGAGCAAAAAACTCCGCCTGCCTCAAAGACGGCGCGGTTTTTAACGAGCCGATCTGCAATATCCGTAAAACTCTTCGGCACGGCAACGGTGTTCTTCGCTGATGCGGCAGCGGCATCTACGGAAGTTTTTTTCAGCCAGTCTTCCAAATCGGGCAGTGATTTTCCCGCTACCATCGCTTGTGCGATTCCGGCCAGAAGAAAATAGGGATGCGCGGATCCGTCAGGGAGGCGGAATTCAATGGTTTCCGGACTGACGGCTCGACCTTTTTCATCGCGGGGTGTGATCGGCAAACGCACCAGCGCCTTGCGATTATAGCGTCCCCATGTTACGGTTTGCGGCGCTTCTTTTCCCTGTTTAAGGCGGAGGAACGAAGTCGCATCGCGATTGCCGAAGGCCATGAGTGCGCCGCCGTAGCACACCAGACCGCCGATCAACCACTTGGAGACATCGCGTAATTCGCCGTTTGTTCCATTCTGGCTTTGATGAACTCCGCGCACAACGGGAGATAAATGATAATGCATGCCGCTTCCGGCGTGTCCCTGTTTGACGACGGGATCGAAGCTGCATACCATGCCGTGCAGATGCGCTAAATTGCGGAGCACCCATTCCACCAAAACGACGCTCTCGGCGGCTTTCGGCAACGGCTGGAGCAGCAATTCGATTTCATGCTGTTCCCAGACGAGCGGATCTTTTTCGTCGGCGGGAATATAGCCGCATTCGCTATGGCCGTATTTGACCGGAATGCCCATTTCGGCCAGCAGAACCAGCGCTTGACGACGCAGAGTTTCCCCAAAGACAAAAGGCGATGCCGCATGATAGCCACGGTCGTTGCGGCCATAGTTGCTGTGATTCGCAGGCGGCGCCCCCAAAAAATACTCCACTTCACCAAGAGCGTGAAGATCCACGCCCGTTTCTTTTTTCAGCCGATTGTATGCGGCGCGAACCACCGTATCGGGAGATTCCGTCAGCGGAGCGCCGTCACGGTTGAGGTGGCCGCATAAAACAACCAGCGCCGGTTCGTGCGAAAACGGATCGAGGAAGGCGGTTTGCGGGCGGGGACGCAGTACAATATCAGACGCTCCTACGGGAATTCCCAATCCCGCAAAAATACTGGAACCGTCTGCGCGTTCTCCGGCGGACAGAATATCGCGTAAATGGGCAGCATCCTGCGGCACGAAATCCAGCGTCTTCAGCCAGCCGTCGCCGCCTACGTGCATCAGGCTGACTATGCGGATTTTTTGTTCGCGGACGAGGGAGATGAGATCATCTACGGTCCAATCTTCACTGGGCTTGCCGATGAGACGAACGAGCCGGGAGGCCGGCAATGCGGCGAATACATCGCGCGCTACTCGCTTCGGTTTAGGAGTGGCGCTTTTCTTGGGCGTTTGTTTTTTCACGGACTTCATCGAAGCTTACTCACGGTACAAGTGATTTCTTTCGCAAATTAGGGGGAAACAAGATACCAAATTCTCAAGCGAAGTGCAAGGCGGGTCATTCAAATAAAATCATGGCTTCATTGCAACTCAGGAGAGTCACAACGGCGATCATTGGGGCTGCCTTAGGCCGATGATCTGTCCGGAATTGGCGTGTAGTTCGGCACCGGGCGGCCCACATAGCGAATCCACAGCCAGGCACAAAGGAGACCTACGGCGGCGCAGGGCCATGGGGAGACTCCGAAGCCCGTGGGAATGTAGCCGACAAGCAGGGCGGCTATCGCCCCGAATACGGCATAGGGCATTTGCGTGCGGACGTGATCAATATGATCGCCGCCGGAACACATCGAAGAAAGAATTGTCGTATCGGATATCGGCGAACAGTGATCGCCGAAAATGGAGCCGGTTAATACTGCGCCGATCGTACTTAAGAAAGCCGTATTGAGAACCGGCTGACCGGCGGAAAGATCCGTACCGATCATATGGTGCGCGGCGGGAACGGCAATCGGCATTAATATAGCCATCGTTCCCCACGACGTGCCGGTGGCAAACGAGATAACGGCGGCGGTTACGAAAACGGCGGCGGGCAGCAGACGCGGCGAAAGCACCGGCTCGATCCAGCCGACAACGGTCTGTGCCGTCCCCATATCCTTGCAGATCTGTCCGAGAGCCCACGCCAGAATCAGGATGATCACGGCGATATTCATGGACTGCACGCCGGATAGAAAAGCATCCAGCACGGCTTGCAGTTTGAGTTTTCGCTTGAGTAGAGGCAGCAGCGCGGCAGTGAAAACTCCGGCGAATGCACCCCACATGAGAACTCGGAAAGCGTTTGATGCGCCGATGATTTTATACAGCGGAGCGGAGCTGTCTCCGCAATTGGCGACACCGTCGGCATACAGCCCACCCAGTGCAACAATCAAAAAGACAAGAATCGGAGCCCAGGCAAAATACATCGGGCCGGGCACGATATCGCCGCCCTTTTTTTCCAGACTCTCGAAATCCGCCATCGGCACCGCGCCGTCGCGTAAAACCTTGCCCGTTGTCCTCGCGCGGACTTCCGCCCGCCACATGGAACCGACGTCACGCGATAGAATTGCGACGAGCGCCACTAATGCCAAAGCGATAATCGTGTAAAACCGGTAAGGGATCGTTTGCACGAAGATCCAATACGAATTGACCTCCGCGCCAAGCGAGCGAAAGGCATCGCTGATGAGGCCGATTTCAAAACCGATCCACGTGGAGATCATGGCGAGTGACGCCACGGGAGCGGCGGTCGAGTCCACGATGTACGAGAGCTTTTCGCGCGAAACGCGCGTTCGGTCGCATAGCGGCCGCATGGCGGGGCCGACGATCAAGCTGTTTGCGTAATCGTCGAAGAATACCAGAACACCCATCAACCAACCGGTCAACTGCGTGCTGCGCGGAGTGCGGCATAAGCGGGTAAGCTTCATCACTAAACCGGCAGTGCCGCCGGATCGCGAGATCATGCCGACCATGCCGCCGATAAGCAGACTGAAGAGCACTACGGAGACATGATCCGGATCCGCCAAGGCGCGCACTAAATATGTGTCCAATGTACGCAGCAATCCGGTGAGAACGTTTCCGTTTTCAATAAGGGTTGCCCCCAGCCACACACCACAAAGCAACGCAACAAGAACCTGACGGAAAATCAGCGCAAGACTGATGGCTAAAAGCGGAGGCAGAATGGAAATCCAGCCCATCGCCACGGGCGTCGAAGAAGAATCCTGCGCCGAAGCAAGACCGGCGCAGGCGAGTAAAATACCGATGAGAATTATCAACCGGTTCATGCGGCGATTAGAGTTCATCCACAATTTGCTGCAGCAGCGCTCTCTGGAAATGCGGCCACGTCCGCGCTTCGACATACTGAGCTTTCCGTTCAAGGAAAGTCCACACGGGAATATCCGTACGCTCCATTTCCTGGATTTTTTTCGCTTCGATTTTCACCGGATCGCGCTTGATAGTATCCCTCCGTTTCGGAGGAGAGTAATGCCGGCGGACGTCCAATCGCAACACGTGGGCGAGCCGTTGATCGGGAGCCAACTCGACGGCGCGGTCGAGCAAGCGCAACGCCTCTTTCCATGATTTGCGTTGTGCGGTATACCAGCCTTTCAGAGCCAGCAGTTCCGGATCGCCGCGCGCTAAAAGCTGCGCTTCTTCCAATTGAAGCGCGGCTTCGTCAAGGCGGCCTGCTTGCAGAAGAATGCGGGCGTAATCAAGACGGAGTTCTACAACTCCGCTCCGCTGCGCGATAACTTTTTGAAATATGCTGTCCGAACTTCGCGTGTTGCCGCCGTCTCCCAAAGCAACGGCCAAGCCCCACTGCGCATCCGGATCATCTTTTACTTCATGGAGAATCGCGCGGAATTGCGCGGCGGCCTCCACGTAACGGCCTTCATACCATAAGGCCACACCGAGAGTCTGCCGGACACGGCGTTGCTCAATAGTATCCACTTGCGCTAACGCCTGAGTGAGTAATTCGATGTTTGCCGCTCTACTGCCATCCGTAAAAAAACGGGCTGAGGCTTTATCCTGAGAGGATGCGGCGCGGCGAGGATAGAGTGCAAGCGAGCTGTCGGCCCACGCCAGCGCCAGTGAATCATGATCCAGAATGGAATGAACGCGGGACAGTTCCGATAGAACGGTCTCGCTGCGCGGCGCGCGTGCATAAGCCTTGTTGATATACACCAGAGCCTGTTCGGTCTTTTGACTTTCCAATTCGTTTTCCGCGGCGTTGATCAGACCGATAGGGTAACAGGAGTCGAGATTTGGCCCTTGAACGTAGTATTCCACGAGCCGCGCAAGCAGGGTATCGCGTTCCATTAATCGTTCGCGCACGATTTCCCGCGTATCATACCCGTTGCGGCGCGGGGAATAGTAGGCATTCGCGCCCTCGGCGAAGTATTCCCACACGCTGGCTTGTTGATAGCGGCTCATAAATGTGCGCAAGCCGCCATCCTCGCGCACGGCGGCGGCGTTGAACGTATTGTTGATGCGGTCGACGTCAGCGGGTGGAAAAACACCGTGCACCTGATGAGTCAGTTCGTGGAGAACGGTGTTGTAATTGAAGAAAATGCTGCGCTCGACGTCTTCAACACCTGTCACCGTGGTGAATCCCCCGCAGCCGCGTACGTCGTCCCAAAGGCGGGAATCATACTCGATTCGTTGATCGCGGATCGTTTCCAAACCGGGACTTTCGGAGAGGAGTTCATGCAGCGGTTTGATATAGTAGCGGCTGCCGCTTTCGATCAGCACCGGCAGATAGACTTTCCACGGAGCAACGGATAAAGCCACCTGTTTTTGATGGCGGGGCGATAAGCTATTCCAATTGACGATAAACTCTGCGATACGGGGAATCTCCGGCATGGTCAGCTTGGCAAAGGCGGTGGAATCGGCGGCGCGGTTCACGTTTTGCAGCATGCGCAGTCCTTCCAGCGACTTGGCCAAACCGTTGCGCGCCCGGCCATAATCGGGAAGCACCGCGAGAGCATCATGGAAAAAAAGAGCCGCGCTGTCGAATCGGCCTTGACTCCAATAAATGGAGCCGAGCAGGCTGCGCGGTTCTATGCATTGGGGACAGTTTTCGATAAGTGTTCGGCAATCGCGCAATGCGCCGGCGACATTGCCGGATGTCCACAAATCGCGCGCGGAACGAAGAGGTGCTTCCGACTCCGGCGGAAAATTTTCCTTGTTCTTGGTCCGCAATTGCGTATAGTTTAAGCGCGCATATCCGTTGCCAAGATAGTATTGCGCCAGTTCGTGATTCGGATTCCAGCGCGCCGCTTCTTCCAGCATTTCGATGGCTTCATTAACGCGAGCCAATGAAATGAGTGCAAGGCCCGTGTTGGCGATCACGTCATCCGTGAGCGAAACGGAATCCACGAGCGCGAGCAGCGTGTCCAGCGATTCCTGATAGCGATCTTCCCGGTAGAGGAGTCTTCCCATGCTTAATTGCGCGCGGATTCTCCATTCGGTGCCGGGGAAACGAGTCATCACGCGAAAGAAATCGGAGCGCGCGTAGTCGTATTTCAACAGCCTCAGCGACAACTCTCCGCGCGCGAGAATCGCGTCCACACGATTGGAGTCTGCTATGAGTGCGGCGCGGGTCAGGCTGTCCACACGCGGCAGGTCCTCGCGCAGAAAATGCCAGCGATATTTTTGCCATTCGGTTTCGGGCGACGGCAGAACCTTGTCCAATTCCGGCAGCATCGCGCGCGCTTCCGAAAAGCGGTATTGCTGCATATACAATTGAAATCTTACAAGCACAGCCGCCGCGGGATTTTCACTCTGAAGGATTGCCAAGCTGCTGTCTGTTTCCGCGAGTGTTCCGGCGCGCAGAGCTTTTTTCACGCGCAGTTCGGCCGTGGAATCACGGCTTGCCATGAGTTGCGCGCGAATGGCTTGCGCCCGCTCGACCAGCGTCGGCGGAGTGACGATTTGCGGAGTCTTGCTCTTTTTCTTGCGGGTTTTGGCGTCCGCTGCAGAGCAAAGAGTAACCGCAATCAGAATGCAGAGTAGAAATCGCAGAAGATAACGAACATGCATGATCTTATACCCACTTGACTCCGAGAATGAGCAGAATGGCAATGACGACCATCATCAAGCCTTCCCCTGCGATAAGGCCGGAAGCGAGCGACGCGCCGAAGCGATCCACGCGATCCGCGTGCTTGCGATTGTAAAGATAGGTAAGGAGCGCGCCCGCCCACATTGAAAGAGAGGAGTACGGTGTGACCATGAACGCGATACCTAAAGCAATCGGCGATGGCAGCCACTTACCGATTTTTTTATTTATGCTTGCGATAATCGGAATAGCCAAACCGACAACGGCTCCGACCGATGCGGCGGTCATGGCGTGCGGCGGCAGTGATTTGATGCCTTTGGCAAGCAGCTCCGCCATCGCATGCCAAGCCATGACGGCCGGTCCTGCGAAATCATCGCCGGGAATCGGATAAGCGGCGGTCAGCAGACGATACACTGCGGCGGCGGTGAACACGCCCACAATCACACCGCAGAGCTGTGCGATGACCTGCTTGCGAATCGAAACCTTAAGCAGGTACCCCGCTTTGAGATCGTGCATCAGGTCCCCGGACTGACTCGCTCCGGCGGCTGTAATTCCCGCCGCCATGAGGTTCGTGGGAATCCTACCCGGATCCAGCGCGCCATAGACCACTTGCGTAATCTTGCCCATCGCGCCGATAGGATTAATGTCCGTTTCGCCCGTCGCGCGCACGGCGATACTGGCGATGAGGAAGGAAAGCACAACGGCTAAAATGCCCATCCAAATGGCGATGTCGAAGTAGATGTGCGCCAGAGTGGTGGTGAGCGCCGTCGCGGCCACCATACCCACCGCCCACCATTTGATCGGGAATGGATCAGGCGCGTCGTCTTCGTCCACTTGTTGAGCGCTCTTTTGGCCTTTAACCAGTTTCATGAACGAGGAGAACGTGTGGCCGATGACTTTGTATTGCAGACCTAAACTGGCAAATCCCGCCGCGACCATGCAGGCCACGCCCGGCCAGAGCAGCCAGCGGAAGGCGGTGGAATAGACTCCGGTATGCGGGCCGGTTACGACATTGAGATCATACAGAATCGGCGCACCGATTCCCCACGATAAAATGGCTCCCGCGAATAGTGACCAGCCGACTTTCGGGCCGACCAGAATGCCCGCGCCGAGCATCATCGGCGATAAACCGATTCCCATTTTTACGGAAGCTAAAGTCACGCCCAAAATGCCGACCGTGGCGAGTCCCACGTCATCCAGCGAAAAATCCATCAGACCGCTTAAACCGATAGGCTTAATGCTGAAGATCAGCTTGAAAGCGGCGGCGAACAATGCGGAAAACAGTAGCACGCGCGCTTTCTTGACCGCCTCGATTCCCGAGGAGTACATGGCCTTGATGGTTTCGGCGGCGGCAGTGCCGGTGGGATAGCGGAGTTTTTCGCGCACGACCATCTGTTTGCGCAGAGGGATGGCGAAGAATACGCCGAGAAAAGCAATGGAGATCGCCCAGATGCAGAGCTGTGGATAGCTCAAGTTGTGGCCGGGGCCCATCGTTTGCTGACGGTAGAGTTCAAGCGCGGGAATGCAGGCAACGAATCCTCCGGCGGAGGCCATCGTTCCCGCCGCGCTGCCCGCCGTGGCCGTAATCAGATTTTCTTTGGCTCCGTACGGACGGCTGAGCATGCTCGCCATGCCGCGGAAGAGCGCGAACGAAATCACCGCCGCCGTAATCGAGGCTCCGAATGTCCAGCCGATTTTCAAACCGATGCAGACATTCGATGCACCGATCAGCGATCCCACGACCAATCCGGCCAGAACCGCGCGCAGCGTGAGTTCCGACGCGGTTTTTTCTCCGGGCATTTTCATCTTCACAGGGTCTTGAACTACAGCCATGTTGCACAATCTCCGTGTATCTCAACAGTCAATTGATTTCGTATTTCCCCCCGTGGACGGGGGGATAAAAGGGGGGTTCTTCAGCTTCCCCGCCGAATCAGATCACTAGCCAACACCCTCCCGGGTGTTGGTCGCAACCCGACCGGAATCTTGTCCGCCGTGAGCGGGTGTCCTCACCTCTCGCGATTATTCGTAAGATCGCACAGCCGTGCGCGGCTACGGAAGACGGACACGACATGTCGTGCCCCTACTCACCATCTGCGAACAGAAAGGCGGCGCTGTTACACGCCGCCTTTCCGATTCAGAATTCTATAGCCTACTTCGCATCCACGACCGCATAGGCGGCCATTTGTACGATATCGCTCACGTCGCATTCGCGCTGCAGCACGTGTACGCTCTTGTCCATTCCCATCAGAATCGGGCCGATGGCATCGGCATGACCAAGATGCCAGAGTAGCTTATAAGCGATGTTCGCGCTGGTCATGTCGGGGAAGATGAGCGTATTGGCCGGTCCGCCCTTGAGCGCGGAGAACGGATAGGTGTTGTTGATGATGGATTCCATCACCGCCGTGTCGGCCTGCATTTCGCCGTCAATCACGATGTCGGGACGCTGCTTGCGCACGAGTTCCACCGCCTGTGCAACCTTGCGGGCGTCGGGATGATTGACGCTGCCGAAATTCGAGAAACTGAGCATCGCCACACGCGGCTCCACTCCGAATTTACGGACGGTATCGGCGGACAAGATCGCAGTTTCCGCCAGATTTTCCGGTTCATTGCGGCCGAGGTTGACGGCCGTATCGGCCAGGAAAACAGTTTGTTCTTTGAACACCAACGCATAGAGCGCGGCCACCGTATTTACGCCCGGCTTTTTCTTCAGAAGCTGCAGAGCGGGTCGAATGGTGTCGGGATAGTGCTGTCCCACTCCGGCCACTAATGCATCGGCTTTGCCGAGTCTTAAAAACATTGTTCCGAGGTAGTTCGGATCGCCCAATAATTTGCGGGCTTCCGCACGCGTGACGCCCTTGCGATGGCGTACCTTCCAGAGCTCTTCGACGTAGTTATTGATTTCATCAGGCGTCAGTTTGTGAATATCCACGATTTCACAGCCGTGCAGCGCGAGTCCCAATTGCTCCTTCCGCTGCTCGATGATATTCGTATGGCCGATGAGTACGGGTGTGCCGATGCCTTCCTGCATGATGAGTTCTGCGGCGCGCAGAATTTTCGGATGTTCGCCTTCGGGAAAAACAATGCGCTGGGGTGCGCGCTTCGCTTTGTTAATAAACATGCGCACGATTTCGCGACCATGTCCGAGACGTGCTTCAAGTTGATCGCGATACGCATCGAAATCGGTGATCGGCTTGCGGGCGACGCCGCTTTCGCAGGCGGCCTTGGCCACGGCCACGGCTTCCCACAACAACACGCGGTGATCCACGGGCTTGGGAATCAGATACTCACGCCCGAAGTGAATGCGATCCATCTTGTACGCGGCGCAGACGTAATCCGGCACGTCTTCCTTGGCCAGTGCGGCCAACGATTTGGACGCCGCGATCTTCATCTCTTCGTTGATCTGCGAAGCGTGGCAATCGAGTGTCCCGCGGAAAATGAACGGGAAGCCGAGCACGTTGTTGACCTGATTGGGATAATCGCTGCGGCCCGTCGCCATGATGACGTCTTTGCGCGCGTCTTTCGCGTCGGGATAGGTGATTTCCGGATCGGGATTGGCCATCGCGAACACGATGGGATCCTTGGCCATCGAGCGCACCATGTCTTTCGTAACTTGATCCTTGACCGACACGCCGCAGAAAACGTCCGCCTCCTTCAAGGCTTGTTCCAGCGTCCGCAAATTGGTCTTCTGCGTGAAGTACGCTTTATACTTGTTGTACTTCGGATGCTTGGGATCCAAATCTTCCCGGCCTTCCCAGAGAACGCCCTTAGTATCCACCATCAGGAAGTTCTCGCGCCGCACACCGAGGGTTTCCCACATCTTTGCGCAAGCAATACCGGACGCGCCCGCGCCGCAGAAAACCACGCGCACTTTGGAAATGTCTTTTTTCACCAGCTCCAACGCATTGACCAGCGCCGCACCGGAGATAATGGCCGTGCCGTGCTGATCATCGTGAAAGACCGGAATATTCATCGTCGCCTTGAGCGTCTCTTCAATATAGAAGCACTCGGGTGCCTTGATGTCTTCGAGGTTGATGCCGCCGAACGTCGGTTCAAGGAGTTGGCAGACCTTGATGATCTCGTCGGAATTATGGCTGTTAATTTCGATATCGAATACATCCACATCGGCGAATCTTTTAAAGAGTACTCCCTTGCCTTCCATGACCGGCTTGCCGGCTAATGCGCCGATATCTCCAAGTCCGAGGACCGCGGTACCGTTGGATACGACCGCCACCAAGTTGCCCTTCATGGTGTAAATATTTGCATCGGCTGGATTTTTCTCGATCTCAAGACACGGGCCTGCGACACCTGGGCTGTAGGCCAGAGACAGATCGTGCTGTGTTTGGCAGGGCTTTGTCAAAGCAATTTCGATCTTTCCCGGCCGTCCGCTGCGGTGGTACTCGCAAGACTCTTCAAAGATGTTCATGGCAAGAACTCCAAATTGTGTAACAATATCTTAAAATTATTGAGAATACAGGAGGTTTCCGATTGGTTGTTTAAAAAACGAACCCGCTTGCCGTAATCTCCACATTGGAAGAAGCGGGATTCGCCTTGATCTCGGGAATGGGAGGATCCAGAGGCAGGAATACTTTATTTAAGCACGTTTCTTCAAAAAGTCAAGAGAAGAATTTCACGTATTTCTATCATCCGGACAGAAAAAGCAAGTGGCGGCTTATAAAAGCCGCCACTGCTTGCTATTGGGAATCAGGAGTAGACTAACTGGTTACCTTTTGCGTAATGATATAGCGTGAGAAATGGTTGGTATACACGGTTAAATGGGCGTAATTCCAGTCCCAGCTTGTCTGCAATGGTTCGAATGTTCCATTATCGTTCTCATACCACGCCTCTACCGAATCGTAGTCGAAATCGTCAGGAAGATCGAATTCGTGGATCTCCCAGATAATTTGTACGTACCCGTTGAATTGCAGGGGATGCGGACCAAATTCCGCTGCCGCAATTTCCGGATCTGGAACAGTAATCGTTAAATTTACATCGTAAGGGAGGGTCCAGCGGGGAACAACCACTCTGACAAAATTGCTGATTCGAACTTCCCCGCCGCGCCATGCCTGAATGAAACGTGAAGCATAGAGCGGATCATCATCCAGTGTGGACGTCGCATGATTCGGCCCAAGTTTTAAATAGCGGTAGCCGGGCATCGGACCTTTTTCTGCTACCGGAATGGCGGAGGGCGGATTGGCAGCCAGCATTTCCGCATCATTTTGGAGATCGGGTGCCGTGGAAAAATCGGTAGAGCAGCTGACCGCCAACAGCATCACCATCGCGCAAAGCAGCGACGGGATTAAGCGTTTTCTAATCATCTGGCTGATAGTCATTGTTGTACCTCTCAAGTTGCATCTCATTTCTTATCCATCCGCACGACCATAGCTTTCGCAATCAGTATGCCGAGTATATTAATCCATATCGGCACTATTCAGGGATTGTTTTTACTGAAATAACACAATAAAAGACTTCTTCACCGGAATATAAACTTAGTGTGACCTTTGAGCAATTTGTGTTTTTCAACCGTAATCTTGAAGTGCAAAAGAGCGAGTAGGCAAATAGACGTTTTCAAGATCAGGAAAGCGAGAATATAATGATATTTGGTGAGAGCCCGGCTTTTCTCTGAGAGTGTAATTTTGTATCTTATCGCATTCAGAACTTGTGGAGGTTTTCTTGATTCATTCTCCTGCTGAGCGGACAACTCGCATTTCATCCGCATTAACCTTAGAAGTTGTCGCCCGCACGGCCGCGTTGAAAGCGGAAGGCAAGCCCGTACTTTCGCTTTCCGTAGGCGAACCGGATTTCGACACGCCGCCGCCGATTCGCGAAGCCGGCAAATATGCGATTGATCACGGCATCACGCACTATACGGAAGGGCGCGGCACGCTGGCCTTGCGCAAAGCGATTTCGAGCAAGATAGAACGCGATCAAAACCTGTCCTATGCGCCGGATCAGATTATCGTATCCAACGGCGGCAAGCATGTTATTACGAATTTCTTATTGGCAGCGATCAATCCGGGTGATGAAGTGATTCTGCCCGCGCCGTATTTTTTAGCTTATCCGGAATTGATCAAATTGGCTGAAGGTGTACCCGTTATTTTAGAAACCGAACCGAAAAACCGGTATCTGATTTCGCCCGAACAATTGCAGAGAGCGATCACACCGAAAACAAAAATGATCGTGCTGGTCACGCCGAATAATCCGTCGTCCACGACTTATTCGAAAGAGGAAATCGCCGCGCTGGCTCCGGTGATTTTAAAATCGAACGCGTGGGTTTTAGCGGATGAAGTGTATGAGCATCTGCTCTATGACGGAAGGCAGCAGGCTTCGCCCGCGCACATTCCGGAGTTGTACGAACGCACTCTTTACGTGAGCAGCACGTCGAAAACGTACGCGATGACGGGCTGGCGGTTGGGTTGGGGCTGCGGGCCGAAGGAAATCGTGGCTGCGGCGGCCAAACTGCAATCACAGATGACCTCATCGCCGAGCGCAATAGCTCAGCACGCGACGATTGAAGCGGTTTCCAACGACCAACGCGACCGTGAGGAAATGCGGAAAGTATTCGAAAAGCGGCGTGATCTGATTTATTCCATCGTTTCCAAGTGGCCGCATGTGGAAGCTCCCAAGCCCGAGGGTGCCTTTTATATGTTTCCGCGCATTGACGGAATCTGGAAAGCGGCGGGGAAACCGTATCCCGGTTCACTGAAGGTGTCTATGCAATTGCTCGAAGAGAAATACGTGGCCACGATGGCGGGAGTGGTTTTCGGGGACGACCGCGCTATCCGTTTTAGCTTTGCAGCCTCGGATGAGACGATCAAGGAAGCGTGCGGAAGAATTGAAAAGTATTTTCGCGATATTTGATCCGGAGTTCATGCGTGTTTCAGAGATCCAGCAACAGATTAATAAACCGCACCCCGCCATCGCTGACGGGGTGCGGCTCGACATTAAAACAAAAATTACTGATCTTTTCTCTTTGATACCTTGACAAGATCAGTCAAGGCCCATATTAGACAGAGAATAAATACCTCACTCATGAATCCCTCCTTGTTAAATGTACCCACTCAACACATAATATACTTTTATAAATGTTACGCAATAATGAATATTGCACATCCCAAATATACGACATTTTTCTCTTAAACGCAATACAAAGAATAGCCTATAATTTATGAATCCTCATAGCATAAACTTCAATTCCATAGACTGGCAATCCGCTCTGCCCGGGCAGAGAGCGAAAGTATTCCAAACTCAGGGCAAGCAGATTCGCATCGTGGAATTCACCGATCAGTTTGTCGAACCGGATTGGTGCAGGCGCGGACATATCGGGTATGTTTTAGAAGGCACTCTGGAGATTGATTTCCACGGCGAAAAAGTTATTTTCCATGCAGGGGACGGAATCATTATTTCGGCAGACGAAGCCGATCGACACAAAGCCCGCTCGCTGACTCCGGTGGTTCGTCTGCTGCTGATCGAAGATATCTAATTTTTCGGTTAGTATATAAAAAGCGGAGCATCTTTTGGTGTTCCGCTTTTCTATTTGTATTACGGTAAGTTTGCGTGAGCGATACTATCTCGTATGTTGCGTTGAATTTTCAGTATTCCGCTTTTGTAAAGATTCAGTTAAAACAGCATATTCTTCGTGGGAACGAAGTATCGAATCAATCAGACGATTGCACCCCGTTGTCAAATGCGCTAGCGACCGAATCTGTCCTAAACACGCGACGCTCGTTGTTGGATTTGGGTAGTTTATTTTGTGATCCACCTCTCCCCACGCCTCTTCAAGAAGTGTTCGAACTTGTATCTCGAATGAATATCTGCTCTTAGTATTGTTTAGAACCACATAGTGCACGCTCGTATACATTCGTGCGTTCGATTCCGTGTCAATCCCAAGTTTTTCAAAAAACGCTTTGGTCTCGTTGTCGTAAACCTTGGCAATTGGACCCTCCAATTTCTCATAATTATATGCATCAATCCACTCGAGCAGGCCTTTGTTTATCTGTTCTATCTGGGCTCTCTGCAAGTGCAAAATCCGCATACCAATGATGTCATTTATCCCTCGAAAGAGTTCATCACTTGGTATGGGAACTTTCGTTTTGTTATACTTGCGCCGAAGTGAGTCAGCTATGCTGGATTCCGATTTGATCCTGCTCTTTATTGTATGAACATGATCCTTCAGGTTCTTGTAGCTTGAAATCTGATTTACCAAGTCATCCATGATGCTTGTCAACTGGGAATGGCTATCATGGTATAGCGCAAGATGTGCGTTTATGTATTGTTCAAGGTTGAACACTTCTGGAATATTTGTGTCAGGCATTGAAATAGTCCTTGAGCCTATTGGCTATTCCATTAAATACTGGCCACGCGGAAGCTGCCGCACCTCCAACTTCCCACCAAGGAAGCCCTTCTCTTTGAGCTCTAATCGCGGACTGACCAAAATCCTTAACCTCTCCAAGCTTATATTCGGATACGCCACGCATGGCCATGTCTGGAAATTTGCCGCGCAATAGCTCTACTATGTCTTTACTGAAACTTGATTCGAGCTTACTCATGAACATGGAATAGTCTGATGCTGGCAACCCCCCCCATACCTTGAATCTCTGTGGAATGTACCCGATCAATTCTGGGCGACCGCCCAACATAGGTGCCCCTTCTGGTGGTCGAGTGCTCAAGCCCTCCCACTCCTTGATCCACCTAGCTAAAGTGACGCCTAGTGTTAAGAAGGAGCGCAAGGAAAACTGGTCGCAAGCTGCCGGTATTATAATTCCGTCACAATCGAGGATGATTGCTTTGTTGAGTGGACCGATGTTCGGTCCTGAGTCAAATAGAACAAACTCAGCTTGCACTTGTAGTGCCGCATTACTCGCAACTCGGCCAATCGCCGTAACTTTTTGGTAACCCTCAGATCTCCTTTTCGAGCACTCGCCGAATGCATCCGATAGATAATCCTCGATTGCGAAAAGAGCGATATCGCCGGGGATTAAGTACAGGTTCTCTCTTCGCTCAACCGGCGTGACATCCCGAGGATTTTCCTGTCCTTTCAATACTGGACGAACGGCTGACCATATTGTACGACCCTTGTCCGTTTCAGATTCATCGAGCCATTCGTTTACTGCTGCCTCGTCTGACAAATATGTTGTGAGGCTGCATTGGGGATCAGAATCCACCAGCAGGACTCTGTGTCCTTGCTTTGCAAGCGCAAAGGCGATGTTGACAGAAAGGCTAGTCTTACCTACTCCGCCTTTGTGATTGAATAGAGCTATTTTTTTTATAGTGGACATTGACAGACTATTGTTTTACCATTTTCTTTGCGCGTTTAGCCGAGCTTTTTCTCTGCCTTCGGGCTGGTGCATCTGTGAGGGCTTCTTTTGCAGCATCACGATCCGGTAGTGCACGAACATAAACCTCACCAATTGCACTAATCCTCCAATAACTCTTTGAACTTGGAATAATGTAACCAGCGCGGGCCGCATTACTTATAGCCACCGAGGGATTGGAAAACTTCTGTTGGGCAGCCTCGGTGTTCAGCAAACTCACATCCCGTGTTTGGAATTCAAGCAAGTCCTGGTAATGTGTGAGGTAATAAGCCAAGCAGGCGATTCTTTCCACGTCCGACTGTGGTTTCTTGTCGAAGAGAAACTGCTTCGCTGAAATCGTGCGATCTGTAGAAAAATCGCCATCACTGCGGAGCGAGGTTTGTCTTCCATGTAGTTCTGCAATTGTTGATTGAGGAGGTGCGCTGTTCACTTGCAAGTTGTCAAATTTAATGAAAGTTTCCACTGTTGCCAAGACGCGGCGACGGGCTTCAGGTTCCAGCTCGTTTAGCATCTTTAAAATCTCATTAACGACCCTAATCTCCTCGGTACTTCCTATTTCCATAACGTCTCCTTTGCTCCAGAGCGTGAACCTTCTTTGAAATCAGTAGGCACCCGTCCGAACGTTTGGCGAATGACTCAATTATATAAAGTTATGAATCATAATGCAAACATTCAAGTTGATCTTTGAAAAGCATCAATAGATTATGTCGGATTTTAAGTGTAAACTCTTAAACATCTTATAGTTGCGATGTATTCTATGGTGTGCCAGATGTTTCGGCGATCACCTATAATTCCGGTTGTACCATAGTCCCTGATCAGCGTATGAAGGAATTCCTCATGATTTCCCCCCATAAAGTAGGGGCGACTCGAGACCCGAAAAGACTTATTTGAGCAAGACAGCTTTGTGTGTGGCACTGAACTCAGCTAATTTCACTTATTCGCTATGCTATTCCTCGATACATATTATATACCAGCGTATTTAATGAATGCGATCTGTTCCGCAAGAAATCGAGACTATACACGGTATCAGATTTGTCCCCTGCAAGCGAGCTTACATGCGCGGAATTAATATCCTTTCCAGACATGTCTCAATCTTGATTTACTGAGCGGATATCGTTATTTTGTTCTCAAATGAACTGAATCTGCTCCATTAACACCCAGTGGTTCCATGAGTTTAAGCCAGTTAGCCCGGCAGATTGCCCCCTCCCCGACGCTTGCTTTGAATGAAGAAGCGCGTATCCTGCGCGAAAAGGGAGAGGCAGTCATTCACCTCGGGGCGGGTGAGCCAAAGAACAAAGCTCACATCGCGGCGATTTTATCCAGCGCTGCCGAGTTGACTGCGGGAGAGATCAAGTACACTCCCACGGAAGGCACGCCCTCTCTGCGGAAAGCGGTCATCCGCTACACGGAGGAGAATTACGATCGCCTGCCCGCACCCGAAAATGTGATCGTTTCTTCGGGAGCCAAGCAAGCTCTGTACAATTTGCTGTTCACCATTCTCAATCCGCAGGATGAAGTGATCATTCTCGCGCCGTATTGGGTGAGCTATCCGGAAATGGTGAAGATGCTGTACGGTGTGCCGGTGATCGTCACGCCGGAGGACGGATCGTTTTATCCGCGATTCGAAGACGTGAAGCGGGTCGTCACCAGCTACACGAAGGCGATCATCGTCAACAGCCCGAACAATCCGTCCGGCGCGATCTATTCCGAAGAATTTGTCCGCCAGCTCGTGGAATTCTGCGAGGAAAAGGGCATCTTCTACATCTCGGACGATATCTATCACAAGCTGGTATTCAGCGGCAAGACTTGGGCGAATCCTTACAAGTACACGAATAAGGATCTCGAGAACACGCATGTGATCAGCATCAACGGCGTGTCCAAGCTTTACGGCATGACCGGATTCCGCATCGGCTGGACCGTGGCTCCGCGCAAGATGGTGGAGATCATGATTAACGTGCAGGGGCAGACGACGACGACGGCTTCATTGGTGCAGCAGGCGGCGGCGGAAGGCGCGCTCACCGGAGTGCAGTCGGTGATTGAGAGTCTGCGCATGATGCTCGAAAATCAGCGCAACGTGATGGTGAATGAGTTGAAGACCTTCCGCGGCGTGACTCTTTCAGTTCCCGATGGCACGTATTACTGTCTGCCGAATTTCAGCGCGTGGCAGCCGGATTCCTTGAAGCTTTCCAAGATGCTCTTAGATAAAGCGCGCGTGGTCACGGTTCCCGGCAAGGAATTCGGAATGGAGGGCCACCTGCGCTTGAGCTACTGCGGTTCGGTCAAGGATATTAAGGAAGGCATCGAGCGCATGAAGTGGGTTCTGGATCCGAAATCGCCCAACGAAATCTTTATCGGCGACCGCAAGCTGGTGAGGGATTGGCTATGAACAACATACTCGAAATCAAATCTCCGGCTCAGAAGGAAGCGCTCGTTCAAAAGGCTTTCCTCGGACTGGATACCATCGGGCTGACCAATCTCCATCAGGTCTATTGGAATCTGCCCATCGAAGCTTTGTACGAAGAAGTCGTGTTTCGCCGCGAGGCGCAGATTTCGCATCAGGGGCCGCTGATTGTCAATACGGGCAAGCACACCGCGCGCTCTGCGAACGACAAATTCGTAGTCAAGGAAGAGACGACTGGCGAGCATGTCTGGTGGGGCGAATACAACCGTCCTTTCAATCCGGACAAGTTTAACGAAGTGTATGACCGCTTGATGGGTTTCCTGCAGGGGCGCGACGTGTTTGTGCAGGATGTCTACGCGGGAGCCGATCCGAATTATCGTTTGCCGTGCCGCGTGATTACGGAACTGGCGTGGCACAGCGTTTTCGCGCGCACGATGCTCATTCCCTGTGCGACGCGCGAAGAATACCAACGCTTCGTGCCGGAGTTTACGGTCATTGCCGTGCCATCGTTCAAGGCGATGCCGCAAGTGGACATGACGCCCGGCAATACGTTCATCCTGCTCAATTTCGATCAGAAAATCTGCATCATCGGCAACACGGGTTATGGCGGTGAAATCAAGAAGAGCGTGTTCACGATTATGAATTATCTGATGCCGATGCAGGGTGTGATGTCCATGCACTGCTCGGCCAATATGGGCAAGCAGAAGGACGTGGCGGTTTTCTTCGGATTGTCCGGAACCGGCAAGACCACGCTGTCCGCCGATCCCAACCGCTTTCTCATCGGCGATGACGAGCACGGCTGGAGCGACGAAGGCATATTCAACTTTGAAAACGGCTGCTACGCCAAGGTGATCGGCCTATCGCCCACCGCTGAACCGGAAATTTACGCGTGCACGCGCAAGTTCGGTTCGATTCTGGAAAACGTGGTGTACGATCCGGTTACGCGCATGATTGATTTGGATGACGAGGAGCTGACTGAAAACACACGCGCGTCGTATCCGCTCGAAAACATCGGCAACTGCGTGCCGGAAAAATTAGGCGGGCATCCGCAAAACATCATCATGCTGACGTGCGACGCTTCGGGCGTCATGCCGCCGATTGCCAAGCTCACGGTCGAGCAGGCTATGTATCATTTCATTTCCGGATACACGGCCAAGATCGCGGGTACGGAAGTCGGTCTCAGCGATGAACCGGAAATCACCTTCAGCACCTGCTACGGCGCGCCGTTCATGGTGCTACCGCCGTACAAATATGCGGATCTTTTGAAGCGCAAGATTCTCAAGCACAATGTGGATTGCTGGCTGGTGAACACGGGTTGGGTGGGCGGCAAGTACGGAATCGGCAAGCGCATTTCCATTCGCCACACGCGCAATCTTTTAAATGCGGCTCTGGACGGTAAGCTGAAGAATGTGGAATACTACACCGATCCGGTGTTCGGATTCCATGTTCCGAAGACCTGTCCGGAAGTGCCGGAAGACGTGCTGTATCCGTCGAAGGCTTGGCCGAACAAGGCGGACTACGATTCCGCTTACCGCGATCTGGCTTCGCGCTTCATCGAGAACTTCAAAAAATACTCCGAGGGATGTCCTCCCGAGGTTCGCGCGGCTGGACCGAAGATATAAAACGAAGATGGAAATGACGAAGGGCGCGCGTAAAGTGCGCCCTTCGTTATTTTCGGTAGTGCCGCACGGCAGTGTGCTCTTTGAGGGATGAAGCAGAAAAGCTGAAAACGGAAATCCGAATGGTATCGTAGTGACACAGCTTGCTGTGTCTATTCTGAATCGTTCTTTCTCCGCCGAGCAGGGTTTCCAAACCCTGCCGAAATGTGTCCGCCGAGGAGGGTCGCTGACCTTCCCGGAATCCCCGGGCTCGCGTGCGGGGTAAGGACACCCCGCACGGCGAAAACGCGAATGCCGCAAGGTGCGCCGTGGCGGGTGTGTCACCCGCCCGGAATCTTCGGTTCTTGTTGTCATTTTGGACACCGCGCAGCGGGCGCCCGGTATCTCTTCCGCAATCCAGCCGCAATCTTCTTCGCCGTTGTCGGTCTCCCGACCGGTCCGCCTTTGGCGAGATCTCGCTTCGCGGACAATGGCACAAGGTGCAGCGTCGAGGGATGCGTAAAAGCTGAAATCTGAAAGCGGAAAAACCTGAACGGATTTGTGGCCATGCGGTCGCATGATCCGAATCTATAGCCACCTTATCATGAGAATCGCAGACACAGACAACCAGTGAAGGGGATCGCCATGAAATGTGTCTATTGGTCCGTACTCATCATCCTGCTGGGCAGTTTGCTGTGCGAAGCGCAGACATGGACTGCGCAGAGTCCCTTGCCGACGGGTAAAAATCTCCATCATGTCACCGCCATCAACGATACGGTAGCTTGCGCCGTCGGCACGCAGGGTATAATCCTCCGCACGGAGGACGGCGGGGAAACATGGATTTATCAACAGAGCGGAACCACAGAGGATCTTTGGTACGTTTGTTTTGTGGATGCCAACACGGGTTGGACGGCCGGAAATAACGGAACGATTCGTCACACGGATGACGGTGGCACCCATTGGGCGGCACAGCAGTCGCCGCATCATGACGTCAATTACGAAAGCATTGCGTTCATCAATAACAATTTGGGATGGATTGTGGGATCCGGCGGAGAAATCGTTCACACGGACGACCGCGGAAACACATGGACGCTGCAAATGGAATGGCCGTATAATGGATCATGGTACGGCGTGTGTTTCGTTGGTCTTTCCGGGTGGGTCGTAGGATCATTAGGAATATACCACACAACAGACGGCGGCGGTGTGTGGACGAGACAAGATACTTACTCAGGACCCCCACTCTATGACGTTGTGTTTGTGAACGACAGTACGGGCTGGGCGGTGGGTGCGGACAATACCATTCGACATACGACGAACGGTGGTCGCAATTGGACCACTCAGTTTGGCGTCGGCAACGGACGATACTATAGCGTCGCGTTTTCGGACGCGCAAAACGGATGGATTGTAGGCCGGGATGGAGTGTTTTTACATACGACTAACGGCGGGTCAAACTGGAATTCGGAAAGCTGCGGAGTAGCGCGAACGCTGCGCGGCATCGCTATCACAGACAGCCGCATTTGGATTGTGGGACAACGGGGAGCGATTCAGTTTACATCCGATAGAGGAACTAACTGGATTTCACAGCAGAAAGGCACTATCCAAAATTTGATTGGGATCACGGCAACGGGGCCTGAGGAAATCTGGGTGGTAGGTGAATCAGGAACGGTAATGTATTCCACGAATGCGGGAACCACTCTTCAGTCGCGCGATTTAAACATAAGCGAGTCTCTGACCTGTGCCGCGTTTATCAATCCGGATACCGGTTGGATTGCGGGAACGGGCGGATGCGTATGGCATGCGGTGAATCGCGACGAAACCTGGATTCAGCAGAACAGCGGAACAACGTCCGATTTTGATGCAGTTTTTTTCAAAAATGCCAACGAAGGCTATTTAGTCGGACAAAACGGAACCATTTTGAAAACCACTGACGGAGGGAATTCCTATGTTCCTATGGTCAGTGGTACACTGTCATGGCTGCGTGGGATGGATTTCGCAGATGAATTTGTCGGCTGCATCGCTGGAGACAACGGCACGATTTTGCGCACAACGGACGGCGGGGATACTTATACGCTGGTCGGGAGCGGTACGCGGGCTTGGCTGCGTGGGATAGATTTCGCAGATGAACTTGTCGGCTGCATCGCCGGAGACAACGGCACAATTCTGCGCACGACGGACGGCGGAGCCAGTTGGCAGCCGGTCAACTCCGGAGTGACCGGATTCCTTATTGATATCGAGTTTGCATCACCTCAAGCAGGTTGGGCCGTGGGCGGATCGGGAAGCATGGTGCGCACTACTGATGCCGGAGCAACTTGGTCTTCGAATCATATCGCGAATACCTGCGATTTGCGCGATATTCAGTTTCTTGACGAAATGCATGGATGGGTGATTGGCGATGACTGGCAAGTGGATCGCACGATTATTTTTTCCACGGAAAACGGCGGCGAGACGTGGACGGTGCAGGATAGTCTCGCTACATTCTATCCCAAGCAAATCGCTTTCACGGATCTCCACAGCGGTTGGGCGGTCGGCGCGGGAGGCATGCTTCTTCATTACACTGATTCGCTATCAACGGTGCCCGAAGATCATCCGGTTTTCCAACCATCCGAATATTCTCTGCAAGTCTTTCCGAATCCGTTTAATCCTACAACGACGATTTCATTTTCGATTCCTATCGCCGCGCATGTCAGCTTGCATGTGTTCGACATCACCGGGCGGCAGATTCAGACTTTAGCGGATCGCCGTTTCGATGCGGGAAAGTTTGACGTCGGATTCGACGGATCGGCTTTGCCGTCGGGAGTGTATTTCGCGCGCATAGAAGCCGGGTCTTTCGCGAAAACTCAGAAAATTGTTCTGCTGAAATAGTATTCGCCACCTTAATAAAGACTAACTTCCCGTCCAATTAATCGGAGAAGGAAACATGAAGATCGTGTATTTCCTCTGCTCATTGTGTGCGCTGTGTATCACCGCATATGCTCAGTATTGGGAATGGCAAAATCCTTTACCGCAAGGATACAGCTTATATGACATACAATTTGTTAATAGTTCAGTAGGGTATGCCGTAGGCGTTTGCGGGACGGTGATCAAAACAACGGATGGAGGAAATACTTGGTTTGGCCGGGATTGTCCGACCTCCTTGAGGCTCGAAAGATTCTTTTTTATCAACGAAACGCATGGCTGGGCTTGCGGCTGCGACTGGAGTATACCTGAGCAGGCCTGGATTTTCGGTACATTGTTCCATACGAGTGATGGTGGCGACACTTGGATACAGCAAGCAGAGCTTTTATCCGGAACATTTGAGGATGTAACTTTTACCGATACTCTAAATGGATGGATTGTCGGGGAGAATTATGGTGACGGCATAATGCTCCATACTTCAAATGGAGGGTCAGTCTGGAATATCGTTACCACAGATTCGTTGATGCCTCTGCGCGGAATCTACTTTCGTGATCCACTTCGTGGTTGGGCGGTCGGTACAGGCAGAGCATTAAAGACGTTTGACGGTGGAATCGTTTGGTCACTCTCCCAAGACACCTCACTTATAGGACTCAACTACATAACATTCATTGATTCCCTGTACGGATGGGCTGGAGGATGTCATAGTAAGCTGTTGAAAACAACGGATGGCGGGGAAACGTGGACACGAATTTCACTGGATTCATCGAATCTTTGTTTCCAAGAAATTACTTTCGTAGACCGATGGACAGGCTTTGCGGTTTTTGCGTCAAATCCGAATATATATGTAACACACGATGGCGGCAATACGTGGATGCCACGAACAGCCGCTGCCAATATGTCCGGAATTGCAATCGCTAATGAGAATAATTGGTGGGCGGTTGGTTATTATGGAATGATAACGCACAGTCAGAATGCCGGTGAATCATGGGCTTTGTCTTCGGGAATACACTATTATGTGGACATATGGAGCAGATGGGATATATCGGTCTTGGATAGTCAAAAAAGCTGGATTTCAGGCCCAGCGGGAATTGTGCTTGAAACCACGAATGGAGGACGCTCCTGGGATTCTACGACTGCCCCAGCGTCACTGCATAGTCTTCAAATGCTGGATGAAAATAACGGTTGGGCCGTGGAATACGGAGGTCGCAATGTGCTTCGGACCACAGACGGCGGCCAAACATGGTCAATCGTGCATAGTTTTTCAGATTACTCGAATATTGATCTCTACTGCGCTTCTTTCGTTGATATTCAACGGGGTGTGGTTGCCGGCGGGTATTGGAATTCGATATGGGACGAAGGAGGTGATTTCTATGCGGTAACCTTGAATGGAGGGGAGAGATGGAACGAACAGTATGAGCCTGATTTTGTGTCTTATGGAGTCGTGGACGTTGAATTCACAGACAGCAATTATGTTTGGAGCTTAAATGTAATCGGAGATGTTTACTGGTCAAATAACGATTTCACCAATTGGTACTGGAATCATCTTCCTGAATCTTGGCCTTGGCCGGGTGATATTACGGCACAAGGAACATCCACGTGCTGGATTGTTGGGGAGGGAAACGCCGGACCGGCCGGTTTTTGGGTGACACATGATCGGGGATTAACATGGTCGACTATCAGCAATGATGCGTTCTTTAGTGTTGCTTTTACGGGCAATTATGGAATCGCATTGGGAAGTACGAAGACTCTTTACACGACGGATTGCGGAATAACCTGGATTGAGTACAGACAGAACCTTGACTTAGATTTCAGAGATAGTCATTTGGGAGTCGCGAGTAACGGTGAGGCATGGTATACAGAGCATGGAGGAAACATTCGACATTTTCGGCCTCCGATCCACAGTTCTACAGGTGTATATACTGCATTTCCCAGTTCGTTTTCCTTCACTGTGTATCCCAATCCCGCGAATCCGGCTGCCACTATTTCGTTCGAGATACCGGACACTCGGCGGACTATCATTCGTGTGTTTGACTTAACCGGGCGACTTGTGCAGACACTTGCAGACCGTCGTTTCGACACGGGGCTTCACGATGTTCGATTTGACGGATCCGGATTACCGTCAGGCATCTATTTTGTCCGAATGGAAGCGGGATCGTTCGCGAAAACCCAGAAAATCGTTCTGCTGAAATAGATTGGTCTTTTCCTTTCCTCATTAACAATTCCCCTCTAATCAAAGAAGGAATTAGCCGAGGTTCTCGTGAAGTTGAAAAACATCTTGCTTGTTGCCGCATTACTGGCCGCAATTTCCCTGACATGGGCGCAGACTGCCAAACAGCCGGTCAATGTCTGGAACGTCATTGAGGCGCGAAACCAGATGGCCAGACAGGATCTCTGGCCGGGATTCGATCCATCGGGAATCCCCGTTCTCATATACGACGGTACGAACAGTTATTTGTACGGTCACCCGATGCCGCCCGAAGACTTTCACCAGGATTCACTGCATCCCAATTTATGTGTCCGAACGGGCAGACATCGCCTCGCCGTCGCCAACACAACGGATCAACTCGAAGGCAGAGCCGTTGCCGTGATATGTTTTAATCTGGCGGATCGGCAGACCGTAAACGAGTGGGCCGGGGTTGTCCTGCATGAATCGTTTCACGTCTTTCAAGCAAAATCTCATCGCCATTGGTTCGCGAACGAGATGGATTTCTTTACGTATCCCGTGACGGACTCAGAGGCTGTGGCTCTGCGGCGGATGGAAACAGCCGCTTTAAAACGGGCGGTCACAGCGGCGGATGAAAACAGTCGCCTCGCGTGGGCGGCAACCGCCCTGGATATCCGCGACCAACGCTTCGCGCGGATCGGTTCATCCGCGAGTGATTTCGAACGGTGTATGGAACTCACAGAGGGACTCGCTTACTACATCGAATGGCAGGCCTGCCGGGAAGGTTTCCCCGAAACTCTGCCGGACAGCGAATATGCCGTGGATCAGATTCGACTTCGCACCTATTCCACGGGGCGTTCCATCGCGATGATTCTTGACAAGTGCCTGCCGCAATGGAAAATGCGTCTCGAATCGGACACGACTCTCTATCTGGATTCACTTCTCAGGGAATGCATTCGAAACGGCGCGGTTCCGCCCGCGCAATGGACAACGGAATTCGCCGCCGCCGCCCGCACGAAGGCCGCGGACGACTGCCGCGCTTATTTTGTTGCGATTAAAAATAAATACGAATCCTATATAGCCAAACCCGGCTGGACGTTGATTATCAACGCTCGCGGAGACAAGCGTCTTTGGCCGCAGGGATTTGATCCGATGAACATGCAGAATCTGGGTGAAGGCAATCTGCTCCATAGACGATTTCTTAAGCTGGGGAATCAGGACGCTTTGATTGAAGTAATGGATTTTGAGGCGCTGAGCCGGGGGGCAGGTTCCCATCCTATCGGTGAAGGCGTGAAGGAGTTGATTGTAACGGGCATTCAGCAGGAACCGATGCTCACCAAAGAAAACGGAGAAATGAAAGTCATTTGTCCGAGCATCATCGGCACATTTAAATCTGCAACCATAGATAAAAAGGGGCAGACACTCACGGTTACCCTCTAAAAGTTAATGGTTATACCTGTCCGCAGCGAGAGGCAATTTATGCCTCTCGTTTTTTTGTCCGTTAGGATCTTGACTTTTCGATTCTCGTGTATTATATTACAGACAAGTTTGCATCACAAACATGTCTGCAAAGGTGGATACCATGGAAACAAAAGACCTATTAACATTGGAAAGCAAGATTTATCAAGAGTATGAGAAGGATGGAGCCGTCGAGTTCCTAATGGGAATGGGCTTGTTCTTCGCAAGTGGTGTGCTGGAGAGTCGTGGTTCTCCCGCCTTCGCAGGTTTGATCCCCATTTTCATAATTATGTTTAAGAAAGCCTGGAAGAAGTACATCACGTATCCCCGGCTGGGGTATGCGCGATTTAGTGAAAGCAGGATGCTGCGTCGCAAGCGGGAGAAGCACACGATTTTGTTGGTGGCTGCAGCCTGTGTAGCATTTATATTCCTGAGCGCACTTGCCGCAAGCGGAACATTTTCATCGGAGGTCCAAGGTGCGTTCAAGCCATACGCACGCATGGTCATGGGGGGTATTATTGCTCTCATTATAATAGCCGTCGCCGCCGTACGCCGGATTACTCATCTCTATTATGTCGGTGCGTTCGCGCTCGCCTGTTTTGTTCTCGGACATTTTCTGGGCTTCAGTCCGGGAATCGCTTTGTTACTGACTTCCTTCGTGTTACTCATTATCGGCATCATTCGTCTCATTCGCTTTGTGCGGGCTAATCCGAAGCTGGAAGACGGCGGAGTCCATGATGTCAACGCCTGACCATCCGGATTTCAAATCGCTCGCGGACTTGGATCCTGTGATTCACGCTCCGGCCAGACTCGCGATTATGACCGCGCTGTATATCGTGGAATGCTCGGATTTCACTTTTTTGCTGCGGCATACCGGACTCACGCGCGGCAATCTTTCTTCGCATATCGTAAAACTCGAAGAAGCGCATTATCTCGAAGTGGAAAAAACGTTCGTGGATCGCGTGCCGCGCACCGTGCTCCGTTTAACAAAGGAAGGGCGGACCGCTTTGGAAAAATATCGCAAGCAGATGACCCAAGCGCTAAACCGTATGTAAGCTTCTCGCGATTGGAAAACCGCAAATTCGGACGGGTATCCGGCGGTATGATTCTCTATCTTGTCCTGCGGAAGTGAATGACATGAAAACCTCGACCGAACACGATTATCAGCAGCGCATCCTGCGTGTTCTCATCCATATTCAGAACCATCTGAATGAGGCGGTGTCGCTGGATGAGTTGGCGGCCGTGGCAAGCTTTTCGCCCTTTCACTTCCACCGGGTTTTCCGGGGCATGACAGGAGAGAGTGTGATGGATCATATCCGCCGTTTAAGACTGGAGCGCGCCGCTTACACGTTGAAGTACAACGGCGAATCCGTGACGCGCATCGCTTTCGATGCGGGATATGAAACGCTCGACGCCTTCACGAAAGCGTTCCGTGAACTGTTCGGCGTGCCGCCGTCCGTTTATCGCAAGGAAAAACGCTCTGTGCTGTCCCGGAAATCCTCTTCCGCCGTAAGCTATCATCCGCAGGGAGATTTACAGGATTTCGAACCGATCAACACAGGAGCATGGGAGATGGACGCGCAAATTAAAACCGTAGATCCGATTCGCGTGGCTTTCGTAAGAGCGCAAGGGCCGTATGCCGAATCGGCGGATACCGCGTGGAAGAAACTCTGCGCATGGGCGGGGAAGAACGGACTCTTTGGACCGCAAACCCGATTTATCGGAGTCTGCTATGACGATCCGGAAATCACGCCGCCGGAGAAAATCCGCTATGAAGCCTGTCTCACGTTGAGCAGAGACGTAGAAGCGGAAGGTGAAATCCACGTGCAGGAAATCGGAGGCGGATCGTACGCGACCGCCGTATTAAAAGGCCCGTATTCGGGTCTTGCCGGAATGTATGCACGGCTCTGCGGCGAATGGGTGCCGAAGCAAGGCTATCATTTGCGGCAAGGGCCATCGCTGGAAGTTTATCTGAACGATCCCGATCAAACGAAACCGGAAGATCTTTTAACGGAAATACAAGTTCCGGTCGAAAAAGCGAGCTGATCCGATTGGTTCAGCCCGATTCAAACCGCCGTATTCAGCCCAGACGCATCTGCAAATCCCGCCGTATCCGGCGGGATTTGCCGTTCGATGATAGTGCTTATTTATTCGCGCTTGATTCTCTGCTAATGTCTGCTATATTTATTTCCGTTTTATCCAGCCGGAAAAATCCGATATGCGTATCGTTAAATCCATTCTGCTGCTATGTTTCGTCTATGTGATGCTTGCTGCGATTGTCACGGTCGTGCAGGTAGCGGCGCTGTCTTTCCATAATCCTCACAATACGGCTTGGATACGCATGCGGGTAAGGCAGGCCCAAGCGGCCGGAAAAGAGTTGACGATCAAACAAACGTGGCTGCCGATTGCAAGTATTCCGCGCGTGATGCAAAAGGCTGTGGTAGCGGCCGAAGACGACGGATTTTACAGTCATCACGGATTCGATTGGGATGCGATGAAAAAGGCTTACGAGCTGAATGAAGAGAAGGAACGCATCAAACGCGGCGGCAGTACGATTACACAGCAGTTGGCAAAAAATCTTTACCTTTCTCCTACCCGCAGCTATATCCGTAAAGGCCGCGAAGCGGTCATTACTTGGCTCATGGAATTGCTGCTGTCAAAAAACCGTATTTTAGAGCTATATCTTAACTGTATTGAATTTGGCCCGGGAGTATTCGGAATCGAGGAGGGGGCGCGCTATCATTTTGGAGTTTCCGCTCGACAACTCACTCCGGATCAGGCGTGTCGCCTGGCGGCCATTATTCCATCCCCGCTTCGCTACCGTGTGACGGGCAATTACGTAAACCGGCGGGCCGCAAACCTGATGCAGATTGTCGGCGGTCCATCCGCATCACCGGACACAAAACCGAAGAACTGATGGTTTTGCGCATCTTTGGTTGCAAATGGAGAAAAAATATCGTAAATTTGATGCATTAGCACTGCTACTGAGCGAAATTCCACACAAGACTTAGAGGAAAACATGGCAGACCCACGCTACGTTGATTTAGCCCGCGTCCTTGTACGCTACTCCACAGCCGTAAAAGCCGGTGACAATGTGTTGATCGAGGGTTTTGATGTTCCCCCGGAATTTATGGCGGTGCTGGTTCAGGAAGTCTGTGATGTCGGCGGGAATCCCGTTTTGGAGATGAAATCCCAGCGTGTTCAGCGGAAGCTTTACCTGAACGCGACGGAAGATCGCATGAAGCTTATCGCGGACTGCGAACTCTATCGCATGAAAAAAATGAATGCCTATATCGGTGTACGCGGAATTTTCAATGCGAAGGAACTCTCCGACGTTCCCGGGGATCAGATGGGACTCTATGAGCGGCTGTGGATGAAGCCCGTTCATCTCGAGCAGCGTGTTGGGCATACCCGCTGGGTCGTGCTGCGTTTTCCGTCGCCGCAGATGGCGCAGATGGCGAAAATGTCTCTGGAAGCTTTCGAAGATTTCTTCTATAAAGTTTGCACCAAAGTGGACTGGGCAAAGGCTTCGGAGGCGATGAATCCGGTCGTTGAATTCATGAAGAAAACCGACAAAGTGCGCATCGTTAGCCCCGGAACCGATCTGCGTTTTTCCATCAAAGGCATTAACGTGATGAAGTGCGACGGCCACTTCAACATTCCCGATCTGGAAATCTTCACGGCTCCGGTTCGCGATTCGGTCGAGGGCGTCATTCAGTATAATGCTCCGTCCACCAATCGCGGATTCACCTTCGAGAACGTGCGTTTCCGTTTTGAAAAAGGGAAAATTGTCGAAGCCTCGGCAAATGACACAGCGCGTCTGAACACGATTCTCGACACCGACGAAGGCGCGCGCTATATTGGCGAATTCGCGCTGGGTTTCCATCCCTATATCGAAGAAGCGATGGACGATATTCTGTTCGATGAAAAAATATCCGGCTCATTCCATTTCACGCCCGGCAACGCGTATGAGAATGAAGCCGATAACGGCAATCGTTCCGCCATTCACTGGGATCTCGTGCTCATCCAAAGGCCGGAAAAAGGCGGCGGCGAGATTTATTTCGACGATCAGTTGATTCGCAAAGACGGCAAATTCGTTCATGAAGCTTTCGTCGGTTTGAATCCCGAAAACTTACGCAAGAACTGATTGGGTCCTGTTCGCAATACCCGTTTTTCGATAGCGCCCGGCCTTAGCGGCCGGGCGCTTTGTTTTTGGCTAAACCAGCGTTTTTTTCCGCTATGAATTGAAGGCGGCAGAAAAAGGTCATTTAGACAGCTTTTGTTATGCATATCTTTATTTATTTCAACGAGATACATGTTGAAGGAGAGGTGGTGCAGTTCTTGCGAAATGCTACATGGTGCGCCATGCCTCGGTAAAGATGACCCTACGTTGATATAGCATGACGCTACGACCTTCGGATGTCCGCCACTCCCCTTAAATACCCGAACAAAGGAAAAGTAGAATGGGCGACCGGAACGATACCCCCGTGATGACGGATGAAGCTCACGCCGCCGCCGTTTCGAGTGTTAATTTCAATTCGGCAATTGCCGAATTGAGGAACACTTCATCTCTGCGCTCCAGCCACTACCTTGGCGACCACATGGCTATCACATCCACGATTTACGGTCATAAAATTTTTGTGGATACACGGGATATCAGTTTAGCGCCGCATATTCTCGTGGACGGCAAATGGGAAATGGGAGTGACTGAAGTGTTTCGCCGTTTGATTCGGGGCGGTATGACGGTCGTGGATATCGGCGCGAACTTCGGATGGTACACGCTGATTGCTGCAAGTTTAGTCGGACCGAAGGGGCATGTGATTGCCTTCGAGCCGAATCCCGATGTTCATAATCTTTTACACCGCAGTCTGGAAGTGAACGGCTACCAGTCCTACACGACGCTGGAACGCAAGGGTGTGATGGAAGTTCCGAAAGTGCTGACGTTTCACAAGTGGGCGCGGCATCAAGCTTCGGGAAATTTCTTCTGGGGAAACCCGAGTCCCGTTCACAACGATACCACCGAAGCCATACAAGTCGAATGCACGTCGCTGGATGAATACTTCCGCGAACATCCGCGCGGCCGTGTGGACGTCATCAAGATAGACGCGGAAGGTTCGGAACCGCAAATCATTGACGGAGCGGATTTCACGTTGCATGTCAATCCGCGTATTCAACTGCTTTTGGAGTATAATTCGCTGGTGCGTCCCACGGCGGAGAAGCTCATGCGCAAGGGATTTCGCATGGCGCACATCGAAGATGACGCTTCGCTCCGCTTTATGAATCTGGATCAGTTGGATCAGAGTCATAACTGGCACATGCTGCTGTTCACGCGATAAATCGAATCGCGGCGGCAATGGTAAAAAGAGAAAACGTGTTTTCATAATTAGTTTCCGAAACGAGCGAAGAAAGCGCCTGACATGATGACTGGATTGAACACGGATCCGCGAAAAGCCAAATTAAATGAAGCGCGCGAGCGCCATTTTCAGGACGTCATACAAAAGCATCCGGAACGAACGACGATTGCCTTCCGCGAAGCACAGACCGATACCCGCGACATCGTGAATTCGGCGGAAGTAAAAGGCCGCGTTTTGGATCTCGGATGCGGTACCGGTGAAATCGCCGTATTGCTGTCACGTAAGGGATGCGAAGTGACGGGTTATGACATTGCTCCCGTCGCTATTGCGGCAGCGCAAAAACACCAATCGCATGAGCCGGATGACGTGCGCCGCCGCTTGTCTTTTCAGTTGGGCGTGGGCGGGCCGCTGCCTTTCGGAAATCATACGTTTGACACGGTGCTTTTAAACGGAGTGTTGAGTTTTGAGGCTCACCCCACACCCTTGCTGAAAGAAGCGGCACGCGTTTTAAAGGCAGGCGGCAAACTGGTGGTGTTCGTTCCGGAAGGATTAGCGGACTACGAATCAACACACATTCGTCTTTTCAGTTCCGCTGATCTTGAAAAACTGCTTGCGGATTATTACGACCATGTAACGGTCACGGCCACTGCCGGGGGAAAACGGCTGAAAGCCGTATGCTTCAACAGGCAGGAAAGGGTATTCCCGCGTATCATCTGCCAAATGAACATCAAGAATGAAGATCGCTGGCTGCGCGACGTTTTAAATGGAATTGCGCGCATTGCGGACGGAATTGTCATTCTCGACGATGGTTCCACCGATCAAACGCCATGGATTTGCCAAGTCCATCCCGCAGTCATGGAATACGACCGTCAGGAAAACGTTCCGCTCGATAAAGTGCGCGATAAAAATCACATCCTGCAAATGGCTCTCCGCCAAAAGCCGGATTGGATTCTCTGCATGGACGGCGATGAACTGCTGGAAGACAGCGCTGCCCGGCGGATATATCATGCCCTGCGGACGAAAGAGCCGGACGTCGGTGGTTTCGATTTTGAATTTTTGTACATGTGGAACGATTTGGCACATTATCGTGTGGACGGAATCTATAATCATATTCTGCATCCTTGTCTTTTTTCGTGCGACGGTCAAGATTTGACAAATATGTGCTTCCTTCCGACCGGACACGG
>RPQS01000030.1 GCA_003818605.1 Candidatus Zhuqueibacterota bacterium | reverse complement strand
GTAAAATTCACTTTTCATACGTGCAGAGATACAGGCATCACTCACATTAAGGCAAAATTAGGATTCTACGACTGCCAATGCTCGCTGTATGTAGCAGCTGCCGATTAAAAAAGACATTCCGGGCGTTCCAAAAAAGCGCACTGCCGTGCGGCGCTACACAAAGAGATAAAGGACATGGTCCGCCTTTGGCGAGATCTCGCCAAAGGCGGACAGGGATCAACGCCTGCTCGGCGGACATAGAACGCGAGGGGTAAAGACACAGCAAGCTGTGTCACTACGGATCGTGTTCGGAATTCAGCTTTCCGCTTTCAGATTTCAGATTTTTCCGTTTCATCCTTCATCCTTTATCCTTCATCCTTTCTTCCTATGCCCTTTCTTGACGTCACTCTGCCGCGCACCAGCGCGGAAATCAAAAAGCAGCTCATCGCAAAGTTGACCGATGCAGCAATCGAAGCGGGCTTCGAACGCGAGATTTTTCGGGTGTGCATTCGCGAATATGAAATCGGCGATGCGGGTAGAGCGGGTGTGCCGTGGGACGGTACGAACGGACCGCCGCCGCTCCATCTGGTACTCTACACTCCGCGCCTGCCCGTCCGCATGAAAAAAGCTGCGATTGAAAAACTCAGCCGGGCTTTTGAAACAGCAACCAGCCAGCCGGGCTGTTATCCCATCGTTCACATTCTGGAATATTCCTACGACAACCTCGGCATTCACGGCAAGATATCGTGGGAGGAACATCCGGAACTCAAGGAACGCAAGTTCTACAACGATGCCGCTGACTATTAGGCCGCGCTTGCGGCCTTTCTTTTTGGGATATTTGACTTTCCGGGTGAAAATGGTTAGATTTAGCCCGTTCAAAGCAGATCGGAACAAACCATGAAATCCATTGCTCTGGCCGCCGTGATTTATGGATTAGCGGCAGTCGTTTCCTTTTTTGTGGCCTTCCTGATTACGGGCATTCACCGCGTGATCGTGCGGTTTAAAAAGCCGGAAACGAATTAGAAAGATATCCTATGGATATAAGTCAAATCGCACTCAATCTCTTTCAAGGCATTGCCACGCTGGCGCAAGCCGACACGGGGATTGCCATCGGGCGCGTAGGCTTGATCGCTCTGGGAATGCTGCTGGTTTATCTGGGCAAAAAAGAGATACTCGAACCGCTGCTTATGGTTCCGATGGGACTCGGGATGGCGGCGGTCAATGCGGGTGTACTGTTCCTGCCGGGCGGCCATCACGGCACTCTATTCGTGGATCCGCTGGTTTCGGATACGACCCCCTTGATGAACGTACTGCAAATTGATTTTCTGCAGCCGATCTACACATTTACTTTCTCGAACGGTCTCATCGCGTGTCTGGTTTTTATGGGAATCGGCGTGCTGTTGGACGTGGGTTACGTAATTCAACGGCCATTCCTCAGCATGTTTCTGGCGATCTGCGCGGAATTGGGAACGGTAGCAACCTTCCCCATCGCCGTTGCGCTGGGATTGAGCATGAATGACGCCGCTTCGATTTCGATGGTCGGCGGTGCCGACGGGCCGATGGTTCTCTATACATCGCTGATGCTCTCGAAGGACCTATTCGTACCGATTACGATTGTGGCTTATCTCTATCTTGGCCTGACCTACGGCGGTTATCCGTATCTGATCAAACTCATGGTACCGGCCAAACTGCGCGGATTGCCGTCGGTGCCGCCCAAGAGAGTAATTACCGTCAGTTCGGGAGACAAACTCACGTTTGCCGTGGTCGCTTGCACGATCTTGTGTCTGCTCTTTCCCGTAGCGGCGCCGCTCTTTCTCTCGCTTTTCATTGGGGTAGCCGTGCGGGAGTCCGGTCTGAAAAAAATCGAAGAGTTCATTGCCGGGCCGCTATTGTACGGAGCAACATTTTTCCTTGGTTTGATGCTGGGCATTCTCTGTGAAGCAGGCACCATCCTCAATCCGCGGATTCTGCTGCTGCTGCTCTTGGGTATTTTGGCTCTATTGCTTTCGGGAATCGGCGGGCTGATCGGCGGCTATATTGTACACTTTGCAACCGGGCGGAAATTCAATCCGACCATCGGAATTGCCGGTGTAAGCTGCATCCCAACCACGGCCAAAGTTGTGCAGAAGTCTGTTTCCGAAGTTAATCCCTATGCGGTGGTTCTACCCGAAGCTCTTGGGGCGAACATCAGCGGAGTGATCACTACAGCCATTCTGACGGGTCTCTATGTGACACTGGTGCCGCTCTTCCGGTGATTTTTTATCCCACTCAATAATGCGATTCTCAAAGGGCGGTTTTGGCCGCCTTTTTTCATTACGGCAAGTTATCCCCCCTTTGATTCCCCCCACAAAGCAGGGGGAAAGGAGAAAAGTTACTTGCCGGGTTGCGATCAACACCCAGGAGGGTGTTGGCAAGGAGACGGATAAAATATGTGAAATATGAGGCAGGAGAGGAGTGCCACATTGAGAATGGGAAGTTTATAGCAATCTTTTTGGATAAGCAACCGATAATCGGCCTCAAGTCCTCATCCCGCCTCCAGTTAACGAGGGGCCACTTTTTTTCGCAGGATGGCGAGATCCCTTGACAGTTCTCAGGGTCTGTATTATTTTATTCAAGAAGCCTGAAGATCATGGCTGTACCGATGAACCGGTGGAGTTCCCCCTCCCCGGATTATAACTGTTCTGATAAAATAAGGGAGAACATACCATGGAAAACGAGATAATGCACGAGGAAGGCTCCGAGGGAGTCGGCGCGGAATTCGAACAAGAAGCAGCGGTTGACGTAGCGACTGAGGAAGTCGGAACGGAACAGATGGGCGGCCCGGAAGTGCGGCCGGTGGAATCATGGCGATACGACGAACCGGAACCATCGCTTTTGGATGCGGGCTTTACTATTGAACTGCGGAACATAAAGACGGCGATGGTGATCGCTCCCAATCATCCGATTCCGGTTGCGGTGGAAGGCCTGCTGCTTCATCATCATGAAATGCCGCTGGCGGCTGAGATGGAGATCATTCTTTCGGCGGATGATCGGGAGATCGTGCGCGAACGCTTCTTTCTGCCGTCCCCCCGGCGTGCGGAAGTTATGGCCGCGCATCGCGATTTGGCGCAAATGAGTGCGGATTTTCTGACGGACTCCCGTTTACGCGATACGGCGATGCGGGTTTACTTTCCGGAGCTTTCGGAAGAGTACGACTTGTGGTATCATGTTTCTTTAGACGACAATGGCTGCCTTAACTACGCGCTTCATCTTGGACCGTCCCATAATCAGGACATCAAGAAACGCATTGAAGGCACATTGCAGCTATAGCCTTCACCAGATACATTTGTCTTTAAAGCCCCGACTTCCCGGGGCTTTTTTGTCGAATTTCCGAAAAGTGAAAGCCTCGCCGTAATATTGTCTTTGTAGGCATAATTCCTATTAAATCAGGGCAATATGGTGCAAGAAGGGGTCTTTTAAATTCAGGATGGAGTGGATTCGGGTGTAGATTTTATCGGGAAAGATGTGTATATTTTCACGATATATTCCGAATGGGATTTCGGATTAGAAATAAACGCCAAGTTTCGAGGAGAACATGTCTGAGAAGTCTACCCCCACATCACCGACCGCCAGTGCGTATCCGTCCGAGAAGCTGGCAGAAGCCATTGACGCCGTAAAGTGTATTCGTTCGGGCGATACCGTTTTTGTCAGTTCCGGCTGCGCCGCCCCGACCCTGCTGTTGGAAGCAATGGCTGCACGCGCTCCAGAACTTTATCATGTTGAAGTGGATCACATCTTGATTTTCGGACCGGCTCCGCACTTGGCTCCGGGAATGGAGACTCACTTCCGCCACAATGCATTATTTACGGGTTTCAACGCCCGCACCGCGGTGAACGAAGGACGCGCGGACTATACTCCGATTTTCCTGGGTGAGATACCCCGGTTGTATGCAAACGGCTGGAAGCATGTAGACGTGGTTTTAGTGCATGTTTCACCGCCGGACAGCCACGGATTCTGCAGCTTGGGCATTGACTGTGCAGCCACGCTGGCTCCGGTGCGCATGGCCAAGTACGTCATCGGCTTGATTAATCCGCAGATGCCGCGCGTATACGGCGAAAACTTCATTCACAAATCCCGTTTCCATCGGATGGTGGAATGGGACTCTCCGCTGCACGAACTGCCGCGCGAAGCGATGAGCGATCTGCACGGGAAAATCGGCTCGTATATTGCCGATTTGATTCCCAATGGCGCTTGTTTACAGCTGGGTATCGGCGGTATTCCCGACGCCACGTTGAACTTCCTGCGCAACAAGAAAGATCTTGGCATGCATACGGAAATGTTCTCCGACAGCGCCGTGGATCTGGTGAACGAAGGTATTATCAATTGCCGCGCGAAAAACTACCACAAGGACAAAATGGTGGCCTCCTTTGTGTTAGGCTCCCAAAAACTCTATGATTTCGTGCGCGAGAATCCGCTGTGCGAATTCCGTCCGGTGGATCACACGAACGATCCGTTTATCATCGCCCGCAATGACAACATGATTGCCGTCAACTCCGCCATATCGGTGGACATAACGGGACAAGTGAATTCGGATTCCATTGGCCACAACGTTTACAGCGGCTTCGGCGGTCAGGTGGACTTCATGCGCGGCGCATCCCGCAGCAAGGGCGGCAAGCCGATTATCGGTCTTCCGTCCACCACGAAGAACGACACGGTATCCAAGATCGTGTTCGAACTGGCTCCGGGCGCAGGCGTAGTCACGACGCGTGCCGATGCGCACTATGTGGCCACGGAATTCGGCGTCGCCCACTTGCACGGCAAGAGCATTCGCGAACGCGCATTGCAGTTAATCAACATCGCGCATCCCAAGTTCCGCGATGAACTCCGCTCGCAGGCGAAGAAAGCAAAGATCATCTAATCCGGTTCAGGAGTATTCGTAAAGCGGCGGCCAGTTGGCCGCCGCTTTTTGTTTAGTGAATAGTAAATCTTGACTGGAGAGGTATAAAAACTGAAAGCGGAAATCTGAAAGCTGATGCGGATTCCAGCAGGGTCAGCGATTCCTAAAATCTGTGAAAAAAGACGACGGCCGGAGGCCGCCGTTCGTGGTTCAATTCATAAAGAAGCCGCGAGAGGTGAGGGCACCCGCTCGCGGCGAAAGAAAGTTAGCAACTCCGCTTGGCAGAAAAATGGCAAGTAAACCCTTACCATAGAATGCGAATATCTTTTTCGTTGTTGGTTCGAAACTATTGAATTGCCACTCCATTACACTATCCGACAACACACGCGTTGGCAAAGGATAAAAGCCGCTAATATGTTGGATAACATCGCGGTTTACGCTTAGAACAACTTTCGCACTGTCAATCAGCCCGGCCCAAGTGCTGCCGGTAGAAAGAAAATACAAAGTGAGACCTTCGGGCATTTGAAAGGCCGGCTTATTAAAACCGCTGCAAGCATATTCTATCTGTAATTCTACTATTTCATTCCGCGCCATGAACACATTCCAGCTATACCAGTTTGCAACATGTATTTTGCCGCGATAAATTGGTATTATTGAATTATATGAATAGAACGATTGCACAATACTGACGGCTGTTCCGTTAATTTTGACTGAGAGGTCAGAGATAATATGCGGAACAGATAGATCGCCATTGATGTCGTAGTAGTCCCCCGGATAGCTTATACCTATTGAAAGATCCATATTTTCATTGATGTTCCGCTGCAGGTATGTACCTTCTACCCATACCGTGTCCTGTTTCAGAGTAAGATGAACATTTTCGCTGCATAACTGGATATCGTCTGCAGAGCCGTCATAACTAAGGCGCGGTTGAAGTTCTGGTATTAGGATAGGATTACTGTAGCTCGCGACAACATATATTGTTGAAAAAACCAATGCAACAAAATACGCTTTCATCTTATCTTGTCCTATCAGGTTAGATAGATGCATGAATGCCCCTCCGGACACAATCGTTACAATTTACATCGTCTGCGCGGGGTTGTCAAGGGAAAAATGGGTTCAGAAAATTGTTCCGGCCGGGTTGCGAAGACTTAACCCGGCTCGGCATACTTTGCGGTGATGGGTGTGAAAAAATTCCGGGCAGATCGGGGGATCTGCCTCGGCGAACAAGAGTCCCCCCTTTCATCCCCCCGCTGAAGCAGGGGGAAAGCGGAAAGATTCCAGCAGGGTCAGCGACCGTGCTTGGCGCACCTTGCGGCGATTACTTCGCCATTGCCGCTCAGGAGAGCGACAACGGCGAGACGATTCTGCAATCCTCCGCAGCTCGGCGGAAAGAGCCCGCCCATTCGTCCCACCTCACGTGGAGGGAAATATAAAGCGCGCGGGGTAAGGACACCCCGCGCGGCGATTAAACAAAAAGAGTAGTTACTCTTCTTCGGCGAAATGGATAATGGCCATCGCTTTCGCGAGATTGGTGCGGGCTTCCTCCTGCTCTTCGAGAGTCTTGGCGTCAGCCAACGTCTTCAAAGCCCGGTCACGGGCGCGGATGGCGCGTTCGAGATCCACATCTTCATGGCGCATGGCATTCTCTGCCATAACCACGGCACGATTGGAGTGAACTTCAAAAAAGCCGCCGGTAATCAGGAAATCAAAACTCTCATCCGGATCTTCACAGCGCAAGCGGCCGGGGCGCAGACCCGCCATGAGCGGCGCGTGATCGGCCAGCACGCCGAAATCACCTTCCACACCGGGTGCGCGCACGTGCAGAATCTCTCCTTTAAAAAAGGAGCCGTAGGGAGTGACTATTTCGAGTGAGAAGAGTTTGGACACGGTTATTTCTGCAACGCTTCGTAGTTTTTAATCACGTCCTCGATGGGGCCGCACATGCTGAAACACTGCTCGGGAATGTGATCGAATTCGCCTTCGAGAATGCCCTTGAAGCCGCGAACGGTATCCTTGATCTTAACAAACACACCCGCACGGCCAGTAAACGCTTCCGCCACGTGGAACGGCTGCGAAAGGAACTTCTGCATGCGGCGAGCGCGATTGACCGTGCGTTTATCATCTTCGGAGAGTTCATCCATGCCGAGAATGGCGATGATGTCCTGCAGGTCTTTGTAACGCTGCAAGGTCTGCTGCACGCGCCGGGCAATGCTATAGTGTTCTTCTCCAACCACCGCCGGATCGAGAATACGGGAGGTGGAATCGAGCGGATCCACCGCCGGATAAATTCCGAGCTCCGAAATCTTGCGCGAAAGCACCGTGGTGGCATCAAGGTGAGCAAACGTGGTAGCAGGCGCGGGATCGGTGAGGTCGTCCGCCGGAACGTAAATAGCCTGCACGGAGGTGATCGAACCCTTCTCGGTGGTCGTAGTACGATCCAGCAATACGCACATTTCCGTGGCGAGCGTAGGTTGATAACCCACGGCGGAGGGCATGCGGCCCAAGAGCGCGGAGACTTCGCTGCCGGCCTGCGTGAAACGGAAGATATTGTCAATGAACAGCAACACGTCCTTGCCCTGCTCATCGCGGAAATATTCAGCCAACGTGAGACCGGTGAGAGCCACGCGCGAACGGGATCCGGGCGGTTCATTCATCTGGCCGAACACGAACGTTACTTTCGAGTCCTTGAGTTGGGATTTGTCCACGGTGGACATCTCAAAGGACTTCTGATCGAAATTCTTGCCGTACGTAACCACGCCGGATTCGACCATTTCACGAAGCAGGTCATTGCCTTCACGCGTGCGCTCGCCGACACCGGCAAAGACCGAAATGCCGGAATGCGCTTTGGCGATATTGTTGATCAGCTCCATCACGATGACGGTCTTCCCTACTCCGGCACCGCCGAAAAGTCCGATCTTACCGCCGCGCGAGAACGGCTGAATCAGGTCAATGACCTTAATGCCGGTCTCCAGCATTTCCGAACTCGTGTCCAAATCCGTCATTAAGGGGGCGGGGCGGTGAATCGGCAATCGCTTATCGGATTTTATCTCGCCGAGACCATCCACGGGATCCCCGACAACGTTCATAATGCGGCCGAGCGTCACTTCGCCCACGGGGACCGTAATCGGCCCGCCGGTGTTGACGACTTCGATGCCTCGCCTAAGGCCCTCGGTGGGATTCATGGACACCGTCCGGACGGTGTTGTCACCGAGATGCTGCTGCACCTCGAGGGTCATGGCACCCTGGCCTTCCGCTCCTTCGATGTGAAGAGCCGTGTACAGCGGCGGAAGTTCCCCATCGGGGAATTCCACATCCACCACTACACCGATGATCTGTTTGACAATGCCATTTTTCATGAAAGATTGGGCCTATGGAAAGACGTTATCATTCTGTTTCAGGCGGACAACTGAATCCGAATTTGCCTTGCGATTACAGTCGCGCCAGCAATTCCGATTTTCGTTCCGGATACTTAGCGGTAAAAGCATGATCGAGGGTGAGTCGAAAGACCTCGCGCGATTCGTCGGTCAACCGATTCAGAGCCGATTCCATATAATTCAGGACGAGCGGACCGTCGGCGCGTCCCAAAGTGCGCAGGGCGGAAACCAGGCTGAAACGAACGTATTCACTGGTATCCGTAATCAACGGATCCAGCATATCCAGCCAACGCGGACGGAATTCCGCATGACAAACGGCGTAACGAAGCAACGCGTGCGACGCCGCCCGGCGAATCCGTTCGTTGGGATTGATAACCCAGTCCGTCACCGTATCGCAGACAAACTGCAGATGGAAATCCGCGGCGCCGTCACCGGCATCCGGCGTGTCAAAGATATGAGCGGCAAGATCGCGCACTTCCCAATCATCGTCATTGATGAGATGAAGGGCAGTCTCCACCCACATGCCGGGCTGATACCGGGCGAGACGGGCAATCACGGCTACTGTCATTGCCCGCACCGCGCGCTCCGTGGAGCCCATCAGCCGCAACGTTAAATCCACCGCCACAGCGGGCAAAGCATCCAGCTTCTCTCCAACCGCCGTTCCCACTTCCGTGATGGTCCGAGCGGGATAGAGCGGCAAACCGCCCAGCAAATTCTCCGCTTCCTGCAGGAACGCCTCGGCGTCCATCCGGCCTTCGCGGCACCCGTCCACATTTTTTAGGAGGCGTTCCGTGAGAAACGCAACGGATTCGCTGTTCACAAACGGATCAGACTTCGTCCGGCAGTTCTGAGGTGTCTAAGAAGTGGCGGCTGTCCGGCGGACGCATTTCCTGCGGCGAACGGCTTTCGGAAATCGGCGCGGCGGGGGGAGGCGGCGCGCTGCGATCGGTACGCTCGATTTTATCCCGCAGATCCTGCAGATCGAGGAAATGCGAGCCGACGGCCATACGTAATTCGGCGGCAATCCAGTTTTGTGTGGACACGACGCAAATCTCCTTGCCGCGCGAACGCAGCAATTCGAGCGCCCGCTCGAAGTCACCATCACCGGAAAGCAGAATCATCTTATCGTAGTTGTCTACCGTGCTGAACATATCCATAACGATTTCGACATCCAGATTCGCTTTCTGGGAGGTTTCGCCCGTTTCGGTGTCGTAGATGGTTTTGAGTCCTTTGGTACGGACTACGTATCCGGCATAAGCGAGAAATCGCACAAAGTTTTCGTCGCGCGGATCAGGAGGCTGTTTGAGACCCATGTACCAGTACGCGTCGGTCAACTGATCTTCCGCCTTGAGCACGCGCAAAAGCTTGGCCGGATCAAAGAACCATCCCAAACCTTTTTTCTGAGTGTAGAACATATTTGCGCCGTCCACAAAAATCGAGACGCGCTTCTTTCCACCCGGGTAAGACATCGGCATTCGTGACCTTTCATAAAGTGTTATCAATTGGGAGGACCGCACGAGGAAACGCCGGGGATGCATCGCCGCGTGCATAGGAATCAAGAAGTGCCTGGTGAGCCGCGACAAGAAAAACCAGTATTTCTCGCGGGCTTTTTATATCCGCCGTCATATGACGGCCGAGGCGTCACCGAAATCTTTTGTCAAGCATCAGGGAGCGGATTGATCCGAAAAGATCCTGACTCCGATCCATCAAGGAGTAAATATCAGCGCAAACTTTCCGCGCCCGACACCACTTCCAATATTTCGCGGGTAATCGCCGCCTGCCGCGCTTTATTGTAAGTCAGCGTCAGGGATTCGATGAGTTCCTGCGCGTTTTGCGTGGCGTTTTCCATGGCCGTCATGCGGGCCCCCATTTCGGCGGCGAAAGATTCCAACAGAATACGCCACACCTGAATTCTTACGAACAGCGGCAGAATGGATTCGAGCACACTCTCTTCCGACGGTTCATAGAGGATATCCGACGTAATGACGTGCGCGTCCGCGGGATCCGGTTCAATCGGGAGAAGCTGCTCTACGACCACGTTTTGCTGAATCGCGGATTTAAATTCGTTATGGACGATGTACACTCGATCCAAATCATGAGCGACATACCGATCAATCACGGATTGTCCGAGCTGAACGGCATGCAGAAACTCAAGACGATTAAAGAAACCAGCCATTTTTTCGACAATCGGCGCATCGAGCCGCGAAAAAACGTCCGTTCCGCGCTTCCCGACGGTAATGATCCGCATTTCATATTCGCGCTGCTCCTCCATCAAGCGTTGGGCGCGGCGAATAATGCCAGTGTTGAACGATCCGCACATCCCGCGATCCCCGGTGACTACGACCAGACCGATACGGCGCGGATCGCGCAGGGTGAGCAGCGGATGATGGCTGCGATCGGCGCGCGTCGCCAATTCGCGAATGACTTCCCGCAACCGCAGAGCATAGGGACGGGCATGAATGATGTTTTCCTGCGCGCGCTTTAATTTTGCGGCAGCCACCATTTTCATCACTCGCGTAATCTGCTGAGTGGATTGGATGCTCCGAATGCGACGGCGTATAATTTTCAGACCGGACATCAAATCCTCTGAGAATCGGATGCAGCAAGCTGCGACGCGGGACGGTGAAGAGTCATCAACAATACAAAGAGTATAACGTTACCCAAAAGCGGCAGATTAGCGGCCACGCGGCTGATTCCACGGTCGCCGTATAATCCGAACCATGCGGCTTCCATCAAGAGCGTTGCCAATGTCAAAGCCGCAAATCCCAAACGCGACCAACTTCTTGTCCACAGAAACGCGATCACCGGAAGCAGAAAAACGAAGTGATGTTCCCACGAAATAGGCAAGGCCAGAAGCCCGGCGGAAATCCACAATCCGAAGGATGCGCGTTCGTCGGTTTGGGGCGCGCGCCACTGAATGAGCATCGTCCCAAGCAAGATGAGCGCCGCGAGCGAACGGTTGATTACGGCAAGACTCCCACCCTGCTGAAAACCGTAATCCATCACAGGCAGATCGGAGAAGACGCGCATCAAACCCGCGACCAGACTCTGATTTCCAAAATAAGCCGTCTGCGATGAAGCCAGCGTAGTCAGCAAATGCCAATAGCCTGCATGCGCTTGCCACCCAACCGCCAAGACGGACAAGATCAACCATGCAGCAAACGCAGCGAATACTGCAAGCGCCAATCGCCACCGCCTGCGCGCCAGATCGGCCGCTTCAACAAGCAGTAAAAACGGTTTTACGAAAACCGCCGCTCCAACCGCTAAGGCCTTGCGCAAGCCGCCCGTTCGATTCCCCGATAAGAAGCCCGCCCATAACAGAACCGCCACCAGCAAGCTGGTCTGACCGAGTGAAACGGACTTTGCCAGCGGACAACTGCCCAGGACAAGCGCGCAGATTAAAAGGCGATTTCGAACAGAACCGGAACGCCCATCATGAATCACACGCTCGATCAACGCGACGAAAAGAGCAATCAGCGCGAATTGAATGCCCGCCCATACGAGCCGCCACGTTTCGGCTCCGACCGCCGCCCACGGAGAAACCAGGTACGGAATCAACGGCGGATAGAAACACCAGTTCGCGTAACCTTTATCGTTTAGCTGACGAAGATTGGCCTCATGGTGCATTACCCAATCATCGTTTGACGCGAAATCTTCGCCCGGATAAAGCCACGTCTTGTCCCCGCGAGACAGATCCAATGCAAGAGACTGAACGGAAATTAAATCGGCATTCCCCGGCGGCAGCGCGACGAAGGCGAACTGAACCATTGCCAGAGCGAGAAGCAGCATGGACACGTATCGCATCACGAGTGCGCGGATGCCATCCGCACGGGTTCAGATTTACGATACAACCGGACGGCTATCCACAGCCAAAGCAGGAGTAGTCCGATCGTGTGATTGCCCGTAATTAAGCGTCCCGCCCAGGATTCCGTATAGAAATGCGTGAGCTTCATGAGAAAGAAGAAAGCTGCCGCCCCCAACCAGATCAATTCATTCCACGGCGCGCCGGATGTCCAAGCGCGATGCAGAATCCAACCCAGTACAGGCAGCACAAATAACCAATAGTGTTCCCAAGAAATCGGAACGCAGAGCAGTACCGCCGACAGAATTATTCCTGCCGCGAGCGGCAATCTATCCGTGATCAGATTTCCCCGCGCCCGCCATAACAACCATAATGAAGGAAACGCAAACAGGAGGATCGTCACAACACGCAAGACCGGCAATGCCGGAATTTCCTGCGGCTGTCCTTCCATGATGCTGAATCCGAAAACCGTTCGCGCCAGCCAACCCAAGGGCGATTGATTGCCCCAATAGGGAATCACCAGCTGCGAAAACTCGCGCATGCTCTCCCACCACAGCGAATGCAGACGGAATCCCAGAGTGGCGAATGAGACCGCATATACCGCCGCTCCGGTTCCCACGGCAATCAACACGGGTTTAATGCGGCGGTCGAGAAGGGGCAGTAGAAGCAGAACACCGGGGAAAATTTTAATCGCCGCCATTAAGCCGAGGAGGATCCCCGCCGGCCAGTCCTTTCCGCGGCGCAATAACAGGAGTCCAGCCCATGTAATAACCACCAGCATCGGTACAGGCTGACTGAGCATCGTGGCCCGCGCCAACGGATAGCACAGCAACACCAGCGCAAGACACCAAAGCCACAGTCGAAAACCGCACTTCTCGCCGATTAAACGGACAATCTGCCAACTCAAGAGAAAGAGCACGAGCACGTTCAGCACGAACATCGTATTTCGCCAGTACACAGCAGGAGCTTCCGAAAACGGAATCAACGCCGCCGCAACAAACGGCGGATACATAAACGCGCAAAGATCACAATCCAAGCCCATCGAACGGGCTAACGGCAGCGTTTGCGCCATCCACGTATCAAAATCCTCACCTAATGTATATATCCGCTCGGTTTCCCCCGTTCTCAGAAAATGGGCGGCGAGTTTGTCCGGAAAAACGTCGCCCACCCAGCAGTGTCCCGCGGTTCGATGCCACAAATAGATGCCGGCGATCAGCACCAAGATTAGGATAATGTCAGACGGCAGATTTCGACCGCGACTTCCTTCACGCTTCCCCGCAGAAGAAACCTCTTGACCGACGACGTCGTTCATGCCGGGAAACGCACGTTCACTTATTCCAGCCGGCTTTAAATTCCTTGGTCAAGGAATCCATCTTGGCTTCCAAGCCTTCGTCCAATTTGCCCTTTTGCACGATTTCATCGAGGACTGCTTTACCCGCGCTGCGGAAATAGCGAATAATTTCCGCTTCGAATTTCTTTACATCCTCAATGGGAACGTCATCTACATAGCCGCGCGCGGCCACCCATAGAATGGCGACCTGTTCTTCCATGGGCCACGGAGCGTATTGTCCTTGCTTGAGAATTTCGGTCAGGCATTTCCCACGCGTGAGTTGGGCTAAAGTCGCTTTATCCAGATCGGAACCGAACTGTGCGAAGGCCGCCAATTCGCGATACTGTGCAAGATCAATGCGCAGCGTACCGCCCACCTGACGCATGGCGCGTGTTTGCGCCTTACCACCGACGCGCGACACGCTGATGCCGACGTTAATGGCGGGACGAATGCCGGAATAGAAAAGTTCCGATTCGAGGAAGATCTGCCCGTCAGTGATGGAAATCACATTGGTGGGAATATAGGCGGAAACGTCTCCGGCCTGCGTTTCGATAATCGGCAACGCGGTTAAGGAACCGCCGCCCATCGCATCGTTCAGTTTCGCGGCGCGTTCCAGAAGTCTCGAGTGCAAATAGAAAACATCGCCCGGATAAGCTTCGCGTCCCGGCGGACGGCGGAGCAACAGAGAAAGCTGACGATATGCCCACGCGTGTTTCGTGAGGTCATCATAGATGCATAAGGAATGGCGGCCGTTGTCGCGGAAGAATTCTCCCATCGCGCACCCCGAATAGGGAGCCAAGAACTGAATGGGCGCGGGCTCTACAGCGGTCGAAGATACGACAATGGTGTGATCCATCGCGCCGTGGTCTTCGAGAATTTTAACTACTTTCGCAACGGTAGAACCCTTCTGCCCAATCGCCACATAAATACAGATGACGTTCTGACCTTTTTGATTGATGATCGTATCCACGGCAATCGCCGTTTTCCCGGTCTGGCGATCGCCGATAATCAACTCGCGCTGCCCGCGTCCAATGGGAATCATTGCGTCTATGGCTTTGATTCCCGTTTGCAGAGGTTCCTTAACGGGTTGCCGAGTAATCACACCCGTAGCCAGACGTTCGACGGGGCTGTACTTTTTCGCACTGATCGGTCCCTTGCCGTCCAGCGGATTGCCCAGCGGATCTACGACGCGGCCGACCAACTCATCACCAACCGGAACCTGCACAACGCGGCCCGTCCGCTTGGCAATACTCCCCTCCTCGACTTTCGCATCGCTGCCGAAAAGAGCGCAGCCGACGTTGTCCTCTTCGAGGTTGAGAGCCATCCCCATGACACCGCCGGGGAACTCGACCATCTCTCCATACATCACTTTGTCGAGGCCGTAGACGCGGGCAATGCCGTCTCCCACATAGACAACGCGTCCGACTTCATCCACGGAAGAGAGAGCCTGATAGTCGGCGATCTGCTCTTTGAGAATCGAAGTGATTTCTTCTGGTCTGACTTTCATATTGAGCTTCATCTGCTATGCCGGTAAGAATTCAAGTGAATGGCACTATTTTACCGGACGATTCAGCGAACGTACGTTTAAGAGATGGTGGTAACGGGTGTCGTGGATTGAGAAAGGCGCAGCGAGAGATTGTCCAGTTTACGGATCAGGGAACCGTCGTAAATGTGATCAGGCCACTCAATGACCAGACCGCCCAGAATTCCGTCGTCTTCTTTCCAATTAACAAGCGGAGTGCGGCCGCTTTTTTCGGCAACGTGTCTGGTCACGACATTCCGCATATTGTCACTGAGCGGAATGGCCGAGGTCACGGTAACTTCGACTTCACCCGCATGATCGCGCCAGAACCGCTCAAAATATTCATCCACGTCATGGAGAATACCGAGGCGGTCTTTGTCCACGAGGAGATTCATAAAATGGCGCGTCAGGTCATGGGCGTGAATCCGGTCAGCCAGTCCGCGCAGAATGCCGCGCACTTTGTCTTTGGAGAGACGCGGATTCATCGCCAGCAGCACGAATTCCGGGTACTCCCGCCATACGGATGAAACCGCCGCAAGATCCGCATGCACCGCATCGAGCGCATTGCGGCTCAGGGCCGCTTGGAAGAGCGCGCGGGCATAGCGGGAAACGAGCGCAACGGGCGCGCGTCTCACTTCTCCTCCTTCAATGCATCCAGAATGAGCTGCTCATGCTCTTTGAAATCCACGGTCTTCCGGAGCAGCCGCGAGGTTGCGTGAACCGTCAACTCCGCAACATAGGCTTTGAGCTGCGCTTTTGCGCTTTCAGATTCGCGCTCGATTTCATCTTTGGCGCGTTCCACCATTTGCGCGGATAACTGCTTGCTTTCAGCGCGCGCTTCCTCGATAATCCGGCCGGCGGATTCCTGCGCTTTCTGAACGATCTCCGCCGCTTCTTTTTTAGCTCCCGTCATCATGTTTTGATATTCGGCGAGCAAGGCAGCGGATTTGTCGCGTTCGGATCGGGCGGTGTCCAGATCCTTGCGGATGGAGTCCTCCCGGGCTTGGAGTCCGGAAAGAATCGGTTTCCACCCGAATCTGCCGATCAACCACGCCACAACCAAAAAGGTGACAATCGTCCAGAGAACGGATCCCGGTTCGATGGAAAGGACGTTTTGAAGTCCCATAGATAATCCCGTGTTTGCCGGGCACGTGGGTAAACGTGCCGCAGCGAATGACGGACTTCAGTACCTTACTTCGTCCAGATCAAGATTTGAATAAGGAAGGAGAACAATGCGGCTCCTTCAACCAGACCGGCCATCACCAGTGCGGCGCCTTGAATTTTACCGGCCGCTTCCGGCTGGCGGGCTATTGCTTCCATAGCCGCGCTGCCGATCTTACCAATACCGAAACCGGCGCCGAGGGCGAACATGCCCGCGCCGAGCGCCGCTCCGAGAAGGGGAAGTCCTGATTCCATTCTGGATTTTCTCCCGTTGAGGTTCTATAGTCGAAAGATTGATTCCGTGGTCGAGCAAGAAATTAATGAGCCGGATGCATGGTCAGGCCGACAAACACCGCCGTCAGCATGGTGAAGATGTAAGCCTGAATCAACGCCACCAGAATTTCGAGAAATGTTACCGCCGTGGCCACCGCGATGGACGGCAATGCGAACAGCGGGGTCACAATAAGGCCGAGCAACACGGCAATCACCGCATGCCCGGCCAGCATATTCGCAAAGAGACGAATCGTTAACGCGAAAGGACGAATCAGAAAACTGACAATTTCCACAACCACCATGAGCGGCATGAGCCAAAAGGGAACTCCGGGCGGCGCAAAAACGTGCAGGAAGCCCATCAAACCGTTCTGTTTAACTCCCATGCCAACCATCAAACCCAGAGTACAAAGAGCCAATCCGGCGGTGACATTCACATTACCGGTGGCGGAAGAACCCCACGGGAACAGGCCGAGTAGATTGGAAAATAAAATACAGGTAAAGAGGCTGAGGAAATAAGGCAGAAAAGAATCCGTGCGGCCATGCAGGTTGGGACGGAGAATCTCATCGCGGATAAACACGATCAGCACTTCAAATGCATTGCGCAAGCCTTTGGGAACAGTTGAAGTCTGACGGCCGGCAGATCGCACCGCGAGGAAAACCAGCAACATCGCGACGACCCACCAGACCTGATGCTTGGTAATGAATCGCACCGGGCCAATGTGAACGGTCGGCAGATGTATCTTGAACCCGACGATCTCGATTTCTTCCGCATCCACCAGATGGTGCGAAAGTATTTCCACCAGCTTTTCGCCGATATTGCCTTCACTGCCGTGACCGCCCTCTGTCGGCGCGGATTCCACAGCGGCGACGGAATGAGCAGGCTGGTCCCCGCCGGCGGATGCAAATCCGACGATCAGAGCGAGGAATAAAGCAATAAATAATGTGGCGAAAAAAATTCTAACTTTCAATTCATGCACGCAGAGTGATGATACTTTCCAACACGTAGGATATCAGCCAGATCACGGCTACCCCCGCTACAACGGGAATGCGCGCGACTGTTGTTTGCGTAAATAAGATGATCAGCGCCGCTCCGATTACGGCGAAGCGAACTAATAGGCCGACCGCCCAAAGCCGCAGTCGTTGTTTAAGTTCGGACTTTCTCCCGCTCCAAGCCAAAAGGAAAGCAGGAATAGCGGCAACCGCTGAGATCAGCGCACCAATCAGGAAGGAAATCACGCGCCCTCAACAGGTGGATGTTCGTCCCGATTCAGATCGGAATTATGAGCGTCTTTTCGGTCCGATTCGCGCAAGCGTTTGTAGGTGACGTAGAGAATTCCGAACAATCCCAAAACAGCACCGAGAGCCATCAGAAAAGGAAACGTATGCAACCGTGAATCGAGCCACCATCCGATGCCGCCGAAAGCGGCGGTCACGCCGACGATGGTCACACCCAATTGCAGCGGATCTTGGAGATCGGATCGAGGCGGATTGGATTCCGCGCGATGCGAATCCGGATCAGGCCGCAGCAACCCGGTCCATCTTGGAGGGGGTGACATCACCGGTTTTTGATTCCAAGGAACGCGCCGCCGAACGAACGGCAACGCCCATGTTGGACAGTCCGCGGAACACGGCGCCTTCCGAAATCGAGAGCCGGCTGGTGTTCAAATCTCCCTCGATCTGAGCCGTGCCTTCGAGAGAGATCTTCCCGCGAGCGGTCAACGAACCTTTCACCTTGCCCGCAACAATGACGCCTTCGCCGGTGATGTTGCCTTCCACCACGCCAGTCGCGCCAATGGTGACCGTTTTGGCGGAGACCAAATCACCGAAAATGGTTCCATCCACACGAATGGATCCCTGAGCCTTAACGGATCCACGAATCTCCGTATCCTTGGACAGGAGGGTCGAAATGTCCGCCGTGTGAATCGAGCGCAAATTGGAGGAACCCCATTTACTCATCGCCGACCTCCTCTATTTACCGGTCCACTCCCCTTGCATGCAAGCACGCTTCCATGACTACGGAGACGAGCGCAACAATGTGGTGGGATTGACCGGATTACCGTCTTGCCAAATTTCAAAATGTAAATGCGGAGCCGTGCTGAGGCCGGAATTGCCTAAAAGGGCTATCGGCTGGCCTTGCCTGACACGCTCTCCAGAGCGAGCCAAAAGTACCTGATTATGCCCGTAAAAAGTAACATAACCCGAACGGTGAATCAGCACGACCAAATGGCCATAGCGATAGGTCCATTCGGAGAATAAAACCAGTCCGTCCGCCGCCGCAAGTATAGGCGCACCTTCGCGAGCGGCAATGTCCATTCCGTCATGCGAGATCCAGCGTGGAGCTTTTGCCGGCAAGTATCCCCGCGTTACAAATCCCCTCACGGGCGGAACCGTAGGTAAATCCATCGCTGTGAACGCGATATTTCCCACACCGCGCGCCTCGGCCACGGGGCTGATGCCGGGTTTGGGCAGGTTTACAGACTGTTCTCCGGAAGGAAGTTCATTAAAATTCGAGGCATCCCACGGAAGTGATTCGAGCGTTTCCCCCTCCTTACCGGATAAGACACGACGAAGCTGCTGTTCGAAAGTTCTTAAACGATTCAGCTCCGTACCCATCCGAGTAAGCTCATCGCTGGATGATTCGAGTTCGCGAACTCTTCGTTTAAGGGGTTCGACTTGGGCGGCCCGGCGGGCGACCATCCAAAACAGAACGGTTTCCACGCCCGCATAGATAATCAACAGTGCTGCAACAGAAATCAACGTCACCACGGCTTTCCGGGGAAGCCGGAATTGCCGGATTTGGGATTCATCCTCCGCGATGACGAGAAGTTTCCAGCCGCGACCTTTTCGAGCTGCCAATCTTATGTATTTTCTTAGTTTTGTAGCTTAGAAATTTAAATATAGCGAATGACTCAAAAAGTGTCAAGTGAAAACTCGACCTTAAGGTTATAATTTACATATTTTAGTGCTTATTAATTCGGTAGTTGTCGGGGGTAGACAAACGAGGCACAGTTCAGCGAGCCGAATTTCGATACTTGGCGGCTTCAAATAACAGTATCCCAGCAGCCACGGACGCATTCAGGCTGTTCAACTTGCCGTACATGGGAATGGAAATCCGCTCGTCCACGTCGCGTTGCAGAAGATCCGATACTCCTGCACCCTCCGAACCGATAATTAAAACGCATCTCGCGTTCCATTTGTAGTCCGTATATAGCTTGCTATCCGGACCGCCAACTGCCGCCACAGACCAAAAGCCTTCTTCCATTAGCTGACGGAGAATACTATGCAGGTTGGTTACCTGAAAAACCGGAACGGTATAGGCGGCACCCGCCGAGGCCTTAACTACCACATCGGTGATGGGCGATTGCCGGCGTTCGCGGATAATGACGGCATTCACACCCGCTCCATCGGCGCTGCGCAGAATGGCTCCGAAGTTCTGCGGATCGGTGATGCCGTCCAGCATCAGTAGAAGCGGCAGCGGAGTTTCCGGAAGCGCGCGCAGGAAACGGCGAAGATCATGACGGACTTCCGGAGCCACGGCGGAAGCGCGTACACCCTGGATCGTGTGCCCTTCCTCCTCTGCAAAGGATTCGACGCGACGAACCGGAATATGCTTTTCCGCCGCCAGACGCGTGATATCGGAAATAATCGTGCCGTGTGCACGAGCGGAAATTTCGATCTCGCGCACACAATCCAATTGAAGGGCTTCTAAAATGGGTTTCCTTCCATAGAGATGAAACAGCCCGTGCGCGGGGCCGGGCTTCTCAGAAACCGTTGCAGAATTCTCGCGCGGACGAGTGTGAGGCGCGGAAATTCGTTTTTCGGGACGGAATGTTTTTTTCACGGTTCAAAGAATCCTAATAAACGTTCCAAATCTTCCGGTGTGAAAAATTGTATCTCAAGAATGCCGCCGCGACCGCGCGGTTTGACACGAACACGAGTGGACAACACACGGCGCAAACGTTCTTCGATCTTTTTCAGCTCGAGTTCCTGCCTGTGTTCTTCGGCGGATACGGTCTTTGCGCGTTTAGTCTTGTGAGTCGCTCGCCGCGTGAGGTCTTCCGCTTCACGAACTGAGGGACGGCCGTCCACTAAAAATCGTTCGAACAAATCATTTTGCTGCACCGATTCTTCCACGGAGAGCAAGGCTCGGGCATGTCCCATCGTAATCCGGCCGACGGCCAGAGCGGATTGAATTCTCTCGGGAAGTTTCAACAAGCGAAGCGTGTTCGCGACATGAGCCCGGCTGACGCCGAGCTTTTCGGCAACAGCCTCCTGAGTCAGCTTACATGAGGTCTGAAGGCGAAGAACGGCCTGTGCCAATTCGATGGGATTGAGATCCCTGCGCTGCACGTTTTCCAGAAGCGCAAGTTCGATCATCTCTTCATCGGTTGCAGCATCGCGAACTAAAGCGGGAATCGTTTCCAGTCCCGCGGACTTAGCCGCGCGCCAACGTCGTTCGCCGACAATCAACTGAAAACGTTCGCCCGACCGCCGCACTAAAACCGGCTGCAGAAGTCCCTGAGCAAGGATAGATTGTTTCAGTTCTTCGATAGATTCTTCATCAAAGACCTGCCGGGGTTGAAACGGATTCGGATCCACGGAATCCACGGCGATATCATTGACGGTCGCTCCCGTTTCCGCAGGGGTATCCGCTTCACTGATGAGCGCGGCTAAGCCTTTACCCAGTCCTTTTCGCGTTTTCATATTACCATCTACCCGTTGAGGTATATGCCGCCGTTAAAACCAATTTCGAAGACTCATCCGTTCGTCTCGCGGACGGACAATCCTTGCGCGGTTAAAAATTCGAGTGTAAGTTCGCGGTAGTTTTGGGCACCGCGCGAAGACGGATCATAACTGTACACCGGCTGGCCGTAACTGGGAGCTTCAGAGAGCCGCACATTGCGCGCGACTGCCGTTTTATACACGCGGCTGCCGAATACCTGAGCGATTTCGTCCGCCACCTGCTTGGAGAGATTCAGCCGTCCGTCGAACATCGTGAGGACGACTCCCTCGATCTGCAATCCGGGATTCAGATGCCGCTGCACGAGCTTTACGGTTTTCATGAGGTGCGCCAGTCCCTCCAGCGCGAAGTATTCGCACTGCATGGGAACGATCACCGAATTCGCCGCTGTCAACGCATTCAGAGTAAGCAAACCGAGCGAGGGGGGACAATCCATGAAGACAAAATCGTAGCCGGAATCCAGAGATTTCAACGCTTGAGCAAGAATGTGCTCGCGCGCAATCTTGGAAACCAATTCGATTTCTGCTCCATGAAGGCGGACATCCGACGTCACCACGTCCAACCGTTCATAAGTCGTCTTGTGGCTGACCTCATGCAGCGGCGAATCGTTGATCAGCAAATCATAGATGCCGGGGCGTTCTTCGCTGGCGGTCACACCAATTCCCGCCGTCGCGTTGTGCTGCGGATCCATGTCAATCAGGAGCGTGCGGTAACCGCTTAGAGCGAGACCCGCGCAAAGATGAATGGCCGTCGTGGTCTTGCCCACTCCGCCCTTTTGATTTGCAATGGCTATGGTTTTAGACATGGAATGAAGTGATAATAAATGTCCATAACGAACAGCAAAATGAGAATTTTATCCGCCGGCAAGGAGTCCGAGTTTGGGTGCATGCTTTTTCCGGAAGCGTTCGCGCAACAACGGACAATTCTGCAGCTCGGGATCTTTTTCTACCAACGCAAAGGCCCGTTCGCGCGCCGCAAGCAGCAGGGCTTCATCACGCACCGGATTGGAATAGCGAAGCTCAAATTCTCCGCTTTGCCGCGTACCGAAGACTTCACCCGAACCGCGAAGCTCCAAATCACGCTGCGCGAGGACGAATCCGTCGTCGGTTGCGAGAAGCGCATTTAAACGCTCTTCGGCTTCCGGCGTGATTTTCGAACCCGGCAGCAGAATAAACCAAGCCTTTTGCCCTTTGCGGCCGATACGTCCGCGCAACTGATGCAAAGCGGCTAATCCGAATCGTTCCGCATTCTCGACCAGCATGACCGCCGCTTCCGGGATGTCCACACCGACTTCGACAACTGGCGTGGAAACCAGAATCGGAGTCTTGCCGTCGCGGAATTTATCCAGCGCTTTCTGCTTTTCTTCGGAATTCATCCGGCCATGAAGCAAGCCCACACCGACTTCGCGCAGAACGCCGCGCGCGACTCGCGTATAGTATTCCGTAGCCGCCTCGATATCGCTCTTTTCGGATTCTTCCACCAGCGGGCAAATGATGAAGACACGACCGCCCGCTTTCGCCTGCTCGATCAGAAACGGATAGATTTTAGCGCGCTCCATTTCGGACCGCCGCACGGTGATAACCTGCCGCGGTCCGCCGGGAAGTTCGCCCAAAATGGATTCATCCAGATCACCGACTTGCGCGAGGCGGAGCGTACGCGGAATCGGCGTGGCCGTCATGAGTAAAAGATGCGGCCTCGTGCCCTTCGAGCGCAAGATCGAGCGCTGCTCGACACCAAAGCGATGCTGCTCATCCACGATCACGAGTCCCAATTTGGGAAACGTGAGTTTTTCCTGCAAGAGAGCATGCGTGCCGACGACAATGTCCACGTGATGCGCGGCGATTGCCGAGAGTATATCCCGGCGTTCGACGGTTTTCTGCTTGCCGCGAAGCAAGCGGATTCGCAAACCAGCAGCTTCTGCGGGACCCGCCAAATTCTGCGCGTGCTGCTGAGCCAGCAATTCGGTAGGAGCCATGAACGCGGACTGATATCCGGAATCGGCGGCCATCGCCATAGCCAGCAAAGCAACCGTTGTTTTCCCCGAACCGACTTCTCCCTGAAGCATCCGCTGCATCGGCACCGATCCCTGCAAATCGGAGCGGATTTCGTGCAGTACTTTTTTCTGTCCTTCGGTCAGCTCGAAAGGCAGAGCTTTTAAAACTTTTTTTGTGATCGGGCCGACCGTATCGAAAGCAATTCCACCGGGAGTTATGCGGTTCAAGCGGCGGCGGTAGGCAAAGAGCATTTGATAAAAAAACAGTTCTTCGTAACGCACGCGCTGCCATGCGGCCTGCAAATGCTCATAATCGGAAGGAAAGTGAATTTGTTCGAAGGCTTCCGCGCGGGGGAGTGCGCCAAGCGCGTTTAAATCCTCTTCGGGAAGGTATTCGATCAATTCGCGCTGCGCAATATTCAGCGCGGCGCGCATGATGCGTCGGAATGTCGAGCTTTCCAAACCCACACGACGCAAATCGAGACCGCCCGGATAGAGGGAAATAATCCGGCCCGTGTTGTAGAGTTCACGGTCGCCGTCTTCACCCAAGCGATCCACGGCGGGATGAATAATCCGCCAGCCGTCGAAGTCCTTGGCGATACCGGACACCGCCACCGTTTCGCCTTCCCGCATCTGTTTCTGCCAGTAGGAAATCCCCTGAAACCAAAGGCAGTTCAGAACGTTGGTGCCGTCGTCAATACCGGCAATTAGCCACGATTTGCCGCGACGCGTGCGTTTGAGCTGCACGAACGCAACCGTACCGACAATGGTCACCTCGTGTTCCATCTCGCGCAGATCGCAGACGCGCATGATGCGCGTACGATCCAGATAGCGGCGCGGATAAAATTCGAGCAATTCGGCAACGTTCCCCACACCCACAGAAGCGAGCGCCTTCTGCCGCTCCGGGCCTACGAACGGAACGGCGGAAACCGGAGCCTCCAAGCGGGAAACGGAAACAGCCGGTTCAGGTTCAGCGGTTGCGGACGGTGTAGGTAAGGATGGCTTCCTGTTCGGGTTCAACGGCAAGAGTAAACTCTATTTTCTGTGCGCTGACTTTTTTATGCGGAAGACTTTCGCGCAGGATTTCCCAATAGCCGTAAAGATGATCCACCACGATGATATTCACCTTCTCCGTCTTGTGGTTGCGGATTTTCACTTCGATATCGGTTTCGGAAACGCGATCGGAAATACGGCGATAATCCTTTTGCGCGCGTTCGGCGGCAATATCAAAAGCCTTGCCGATGCGAACCGTTAATTTTTCATTCTTCGGTGTGTGATTAATATTGTCTTCGCCGATGAATTCCTGACCGCCGTCGGGGGCTTTCTGATAGACGCGGACGCGACCCGCGGGCAGCGCCATTCCGAGTCCGTTGGTTTCTTTATTCTCGAATTCGGTGGACACGGCTACATTATCGTTATCTTGCTGCCAATCATACGTATACACTTTCCGGACGTTCGCACTTGTGCTGGGAAACAAACTGACTTGCTTGGTTTGACGGTCGAGGACATCCGTGGGACGTTGAAGTGTATAGAGATGATACTCGAAGAAACTGCGTTCCTCGAAGCCTCTTCCAGCTTCAGCTGACAAGGCCATGTCCATCATCCCCTTGGCGTATCTTGGCTGCGGCGTCGGTGCGCGGTGAATTTCACCTGCGATAAGCTTGAGTTGCGCGTTGTTGTAATCCGCACCGCTGTTGTTGTCCAACGTGACCCAGGCATCGAGATCGGTGCGCGTATTGGCGTCGTTGAGCAGCATGACATAATCGGCTCTCCACGAGATACCGCCGGTCAGATAGGACACTTCCGTCTCTTTTTCGCTGCCGGCGTCACTGTTGACCAACCAACGCAAGGTCGGTTTTGTAATCAAACCGTCCGGAAGATTGGGGTAGCGAATCTCGGCGGCATTTTCAACCAAGATGCTGCGCAGACTGCCGTCCGCCTGTTTGAGTACGAATTGAGCGGGATTGCCTGCGGCGGCGGTCATCAGCGTGCCGCGAACCACGTCGCCGCCCTTGGTAACGACTTCCAGCGTCTGATCAACATACTTCTGCAGCAGCTTCTCGGACGAAACAAGATCGTAATCGAAATTCTGCTCGAGCATATCTACGCCTGCCGACTTGAAGTGCACGCTGGTGGGATCAATCTGCGCGGCAACGTCGCGGAACATGACTTGTCCTAAACCTTTTTTGAACATCATGGGTCGTGTGTCGCGGACAAGAGCCAAATTGTCGTTATACACAGTGAGGGCAACGCCGGTCTCGGCAAGCGCCGCGGCGGTTAAAAGCATGGTTATGGTCAGGACAAATAGAATTCGCATGGTCATCCCTCGTTGATGGAGTTGATTTCCGCGATATACTTATTCACTTTTCCCAGCGACATTCGCAGACTGGAAAGTTTTTCACGTTCGGAATCCACGACGGCCGGATCGGCATTTTCGATGAATTGCGGATTAGACAAGCGCGCTTCCGCACCTTGCAGAAGTTTGTTCAGCCGATCCTGCTCCTTGACCAAACGGGCGCGCTCCACATTCGGATCAATCAGTCCGCCCAGCGGAACACAGACTTCGAGACCGTGTACAATTGCGGCGGCGCTGCCCTTTGGTTTTACGGATTCGAACGAGAGTTTCTCAAGACCCGCAAGTTTTTCGACTAACGGCGAGAACTTTTTCAGAAACTCGATTTGATCCGCCGTGCCACCCACAATGGCAACCGGCATTTGGATCTGCTTAGCCAGCCGCAGTTCGCCCCGGATATTGCGCAGCGCGTTGACGACGTCTTCCAGAAGCGCAAATTCTTCTTCAACAGCCGAATCAATGAACTCCAGACGCTGCTGCGGATAGGGCGCAAACAGAATGGTTTCGGTTCGGTATTCTGCCGGCCAATCGTTTTCCGAAATGCGGCGAAGCTGCTGATAGATCTCTTCTGTGATAAACGGCATATAAGGATGCAGCAGCCGCAAGATTCCGTGCAGCACTCCGAGCGCGTTCGCCAGCGCCTCGGATTTCTCCGCGCCGCCGTTCTGCAGGCGGGGCTTGATTAATTCCAGATACCAATCACAGAAATCGTTCCATACAAACGCATATAATAATTTTGCGGCATCTGCAAAACGCATTTCCTCCAGAGCAAGCGTAACGTTGCGCGTTGTCGAGAAAAACGCCGACATGATCCAACGGTCAATCAGATTGTCAGGCGCTTTTGGCAGACAATCCACGGGGGTGAACGCAAATGCGTCGCCTTCTTCGGGAAGATTCATGAACAGCAGACGCGATGCATTCCAGATTTTATTGGCGAAATTGCGGCCCATCTCGCAAAGTTCCGGACCGAACCGGATATCGCCGCCGAGCGGAGTCTGCGAAACCATCGTGAAACGCAGCGCGTCGGTGCCATATTGTGCGATAACGTCTAAGGGATCCGGCGAATTGCCGAGCGATTTGGAAAGTTTGCGGCCCCGCATATCGCGGACGATTCCGTTGAAATATACTTTCGAAAACGGAATGGTGCCCATCACTTCTTCGGAGGCCATTATCATGCGCGCGACCCACAAGAAAATAATATCCGGCCCGGTAACCAGCACGCTGGTCGGATGAAAGTGCTGCAGATCTTCGGTATTATCCGGCCAACCGAGCGTAGAAAATGTCCACAACCACGATGAGAACCACGTATCGAGCACGTCGGTATCCTGCTCTAAAGTCAATCCTGCGTGCTTTGGATTTTTAGAAGGATCATCCGCCGAACAAATGACTTCACCGGTTTCCTTCACAGTCCATAACGGAATGCGATGGCCCCACCAAAGCTGCCGGGAGATGCACCAATCGCGCACGTTTTCCATCCAGTGAAAATAGGTTTTCTCCCAGTGCTTGGGATAAAACTGGACTTCCCCGCTGCGCACGGCACGAATTGCCGGTTCCGCCAAACCTTTCATACTGACGAACCACTGTTCAGACAAGAGCGGTTCGATGACTACACCGGTGCGTTCGTTGTGGCCAACCTGATGCGAATACGGTTCCGTTCTCTCGAGCAAATCCTGCGCTTCCAGATCATGAGCCACGTGCTTGCGGCATTCTTCGCGTGTCAATCCGCGGTAGCACTCCGGAACTTGGTCGGTCATGTGACCGTCGGGACCGATGACAACAACGAATTCAAGCTTGTGACGACCGCCGATCTCGAAATCATTGGGATCGTGCGCGGGAGTAACTTTCACGCAGCCCGTACCGAATTCGCGATCCACATAATTATCGGGAACAATCGGAATCTTCTTGCCGACCAGCGGCAAAGTAACGGTTTTGCCGTGAAGATGGGTATAGCGGAAATCCTCCGGATGAACCGCCACCGCCGTATCGCCGAGCATGGTTTCAGGGCGAGTCGTGGCAACGACGAGATAACCCGAACCGTCCGTAAGCGGATAGCGAATATGCCACAGATGAGACTGTACCGTGCGATAATCCACTTGCTCATCGGAGAGAGCCGTCCGCGAAACGGGATCCCAATTCACGATTCGCTTGCCGCGATAGATCAAACCTTTTTCATAGAGCCGGACAAACATCGTCGCCACGGCGCGCGAAAGTCCGGGATCCAAAGTAAAGCGTTCCCGCGACCAATCGCACGACGCGCCCAGATAACGAAGCTGCTTGAGAATGATGCCGCCGTGATGTTCTTTCCATTCCCAAATTTTTTCGACCAACTTTTCACGGCCAAGATCGTGGCGAGTCAGCCCCTCTTTATGCAGGGCGGCTTCGACTTTAATCTGAGTAGCAATGCCTGCGTGATCCGTACCGGGAAGCCATAGCGTGTCTTCACCGAGCATGCGGTGCCAGCGAATCAGAATATCCTGTAACGACGTAACAAGCACGTGGCCGATGGTAAGAATGCCCGTCACATTAGGCGGGGGCATCATGACCACAAACGGTTTCCTGTCCTTGCGGACGGGAGCAATAAAATAACCGCGCGATTCCCATTCCTGATAGAGGCGGGTTTCTACAACAGCGGAATTATAAGCTTTGTCAAGTTGAACGATGGGCATGGGAGTCTACTTCACTAACCGAAAAAGTGTTGCCGCCGAGGCGGTGCGCCGCCCCAGAGACGGATGAAAATGAGACCGAATAAAAATCCACCGATATGCGCAAACCACGCGATACCGCCCTGTCCGCCGAGAGCGCCGGGAAGCTGCATGAGAAACCAAATCCCCAGCACGATAAAAGCCGGTATGCGCACGAATCGCACGAAAAAGAAAATCCAAAGCATGGTAACAACACGGGCGCGAGGATAGAGGACAACATACGCGCCCAGAATACCGCTGATCGCGCCCGACGCCCCGATCATCGGTACAGGAGACGTGATCTGCGTCAGTGTATGCGTAAGCGCAGCCGCTATGCCGCAGACCAGATAAAAGAGAATGAACTTGCCGTGACCGAGATAATCCTCGACGTTGTTGCCGAAGATCCATAGGTACAACATATTCCCCGCGATGTGAAAAATCCCCCCATGCAGGAACATGGACGTGATTAAAGTAAGCCCGTGATCCGGTAATTGCGGTAGAAGATTGAAATCCCGAACTAAAAGCAGAGGAATCGCGCCGAAATTATACGTGATCCAATGCTGCGCTTCGGAAGGTTGCAGGAACTGATAAATAAAAACAAACGAGTTGATCGCAATCAGGGATACGGTGACATACGGAGTCCGGCGCGTGGGATTTTCATCGCGAATCGGTATCATGCCGTCCAGCCTTGATTAGGGAATAATAATGGAGTTGCTCCATATCCGCTCGTTACCCGCGCGATCGGCCGCCGTCATGACAACCGTGTGCGATCCCTTGGACAGAGGCTGCGGAGTCCAAATATCCCCTCCCCGCTCTTCATACTCAAACTCGGCGATAGCGGTCAAGCCATCCACACTGCAGCGAATCGAACCATCGTCAACTCCTGAAAGACCGTCGGAAATCCGGAAACGAATTATTCCTTTGCGAACCGACAGAGTCAGATTCGGCGGTTCCGTATCTTCTCCCACTCCATAAGTCCCCGATCGTAAAATCAAGCAAACCGGATCGTTTGATGCAGAATTTTTTATGACCGAAAGCGGTTTACGGCCCCCCTTGGACGTCAGCTCGTAAAAATAGTGACCTCTAAAATCCTGAGCACTGTATGAGAGCCGTAAACGATCTCCGAAGGCAAAATGCGCGGGACCGATTCGGATTTCCCTATCGGATGAGGCTTGTTCCAGGACCGCCCAAGACGCGGTCGGGTCATTTTTCGTTGATAGAGTGAAAGCTCCGCAATTGAAATCTTCATTATTCGTCGTCTCCGCCGAAGGCGGCCACGCCCCCGCCGAAATCGCGATTTCGCATCGCGTGATATTCCCTGCGCGATCCTCTACTTCGATTTGCACGTCGGCATTATTCAATCCGGACAGCCAGCCCGCCGGATGTGAAAGCGAATCCGCGCGACCGGACTTCGGAATCATTTCGAACAGGCGGCGCAAACCCATTCGGCTGCGGGTTCGGTCCGGCCAAACTGTGCGCGTGTAAATATCGCGCGGTCCGAGCAGATCAATCCGCGTCGCCCGGTTTTCGAAAACTGTTTGTCCGTTCACCTGTAAACGAATCACCGTCGGAACCGCCGGCCGCATCCACGGATTCGGATCATGCGTCCGAATTAAAAGCGCTACCGGTTCGCGGGAACGAATGGCTTCGGTTCGCCACCTGCCCGATCCTGTTTTGGTAAGCTTCAAATTCCTTCCAGGATTCCACGGCGTGAGCGATGAAAGCGATATCCACGCCACCGAAGTAACAATCGGCGATTCGTCATCCGGCCGTTTGTAGTAAGCCAATGGATCCGTTTGCACGGCACCTTCCCGAATCTCATAGTGAAAATGAGCCGGTCCGGCGCCCGTACAGCCCGTGAAAGCCAGCGTGTCCCCCGCTTTAAAACAGCGTTCGGGAGCAGAATTCTCGAAGGAAAAGTCTACTCGATATGTGCCAACAGCAAGTTCGGAATCGCGCAGCATCGTCTCTAAAACCGGACGGAAACGGTCTAAATGCGCAAATACGGCCGTCCGGTCGTCGGAAATACGAAAATATAGAACTCGCCCGTAACCGCCGGGCGTTACTGCAATGCGCTCGATCCAACCATCCTCCGGAGCAATCACCGGAATGGATTGACGTCCCGTGCTGACATCCACACCCCCGTGAAAGTGATCGGGCCGGACATCGGCAAATCCGCCCGTGATAGTTTGATGTCCCGGCAAAGGCCAGAGTAATTCTGCCCCGTTTGCCGTGACAAAGAACAGCATCCAGACCAATAGAATCCGAAACAGCATCAATAGTCCCGCCATCTCAGGCTAATGCCCAGGAGAACGCCCGAAATCATCATCCACGTCAAAAGGGAGCTACCTCCATAACTGATGAACGGCAGCGGAACGCCGGTCACGGGGAGCAATCCCACGGTCATAAACAGATTCGTCAGAGCCTGCGCCACAAGCATGGATACGATTCCGGCGGCCGTTATTGCAAAAAACGGGTTATGGCATTTGGATGCCAGACGAATACCGCGATAAAATAAAACCAGAAACAATACCACAACGCCACTCGTGCCGATAAAGCCGAATTCTTCTCCCCATGCCGAAAAAATAAAATCCGTATGACCTTCAGGTAAGAATTTAAGCTGGGTTTGCGTGCCGTTGAGAAAACCCTTGCCGGTTAAGCCCCCCGATCCCACGGCAATTTTGGATTGTATAAGTTGATATGCTGAACCCAGCGGATCCGATTCCGGATCCACAAATGTGATCAGCCGCTTTTGCTGATAGGGATGCAGTTTATTCCACAGAATCGGGGTTGCCGAGCCAATTACTACTAATATTCCGGCAGCCAAGATGACCGGAATGAATCTCTTCGAACTTAAGAAAATAATTATCAGCATCGCCACGAGCGTCACGACATATAAAGTTGTATTCCATGATGTGACAACCGCAACGATGGGACAGAGTAGGAGTAACAAATGCCACAACGGAGCTCCGGACCATGCGAGTACACAAAATAACATCATGGGATAAACCATGGACGTTCCCAGATCCGGCTCGACTAAAACCAATCCCATCGGCAGAACGGTTAGTCCGACAGCGGTCAAAGTCACCCAGATTTTATCTCGATCGCGCGGGAAATCCGACAGGAAACGGGCTACTCCCAAGAGCGTGGTCAGCTTGGCGATTTCGGAAGCCTGAAATTGAAAAATGCCCAATCCGATCCAGCGTTTTGCTCCCATTCCGGATTGTCCTATGACAAGAACCGCGATGAGTCCCAATATCCCCAATAGGTATGCCGCATAGGCAAAAGTCTGATAGTATTTGGAAGGAATCGTGATCGCACTCATCATGAGCACAAGCCCGATCGCGCTCCAGATCAGCTGCCGATAGAAGTGCGTGAATTCCAATTCCCCTTCGGCATAGCTGGTCGAAAAATTCGCCATTAATCCAACCGCCGCCAAACCGAGTACCGCGATCAGAATCCACAAATCAAGAGAAGCGAGCGTATATCGCATTAGTGCGGCCTCGCCACGGCTTCGGCCGTTTGAGATTCGCCTTCCCGCTCTAAGAGTACAAACCGTTTCATGATCTCTTTGGCGACGGGAGCTGCGGCAGACGATCCATGTTCTCCGAATTCAATCAATACGCAGCAAGCTACAATGGGATCTTCATACGGTGCATAACCGACGAACCATGCATGATCATCACCGTGAGGATTCTGAGCCGTACCGGTTTTTCCGGCGATATGCACAAGGTCGTCCTGCTGCCGGCGAGCCGTACCATGATCGCCCCATACCACACGTCGGGTTCCTTCCCGTACCAGTTCAATGTTTTCCGGAGAAGCATTCAACGGCTGCGGAGCAGCCCAGCGAATACGTTTCAGGGATTGCGCTTCCGGATCGAATATCCCTTCGACAAGATGAGGCTGACGCCATTCTTTGCCATTGGCTAAAGCCGCAACGTAGGCGCACATCTGAACGGGAGTTACTAAGACCTCGCCCTGTCCGATGGATATTGAAGGAATGAATCCTCTCGTCCAGCCGCTGGGAGTATAGCGGCGGTTATAGTAGGCTTCAGACGGCCTTAGCCCTTCCGCCTCAGATGTTTGATCCACGCCTGTCGCCTGTCCCAAATGATATCGGGCCATAGCATCGTGAACACCGTCCACCCCGATGGTCATTCCCAGTTTGTAGAAAAAAACATCGCAGCTGGCCTCAATCGCCCGCAAAGGAACCACATGTCCGTGCCCGCCCTTCTTCCAGCACTTGAATGTCCGATTTCCAACCGTATAGTGTCCCGGACAACTGATTGACCACGTGGGTGTGATCTTGCCGCTCTCCAATCCTTCGGTCAGCATCGCCATTTTAATTGTCGAACCGGGCGGATACATGGTTTGTACCGCCCGATTGAGCATCGGTTTATCCGGATCCTCTAACAGCGCATTCCATTGCGCAGCATCTATGCGTCCCGCGAAAATCTCCGGATCATACGTCGGAGAACTGGCCATCGCCAAGACTCCCCCCGAGCGGACATCCATGGCCACCACGGCGCCGATCTGATCTACAAGCAATGATTCGGCGAGAGCCTGTATGTCCAGATCCAATGCCAGCCAGAGTTCTTTCCCCGCCACCGGATCAATACGCTTCAGGTTTTCCGCTTCCGCCACTTCCTGGCCTAACGCATTGACCACGGAAAAGCGGCGTCCCTTCACCCCGCGCAGTGCGCTGTCGTAAATGCGTTCTAAACCGCGTTTGCCGACCAGATCACCCGTGAGTACATCGGGGAACTTTTCCAGTTCTTCTTTGGAAACTTCGCTCACATAGCCCAGCATGTGTGCGGCCAGTTTGCCGTTGTAGGATCGTTTTTGCTCCACTTCGAGAAATGCGCCGGGAATCTGATCGCGAACCTCCTCGAACGCAGACAGCTCGGAAAAAGACAAGTCGCGTTTGAGTCGCATCGGCGCAAACGTGCGCCGATAGGGCTTAATCACTTCATTTTCCAGAAAACCGGGCGGCATGTGAAGCGCTGCATTGAGTAGCGCTATCCCGCGTTTATCGCGCCATAATTCATGCGGCACGCCATAACACGTATAGGATGGTCTGTTCGTAACGATCAGACGTCCCTTATGGTCGCGCATCACCCCGCGCGGTGGCGCGATCTCAATTAAACGAAACCGATTGCTGTCGGATTTATTGCGGAATTCCTGCCACTGTAAAACCTGTAATTGAAACAGACGCATCCCCAACGCACCAAACAGCAGTGCGCCAATAACCAAAAAACTCCACAATCGAATAGATTCCGAACCGACTTTGCCGGATCTCATACGTTACGCACACGATGGAGAGGGGAAAGAAACCACAACAAGCCTAAAATCGTCGTATAAATCGCGCCGGGTAAACCGCTGCTCAGAAACAGCGGAAGAAACGCAAGCCCGGTGCCGCGCGAAACCAGATAGTGGGAAATCACCGCGGAAAAGACTCCGGAACAACCTAAAAATACGCCCCACGGCCAGAACAAGCGAAACGTTCCGTCATGCCACAGCTTGCCGCACATGAAGCCGATGATAGCATAGATAAAAGACGTCGCTCCTAAAGGCAAGGCTCCCAGCAAATCGGCGCATAATCCGATTCCGCCGCCGAACAGAGTGCCGGGAATCGGCCCCTCGCGCAGGCCGATATACACGACGAACGGCAAGGTCAGGGAGGGTCGCACCGGCCCCAGAGACAGCAAGCCGCCTAACGCGATGTCCAACACCAGCAAAAGAGCGGCAATGACTATAGGTCCGATGATGCTCACCGATTTCCCCCGTTCATGAGAAGACTGTCCGCTGCCGGATCCGCGGCGGATTCCGTCACGACAGCGAAAACTTCCTCCAGAGATTCGAACCGGACAAACGGGCAAATGCGGCACCATCCTTGATTGGATTCCGTCTGACCGGTCACTTTGGTTACAACACCGACACGTATATTTTTCGGAAAGACCGATCCCGCGCCGGTGGTTAAAACCAAATCACCTGTGCGGACGTCTTCACCCGTGGATAATCCGACAATCGTCCATGTTCCCGGCTTGACCCAGCGGAGAATTCCCGCTACCCGTGATCTCTCGATATAAACGGACACTCCGTAGGCATTGCCCTCAAGCGTTTGAACCAGCGATGAGAAATCGGAGACCTCCACCACTTTCCCGACCAGACCATTGGGTGTGAGGACGGCCGAATTAACGCGGACGCCTGCTCTACGGCCCGCATCAATCACAATCCTGCCGCCGATTTGCAGACCCGGATAGCCGATCACTTCCGCCGGTTTTAAATTCAACGAACTGCGTTCGGAGAATCCGAGCATCGCCCGCAACCGCGCATTTTCCAGAGCGGCGTCGCGCAGTTCGGCATTTTCAAGACTGAGCGCTTCGGTTTGCGACCGCAGAACGGAATTCTCACGCCATAAATTGAAGGTCCGTCTCACCAAGCCGACCGGTTTAGCCAAATAGGCAATCGCTCCGCCGGTTTCGCGTTTGACGACAGCTACCGCCCTTCCCTTCCCAAAAAAGAGAAGGGTCAGCGAAAAGCCGACCGTAACCAGAAACACTATCCAGTCCAGACGCGGCACGAATAGCGGTGCAGAATTCCTCATAACCGGATTAAGATGAAAGCAAAACCTTCTGATAAGTTTCAAAATCGTCCAGCACCTTGCCCGTGCCGCGAACGACGCAGGTCAAGGGATCTTCCGCCAGAATCACGGGGAGCGAAGTTTCTTCGCGAAGACGAACATCCAGACCTTTAATCATCGCTCCGCCGCCCGTCATCACAATACCGCGATCCCGGATATCCGCCGCCAGTTCCGGAGGCGTTTTTTCCAGCGCGGTGCGGACGGCGTCCACAATCTGCGAAATCGGTTCGGCCAGAGCTTCGCGAATTTCAATCGAATTGATTTCGATGGCTTTCGGCACGCCTTCCACCAGATCGCGTCCCTTGGCCACAATGGATAATTCCTGTTCCAGTTTCGCCGCGGAACCGATGCGCACTTTGATTTCTTCCGCCGTGCGCTCACCGATCAACAGATTGTAGTTGCGGCGCATGAACTGGACGATGCATTCATCGAGTTCGTCGCCCGCCACACGCACGGAAGTATCTGTGATAATTCCGGAGAGCGAAATCACTGCAATCTCCGTCGTGCCGCCGCCAATGTCAATCACCATGCTGCCGATCGGTTCGTTGACCGGAAGCCCGACGCCGAGCGAAGCCGCCATCGGTTCGGCAATCAGATATACTTCGCGCGCTCCGGCATGTTCGGCGGAATCGCGGATAATGCGTTTCTCGGATTTGGTGACACCGGAAGGCACGCACACGATGACGCGCGGTCGCATGATGCGATTCTTCTGCGCTTTGCGGATGAAGGCGCGAATCATCACCTCGGCCAACTCGTCGTCGTCAATGACGCCGTCCCGCATAGGGCGTACAACTTCGAGATCGCGGTGCGTCTTGCCGAGCATTTCGCGAGCTTCGGAACCGATGGCAATCACTTTATTGTCGCGCTTGCGCACCGCCACCATGGAAGGTTCGCGCACGACAATGCCCTTGCCTTTGACATAGACTAACGTGTTGCAGGTACCGAGATCAATGGCGATTTCGTTGGAAAACAATCCGCTGAACGGCATCGGCGGTAATACCTCTTTTAGACGTATAGTGCCAACCGGAAATCAACCGGGGCAAAAGTTAAAGAAATTGGATTGGCTTACCGACGGAGTTTCAGCTCTCGTCGGACAGCATAATCTGTTCATTGGGCTTCGGCGGCAGTACGCCGCGCTTCTTTTCGAATTCCCACAAATATTCCAGAATCATGGGAGCTTGCTCCGCATCTACGCGGACATATACCGCATAGTAACCGCCCCATTGGCAGACCAGCTTTTGATTGCGGGTCGCGTCAATGGCTTCCTTCATCGAAGGCAGTTTACGGGTCATGCGCCCTATCAGGGCATAGATCGCGCCTTTGACATCCCGTTTTACAATGTAGTCCTTGCCGTAGTAACGCACCCGCGACGACGGACGGACGTAGAGCGGAGCAGCGGCATTGCGAGGCCATTGCATGTTGGAATCTCCGGATTATATATCAATGTCGAAAATGTCTTCGGCCGGTAAACACCATCGTCATGCCGTGTTCGTCGGCGGCGGCAATAACTTCATCGTCGCGCACCGAACCGCCCGGCTGAATCACGGCGGTTGCTCCGGCCCGGGCGGCGACGTCCAAACCGTCGCGGAACGGGAAAAAGGCGTCTGATCCGCAAGCGCAGCCATAAAGTTCGAGTTTCGCCGCCGCCGCTTTCTGAACGGCGATCTGCGCCGAATCCACGCGCGACATCTGTCCCGCCCCGATTCCCAACGTGTGCCGCTCGTCGGCGAAAACGATGGCATTGGAACGCACGTGCTTGCACACTTTCCACGCCAGCTTCATTGCCGCCCACTCCGTAGATGTCGGCGAACGTTTTGTGGCAACGGTCATTTCATTCAATTCGGGCAAACCGAAATCCGCCTCCTGCGCAAGATAGCCGCCCCAAATGGGTCGAATCTCTTCGAGTGGCGGACGATGCTTAAGCTCATTCCAATCGAACGTGATTAGCCGCAGCGCTTTCTTCTTCGCGAACACGGTGCGCGCCGCGGAAGTAAAGCCGGGAGCAAGAATCACCTCCAGAAACATGTCGGCCAGCACCGCCGCAGTGGCTTCGTCCATCTCGCGATTCAAAGCCACAATGCCGCCGAAAGCGGAAACCCGGTCGGTCATCAGAGCAAGTTCCAGAGCCTTGGGGGTTGTATCGGCAATTCCGACTCCGCACGGCGTCACATGCTTAATGATCACCGCCGCCGGTTCATCGAATTCGGCCAGCAACCGCAGCGATCCTTCCGCATCTAAAAGATTATTGTATGAGAGTTCTTTTCCTGCCAACTGATCTGCCGCGACCAGCCCGGACGGGGACGCTCCCCAACGCGACAGTAGCCAGCCATGCTGATGAGGATTTTCTCCGTAACGAAGCGGACGAACGCGCTGCAGCACAAGGCTTTCCACATTCCCGCCGTTGAACCATTCGGCGACGCGGCTGTCATAGTCCACAAGTCGGGTAAACGCGCGAGCGGCGGCGGCTTTGGCAAAATCTTCGGGAACGCTGCCGTTGTTCTGATCGAGAAGGTTGATCAATTCCGCATACTGTCGCGGATCCGTCAGAACAATCACATGTTTGTGATTCTTGCAGGCCGCGCGAACCATCGAGGGTCCGCCTACGTCAATTGCCTCGATGATATCTTCTTCCGGTTTGCCGGAAGCTAACACCTGTTCGAAGGGATAGAAATTTACAACGACAAGATCTATTGTATCGAGACCGAGTCGCTTGAGATCGTCCAGATCGCCGGCATGATCGCGGCGGGCCAATATTCCGCCGTGAATGCGCGGATGGAGAGTTTTAATGCGGCCTTCCATCGCTTCCGGATGTCCGGTCCATTTTTCCACCGGAGTAACCGGAAGACTTGCCGATGTAAGCGCCGCCGCCGTGCCCCCGGAAGCGATGAATTCCACATTGAATTTTTTTAAGGACCGAGCCAGATCCACCAGACCGGATTTGTCCGTAACGCTGAACAGTGCTCGCCGGATGTTGATCATGCGGATTTCCCGGGTAATATAGTTACTTTCCGGCCGTTCACGCTGATTCGCTCTTCAGCAAACAAACGAACGGCCTCCGTGTAGACGTCATGCTCTATCTGATGAACGCGGGCTTCGAGTGTTTCCGGAGTGTCGTTTCCCATCACAAACACGGCACGCTGTAGTATGATCGGGCCATGATCATATTCCTCGTCAACCAAATGAACCGTAGCGCCGGAAATCCGCGCTCCATATTCCAGCACGGCTTCATGAACCTTGCGTCCGTACATGCCTTTCCCGCCAAACGCGGGAAGCAGCGCCGGATGAATGTTGAGCATGCGATGACGATATGCCTGCACCACCGCCGCCGGCACCTTCTTCATGTAGCCCGCCAGACAAACAAAATTGGCGTCGCGGCTCCTCAATTCCTCCATCAGCTCGGCGGTGAATTCCACACCGGAGGAAAAGTTATCCCGTTGAATTACGCGGGCCGGAACGTCCAAGCGCTGCGCTCGCTGCAGGACGGGAGCCTCCGGATTCGAGCAGATCAGACATACCGGATCGGCTTCGATTTCCCCGCTGCGGCAGCGCGTCGTGATGGTTTCGAATAGAGTGCCGTTTCCCGATGCAAAGAAAGCGATGCGCAATGGGTTCATGTGAGTCGTTCCCGCGTCACCGATTCGCACAGCCCAAGACTCATCGAATCGGGATTCCACTCGACTAATCCACCGACGGGAAGAGTCATGCGTTCCGGACCGTGACCGAACGGAAAGCCCATCACCACCGGATAGGTCATTCCGCGCGTGGCATCTCGAAGTGATGCCGCGATCATACTCCTCTCCTCCGCGTTCATGCCGGTATCCAGTTCACCGGCAAACAACCCGGCAATGCGGGACAGCACCCCGGCATTTCTCAAATGAAAGAGCATTCGATCCACTCGGTGCGGGGGTTCGTGCACGTCTTCAATCAGCAGCATTGCGCCGCGCAAATCCGGCAAGTACGGCGTTCCAAGCAGTGTCGTAATCATGGTCAGATTGCCGGGAAACAGCCGTCCTTGGACGCAGCCGGAGCCACGCAATACTTTCAAATTCGTTCGCGGAAAACCTTTCAGTAAATCTTCCGAAGCAATTCCCCGCATCATGGCAATCGCTTGCTTTTGTGTCGCTTCGTTCACACTGCCGTCCCATTCCACCGCCAGCGGACCGGAAAACGAAACAAATCCATGCTTCCCGAATAGATGCCATTGAAGCGCTGTAATATCCGAAAATCCGAGAAACGGCTTTTGCGAACGGACAAGGAGTTCGGTATTCAGAATCTCGAGCAACCGGCTCGATCCGACGCCGCCGCGAGCGCAAAATACGGCATCCACGTCTTTCCGCGTAAACATGTCTTCCAATTCCTTGCAGCGAACATCATCCGGCGCGGAAAACAAGCCGCTTTGAGCAAAGGCGGAAGGCGCGATGATGACCTCGAATCCGGTTTGCTGCAATGCCGCAATGGCCGCCTGCAATCGTTCCGGTTTTACCGGACCCGCCGGAGCGCATATGCCGATCCGTCCTCCTTCAGGAAGAGGCAATGGCAGCATCACGTCAATAACCCCACTCCGGACCGACTAAAGTGTAATCGCCGAAACCGGTGTAGTCTACGAAAACGAATCGCCGCGCGATTTGTGTATAATACCAGATTTCGTAAGGACGCGAATCAGGTTCAAAGGGATGGCGCTCGATATCCGTCGGTTCCCCGTAAACAAGATAGATACGGCCGCGATCCGTATCCCAGCCTTCCCGATGAGTTGCAAATTTTTCGTTCGCATACTCGACCCGCCGGAAGTACTCCTCCATCAGTTCATTTTCATCCGTGTCCGGTGACGGATCGCGCTTTTTCCAGAACTCCTTAAAAACCCGTTCGCGGTCTCGCGGATCGGCTTGCCTTAAGGCGCGATTTTCCTCTCCGGTGGCGATGTACTTCATTTGACGGATGGCCGTATCAAAATCAGTCACTGAGAGCGGGACGCCCGGGATACGGATATGGAATTGTCGGGTGCGGATTTCCCGCCGCCCGTTGCCCTCGGCTTCCAATCGAAGCGTGTAATGCTGGACCGGAAGACCCTCGATCTTCATGACGAACTCATGCGTTTGTATGTCCGCCGTGGGGAGAGCCGTCATGATGGATGAACGAAGTGTATCGGATTTCTCGCCAAGCACCGTCCAGACCAGGCGGATCGGCTGTGATCCTGCGCTGAAAAGCTGCATCCGCGCGTGGGCGTCGCCTTCAGTCGTGCTGAATCCCTCCACCAGCCGCGGCACGCCTAATTCGGCGAGCGCTACGTCCTCCGTCACCCAGTAGATATCCGAAACGCGCAGCAACGGATCGCTGGGAGCCAGTGAAATTGTGCCTTCCCAGCGGGACTTCTTGCGCGATTCCTTATCCGCCGTCAACGTGACCCGCACACGATAGTCCCCGGGCGGTACCAGGAATTCTTCCATGTGCGCAGCGTTGCGCGTGCGGCTGTTGGTTTCCGCGTACGACGGCGTAGTCGCGGATTGAGCGGCGATACGTTCGGAGTAGAGTCCGGTTCCTTCGCGGAAGAGCGACGTCACCAATTCGTACTGAGCCGCGAAGCCGCTGTCCGAACGGAGAAAGATGAGATTATCATACGGAATCGAAATCGCGGTCACCACGTGGAGTGAGTCCGTCTCGATACCTAAACGCTGTCCTAACTGACACCGGAATACAGGTCCTTCACCTTCCGACAGAAGATTCGGAACGTGCAAACCTCGCGGAGCGCTATAAGCAATATTTACTGCGGTGAACAGACCGATGAGGATGATTTTCCACATGGTTCCCTCTGCATAAGTTCCGCATCATCGGCGATCAGACGCGAATCGAGTTGATAAGCGTAGGCTTTTGTAATCTGAACATGAACAAAACTGCCGGGGGCAACGGGAACGGCAACGCGCACGCGGCCATCAATTTCCGGCGCATCCCATGCCGTGCGGCCCCATGCGTTGTTGCGCACTTGGCGTTCCACCAGTACGTCAACAACTTTTCCTTCCAGAGAGCGATGCCGTTCCAGCATGATCCGCTTTTGCAGACGCATCAATTGATCCAGACGATCCAGCGCAATGCCTTCTTCGACGGGATCGGGTAGATTCGCGCCTGATGTGCCTTCCTGCGGCGAATAAATAAAAGCCCCCGCACGCTCAAATCGGACGTCCTCCATAAACCGCAGGAGGATTTCGAAATCCCTGTCCGTTTCGCCCGGAAAACCGACCATCACCGAAGTGCGGATGCAGGCATCCGGTCTTGCGGCACGAAAGGCGGCGATGGTTTCCTTCATTCGTGTGGCCGACGTGCGGCGGTTCATTAACTTGAGTACGCGTTCGGAGGCGTGCTCAATGGGAAAATCTATGTACGACGCGAAGTGCGGAATACCGGCTAATTCCTCAAGCAATTTCGGCGGCGTGGTCGGCGGATGAGCATAAAGCAGCCGAATCCAGCGTAATCCCTTCAATTCGGACAACTGTCTGCAGAGTTCCACCAACCTGCGTTCGCGATAGAGATCCACCCCGTAACTGGTTGTCTCCTGACCGATTAGGATAATTTCCTGCACCCCGTGTTCCACGTGAAACGCCGCCTCGCATACGAGATCCTCTATCGGTTCGCTGCGATACAGTCCGCGCATTTGCGGAATCGAACAAAAGGCGCAGGCATGTGAACAGCCATCGGAAATGCGCAGATAAATCGAAGACGGCCCGGCGCTTCCCGTAAAAGAATTTTCACGAGAAATTCCGGATGTTGCGGAAACGGGATTCGCTCCCAAAGCCATCAGCATAGCCGTCCATTGACCGATGCCGAAAATTCCGTCCAGTTCCGGAATCTCCGCCGAAATCTCGTCTCCATCACGCTGCGTCAGGCACCCCATCGCAAAAACGCGTCGTCCGGCCCGCGCGGCTTTCCATCGCACCGCCGCCAGCAATGTTTCTACCGCTTCGATCTTCGCGTCGTCCAGAAAACCGCAGGTGTTTACGATGAGCACATCCGCGCGATGCGGCTGCATCACACACTCAAAACCCGACGCTGCGAGAACGGATGCCAGCGAGTCCGAATCCACCGTGTTTTTCGGACAACCGAGAGTCTGGAAGGCAATCCGCAAAGGGCGCGATGCCGGAGACTTCGGTTTAATGGTCATCAGCTCACTTTGACTTGAGACTGGCCCAGCATATCCCGGAATTGCTGGACAACTTCCAAGGACGTTTTCAAGCGATAGCGGCGTGACTGAACCAGTCGTTCCTGTCCGTTCCGAATCACTTTAAAATAGATCGGAACATTCCCCGAGTGTTTCAGAAACAGATCCTCCAGCGCATCCATCGTGGATTCGGTCAAGCTGGATTCATTCAGCGTCAGCCACATGCCCCGCGCAAATTCGGTCTTGGCTTGTTCAATCGTGTAAACCTGCTGCGCGATGAATTTCGGATCCTCGTCTTCGCGGCAACTCACGCGGGTATTGACCACTAATTTCGCTTCTTTTCTGATCAGGGATGCCCCGGCTTCGAGCGCTTCACCGAATACCAGCAGTTCCGCTGAACCCGTAAAGTCTTCCAGCGTCATTGTCGCCATTGCCTTGCCTTTGCGGGTCTGCGTACGGCGAATGTCGGTCACCACTCCGGCCAAACGTACAGTCTGCTGGTCTTCAAGTTCAGACGTATCACCCAAACTCGCATCAGCCAACCTTTCCACGTCCTCGCGTATGCCGTCCAGTGGATGCCCGGAAACGTAAAAACCAAGCAGCTCCTTTTCCAGACTTAAAGATTGTTCCGCGGAATAGGGCGGTATATCGGGAAGTGAAGGTTCGCGCAGACCGCCGCCGCTTCCTCCTCCGCCGAACAGCGACGATTGTCCTAAATCGCGTTCCTTCTCCGCCGCGTTTGCATACGCGAAAAACTGATCCAGCGCGGCCATATACTGAGCACGATGTCCGCCCAAACCGTCTAAAGCGCCGGAACCGATCAGACTCTCCATGACCTTGCGGTTGACTACGTGCGTATCTACACGCGCCGCGAGATTGAAGAAGGATAAAAATTTCCCGCCGTCCTTGCGCGCTTGGACAATAGCTCCAATCGGTGCGGCTCCCACGTTTTTAATCGCTTCCAGCCCACACCGGATCTGTCCCTCTTCCACGGTAAAAAACCGGTTCGATGCGTTGACGTCTACCGGCAAAATGACCACGCCAAGCCGGCGGCATTCGTTAATCAGCTTCGGCATCTGCCGCGTGTCGCCGTGCCATGACGTCATTTCCGCCGCCATAAATTCGGCGGTATAATTCGCTTTCAAATAGGCCGTCTGATAAGACAACACGGCATAACACGCCGCATGCGCCTTATTAAATCCGTAACCGGCAAACTTCTCCACTTGATCGTAAAGCTGATTCGCCAGACGTTCGTTCATCTTGGAGTGATTCAAACACCCTTCGATAAACTCCGCCTTGACGCGCGCCAGTTCCTTGGGATCTTTCTTCCCCATCGCCCGCCGCAGAATATCGGCGCGCGCCAACGAAAACCCGGCCAGATCGCGCGCAATCGCCAGCACCTGCTCCTGATAGACGGCAATACCGTACGTACTCTTCAGAATCGGTTCGAGCTTGGAATGAAGATAGACGATTTTTTCCTGACCGTGTTTGCGGCGGACGAAATCGCCGATCATGTCCATCGGACCCGGACGATACAGCGCGACCATGGCTACAATATCATCCAGACAGTTGGGTTTCAACTTGGTAAGCCAGTCCCGCATGCCGCGACTTTCAAGCTGGAACACTCCGGTAGTATCGCCGCGGGACAGCAATGCGTATGTTTTGTCATCGTGCTGGTCGGCAATCGAATCCAAATCTACATGGATGTCGCGAGCCGCGAGCATTTCTAACGCGCGTGACACGACACTGAGCGTCCGCAAGCCCAAAAAATCCACTTTCAGCAATCCGATTTTGTCCACGATGTTCATGTCGAACTGCGTCGTGATGCTGCCGTCGGACTGCCGGTAGAGGGGAACAAAGTCGGTCAGCGGCCCCGGCGTGACCACGACCCCCGCCGCATGGGTGGATGCATGTCTGCTCGTGCCTTCAAGAACCTCACCGATTTCGATCACCTTGCGAAACTCAGCGTGTTCATTTAAAAGTGCATCTAATTCGGGATTAT
>RPQS01000029.1 GCA_003818605.1 Candidatus Zhuqueibacterota bacterium | reverse complement strand
TGCCTTTCCTGCAAGCGGGTTTGTCCGGTGAATATCTTCACGATTGTCGGAGCGCGCGCGGAACCGGGCGAAGACTTGGGAATCCTCCCCGACGGCAAGCCGAAAAAGATGTATATCCTCGAATTCAAGATTGACATGTCGAAGTGTGTATACTGCGGATTGTGCGTGGACGTTTGCGATACTCATTCGCTGCACTGGGAGCTTCCGCAGGAACCGCCCGTTTTCAGCCGCCGGGAACTGCTCAAGGATTTTTCCGATATGACCGAGGCTGATAAAAAACGAGTCCAGGCTCGGGAAGAAGCCCGCAAGCATGTTAAGGCTGCGCAAGCCGCGGCGGCCAAATCCGCGCCCAGTGGCGGAGCGACTCCGGAAAGAGCATGATGATCTCGACCATGCAGGGTAGAATTCCTCAATGACGCTGTTGAGTCAAATTGTATTTTGGTTTTTCGTTGCGCTCACGGTCGTTTCGGCGGCTGTAGTTGTGTTTCATAAAAGGATCATCTACAGCGCCTTCGCTTTGTTGTTTGCTTTTTTCGGCGTGGCGGTTCTGTATCTGTTTCTTCACGCTGACTTTCTGGCCGCTGCACAAGTGCTGATTTATGTCGGCGGGATCCTCACACTCGTCATTTTCGGCGTATTTCTCACGGCTAAGATCACCACTCTCGATATTCCCCAGTTGACTCATCAGCGCTTTCTCGCTTTGATCCCGCTCGTGCTGCTCGGCCTGGGCATTTTCCTGGTCTTTTATACTGTGCCTTGGCCGTCGGTGCAGCCCGAGATTACTCCCACGACACAGCGCATCGGCGAATTGTTATTAACACGCTATTTGGTTCCTTTCGAATTGGCCAGTGTTCTGCTCCTTGCCGCGCTGGTGGGTGCTATGCGGTTGGCTCGCCATTTCCGGCAGCAGGAGGGCGATTGAACTCGCTGACCACCTATATCATCATTTCCATCGTTCTGTTCTTGCTCGGGCTGTTGGCCATGATGACCAGAAAAAATGCCATTTCCGTTCTCATGGGCGTGGAACTCATTTTAAACTCCGCGGGCCTTGCGTTTGTGGCTTTCGGCCGTTTCGTGGCGGGTAATCTCGATGGCCAAACCGCAGCTTTATTTATAATCATTGTTGCCGCCGCGGAAGCCGCCGTGGCACTTGCCGTTTTCCTTAATTATTACCGCCTGAAAGCGACGGCGGAAGTGGACAAGGCTGACGCATTGAGAGGGTAATACCGGATTCATGCTCGCGATCGTTCTCTCCATCTTACTTGCCCCTTTGGCGGCGTTTGCACTGGTGATCTTCTTCGGTCGCTGGTTGCCGCGCGGTGGAGATTGGGTTAGTCTGATCGCCATCTGGGGCGGTCTCGGGCTTTCTCTCTATTTGTTTTTCGCGCGGATCCTCGTGGCTTATAATCCCACTTTCCTTGAAAACTTCAGCTTCGATTGGTTGGTCTGGGGGGATTATCGTTTGACTGTCGGAATCGCTCTGGACAATATGGCGGTGATGATGCTGGTGGTCGTCACGCTGGTTTCGGCGGTCGTGCATCTCTTCAGCATCGGCTACATGAAGGGCGATCCGCGTTACAGCCAATTCTTCGCCTACTTGTCTTTCTTTTCGTTCAGTATGCTAGGCTTGGTGCTGGCCGATAATCTGCTCGTCATCTATGCCTTTTGGGAGCTTGTCGGACTTTCGAGCTATCTGTTGATCGGCTTCTGGTACGAGAAAGACTCCGCTTCCGACGCCGGTAAAAAGGCCTTCATTACCAACCGTGTGGGTGACGCGGGAATGCTGGTCGGCATTTTGTTGGTGTTCACAGTGCTGGGGACGATGAATCTTCGCGAGATTACGGAGGGTGTTGCCGCCGGCAAGTTATCGGGTGGCTTGCTGACAACAGCGGGTATCTGTCTCTTTCTCGGAGCAGTGGGCAAGTCCGCGCAGTTTCCGCTCCACGTTTGGCTGCCCGATGCGATGGAAGGCCCGACTCCGGTCTCGGCTTTGATTCATGCCGCCACCATGGTTGCCGCCGGAGTGTATCTCACCGCTCGTATCTTCGTCATTCTCACGGTAGACGCTTCGCTGGTAATCGCTTACGTCGGTGGATTCACGGCGATCTTCGCAGCCACTATCGCGGTCGCGCAAAATGACATTAAGCGAGTGCTCGCCTATTCGACGGTTTCACAACTCGGCTATATGGTAATGGCTTTGGGTGTGGGTGCGTACACCGCCGGATTTTTTCATCTCGTCACACACGCCATGTTTAAAGCCTGCTTGTTCCTCGGATCGGGTTCGGTAATTCACGCCTTGCATCACGCGCTGCACCATGCCGGCAGTCATGCGGACGCGCAGGACTTACGGAATATGGGCGGTCTGCGCAAACGGATGCCGCTCACGTTCTGGACGTTTCTCATCGCCACCGTCGCGCTCTCGGGCGTGCCGCTGACCTCAGGTTTCATCTCGAAAGACGCAATTTTAGGCGGAACGTTGGCTTTTGTGATGGAACATCCTGTGCATTGGCCGTTAGCACTCTTCGGATTTTGCGCAGCCGCGCTGACCGCGTTCTATATGTTCCGCCTCGTTTATCTCGCATTCGCCGGAACGTTTCGCGGCAGCCCGCAGGCGGAATCGCACTTGCGCGAATCCCCGGCTGTTATAACCGCTCCACTGATTATTTTATCCACGCTCTGTTTCTTTGCTTTCTTCACACTTCCGGCGTTGAATCCTACGACTCCCGAAGGCGGCTGGTTTGCGCACCTCTTTCCCAATCCGCCGCGCGCGTATGAAACCGCGCTGAGCGGAGAACATGCAGCCGTTGCCGGGCATGGCGCGGAAGCGGCAACAGAATCGCTGCATCACACGGCTCACAACGCGGCCATGCTGATTTCCATTCTCGTCGCGGGTCTTGGAATTTGGATTGCTACCCTTGGCTATTATTGGAAAAGGATTTCGCCCGCCTACTGGCAAACGCGATTCGGAGTGCTTTATCGCGGCATGTTCCACAAATGGTGGTCGGATGAAATCTATGATGCCACCGTCATCAAGGGAACCCTCGGCTTTTCGCGTTTGTTAGCGTGGTTTGATCTCAGGGGAATTGATGGAGTCGTAAACGGCTCGGCTTGGCTTACCCGCTGGGCGTCCGTTGTGCAAGGTTGGTTTGACCTGCGCGTGGTAGACGGGCTGGTGAACCGCGCGGCTTGGTTCGTCGGTGTGTGGGGAAAATTCGTCCGAAGATTTCAATCCGGGCAGATTCAACGCTACATTTTCTACAGCCTGTTGGTTGTGGGGATTGTGGTTGTTTTGAATTGGTTCGGAGGATTGCGTTAAAAAAACGGCAGCGGCCGCAAGTTGATAACCATCGAGTTGATGCGAACAAAATGGGTCCTCTAACTCTCCTTACGTTTATTCCGGCAGTCGGAGCGGTTGTCGTCGCACTGCTGCCGAAGGAGCGCCCCAATTGGGTCCGCTGGACGTCATTGGCAACCACCGCCATCGTTCTCGCGATAGCCTTATCGCTCTACCCGCAGTTTGACACGGGGAAAGTGGGAATTAACGATGCGGCCTCGTTTCAATTTGTCGAGAACGCTTCGTGGATTCCGGCGTATAATATCAACTATTCCGTGGGCGTGGATGGACTCTCGTTTCCGATGGTGCTCCTCACCGCGCTGCTCTGCTTCCTTTGTATTCCCGCGTCATGGAAGATTGACAAGTTTGTCCGCGGCTATCATGCGATGTTCCTGCTGCTGGAAACCGGCATGATCGGAACGTTCGTGTCGCTTGATTTCTTCCTCTTCTACGTGTTCTGGGAGATCATGCTGCTGCCGATGTATTTCCTCATCGGCATCTGGGGCGGGCCGCGGCGCGTGTATGCAGCCATCAAGTTCTTCCTCTACACGCTGGTTGGTTCGGTGCTCATGCTCATTGTGATGCTGGTGTTGTACTTCAACGTCCGCGATCCCGCGACCGGCCAGCACACTTTCAACATGCTGCACATGATGGGGCAGATGAATCACGGTGGAATTCTCGATTTGAATTTCGTACGCATTCTGATGTTCTTCGGACTGTACATCGGTTTTGCCATTAAAGTCCCGGTTTTCCCTTTCCATACGTGGCTGCCCGATGCGCACGTCGAAGCGCCCACCGCCATTTCCGTGATTCTGGCCGGCGTTCTGCTCAAGATGGGAACCTATGGATTCTTGCGAATCTCGTTTCCCATTCTTCCCGATATGACGAGGAATTTCGCCGGTTTCCTTGCGTTTATGGGAATGGTGAATATCATCTACGGCGCGTTTTGCGCGATGGCTCAGACGGATTTGAAGAAACTCGTGGCCTATAGCTCGATTTCGCACATGGGCTACGTCATGCTGGCCATGAGTGCGCTCACTCCGGCGGGGATGAACGGCGCGGTGCTGCAAATGTTCAATCACGGCACCATCACGGCTATGCTCTTCCTCTTGGTCGGCGTGATCTACGACCGGGCGCATCATCGCGAGATCGCCGGTTTCGGCGGACTCGCTAACGTCATGCCGAAATACCTTGGAATCACTGCTCTCGCATTTTTTGCCTCGCTGGGACTTCCCGGCCTATCGGGTTTCATTTCCGAAATGTTGTGTTTCTTGGGAGCCTTCCCGGTCTGGCGAACATTTACTATTATCTCCATAGGCGGGATCATTATCACTGCGGCCTATCTCTTGTGGACGTTGCAGCGGATGTTTTTCGGGGCGACTAATCCCAAGTATGAATCTCTGCCTGATATCAATGGCCGCGAACTCTTTACGCTCATTCCATTGGCAGTGATTGTAATTGTCCTCGGTATCTGGCCACAGCCGGTTCTGGGCTTGATGAATAGTTCCATGACATATTTGAGTCATTTAGTCAGTCAGGTCGGAGTCATCCCATGATACCAGCGGGCTTGGAGCTGGATCTGGTGGCTTGTTTGCCCGAGCTGATTCTCACCGCCGGGCTGCTGGTTTTGTTAATCCTGAGCCTGTTGTTTCGCGAGCGCCGGGGTCAAGTCATGGCTATCGGAGGCTCGCTGCTTCTGCTCGCTGCAGCAATCGTTTCGCTTAGCGGGGATGAGAGAGTGGGTGCTTACCTGTTTGGTTCTGTGGTTCAGGACGGTGTGACTCTCTTTTTCCGTGTTTTCTTCTGTTGTGGAACAATCCTCTGTCTGTGGCTGCTGCTTCCTTCGTTTCGCAAGGACGCGGAACCGTTTCTACTGATGATTTCCGGTGTACTCGGCATGTTTCTGCTGGCCGGCGCGAATGATTTGGTCACATTGTTCGTGGCTCTCGAATTGGTTTCGATTCCTTCGTATGTGCTCGCCGGTTATCGTCGGTTGGATGTCCGCTCCGGGGAAGCCGCGCTGAAATACATTCTCTACGGCGCGTTGTCCAGCGGTCTCATGATTTACGGCATGGCTTTTCTCTACGGCTTGACCTCCACAACCATGCTGCCGGAAATCGCCGCCAAATTAAGCACCGCGCCGAATCAGCAGAGCATGCTGCTGATCGCGCTGATTCTGGTTCTGGCGGGCATCGGCTATAAAATCGCGATGGTGCCGTTTCATTTTTGGTGCCCCGATGTCTATGAAGGATCGCCCACCGCGGTAACCGCTTTTCTGTCGGTATTGCCCAAGGCGGCAGGTCTGGCGGCTCTATATCGCATGATACCGGTCTTTCAGACGCTGGACACGTCCTACGGAGTCAGCGCGCTCTTGATAGTCAGTATAGCATCGGCTGTAACCATGACCTTCGGAAATCTGGGCGCGATCTGGCAAACCAGTCTCAAACGCCTGCTCGCGTATTCCTCCATTGCGCACGCCGGCTACATCCTCATGGGTTTTGCCGTGCTTGCGGGCATAGGGGAAGTAGATCTCTACTGGCAGACTTCCGAGGCCATCTTCTTCTATCTGGTGACTTACTTGTTCATGAATCTCGGTGCGTTTCTCATTGTGGATTGGGTGGAGCGGCACAAGGGTGGAGAAGGGATTGAGCGCTTTCGCGGATTGGGACGCACCGATCCGATTCCGGCGATTCTGCTTGCGGTTTTTCTTTTTAGTTTGACCGGGATTCCTCCGCTGGCCGGTTTCATCGGAAAGTTTTTGCTTTTTGCCGCACTGGTGAAGGCCAAGATGTTCGCGCTGGCGGTCATCGCCATCGCCAACACCGTGGTTTCGCTCTATTACTATGTGCGCGTGATCCGCGCCATGTTCTTGGATGATCCTGCACCGGAGATTGTTGTGCCCGGCAGCGGATTCCGCTGGGGATCTGTGGTCGGAATTCTTTCTCTTGCCACCGTCATTCCCACGCTCATTCTCGGAGTCTGGTGGGGTCCGCTCTTCGAGTGGATTCACTTGCGAACTTGGTAGAAGACCGCTTTTTATTGAATACAGAAATCCCTGCCTTTTATACGGGTTTTTCTTCTGTTTCATATAATTTTGTTATTGCTTGTTTTAGCATGAGTCTTGCGACTATTGCAACATTTTATTGACTCTCGATGCACGATTTATTAAGTTAGCTTTACGACAACTCGGCTGAGGGTTCCCCCTGTCCGGCATTTACTGTAGAGTGGATCTTTCGCCGATGCGGTGGTAAGGTTCGCTCGTGCTATTTTTTACAGCGATGCTATGCCGGGAGGAGATCCATGAAAAAATCCATTCTTGTGTTTATGTTGGCTGCCGCTTTAGCGGTTCTCGCGTTTGCAGCGGGAATGGGTCAAAAAAAGAATCCTCTTTTCTCCAAATCCGCGGTTCAGTATGATTCATCCGGTATCAAGCTCAAAAAGCTGATACCGGATTTTTCTTTGCCGATACCGATGATAGATCCGGCGCGTGTGGAACCCTTATCCGACGAGCATATACTTAGAGGAAGTACTCCGTCTCCCCTCAAACAGAAACGGACAGATCTCGAAGCAAGAATACGAGCGGGTCTGGCGCGCGGCGAGGATGTTTCAACACTGCGAGCAGAAATGGACGAGTTATTGAAACAATTCAATTCTGCGACTCCAAGTACGAGGGGACCGGTCGCACAGCAGCGGAAGCGCGAGGATAAACAGCAAGGATGGACAGCCGATCCGTTTCAAACGGCGGCCACTCGGGGAGAGGCTGTTATGCCTCCTGCAGAAACCGATCCGCAGCTTTTGCAAGTACGCGAATTGGAGCGCGAAGCGGAGGACATGCTGCTGGCCGGACAGGACATTTCGGAGATCAAAGCGCGTTTGAATGTTCTGTACGAGCGAATTTTACCGCATGAACCGAAAGCAACCGAAAAGTCTGCATCGTTTAATGAACGGTTCAGCAGGATGCAGGACGATCACACTCCGCCATCACCGCTGCTCTATTACGTCAGCGACGCTCCGGCTTCCGCTCCGAATGCGGTAAAACGGTTTTGGGAACCGGGCGATCCGGTCGGAATGCAGATCGAAGAGTTGAATCGGCAAGCGGCGGAAATCGAGCGGAAGGGGGGAGACGTTGCGGAAATCAAAGCGCGGATGAATGCACTATACGAAATGTTGCCGGCATATCGCGGTAAAATGAGTTCATCCACTGAAAGAAACCTGTCTCCGGATATGGAACGTTCATTCTTCACACGAAATTCTCCCAAGCAGATGATCGTATACGATGGAAAGATCATTGAAGTCGAACCGGGTGTGACACGCACAGAGCTGCCAGCCCCGCAGCCGGAACGCACGCGCACGGGAACTCTCGACGAGAATGGCGGAACAATTTTTGAGTTCGCGAGCAACAATCCGATTCCCGATAATAGTTGGATAAGTTTTGGAAAGACCGTGGATATGGGATCTCTGGATACGATTCTCGTAGACATAGAAGTTACAATTGATACTTTGTTTCACGAGTATGATGGTGATTTGGAGATCAGCTTAATCAGCCCCCAGGGCGATACGTGTATATTGAGCAACCGGAACGGCGGCCTTTATGACAATTATATCGAGACGGTTTTTGATGATGAAGCGACCCCGTCCATCACAGCGGGTTCCGCGCCATTCACGGGATCTTTCCGTCCCGAGGAACCTCTTTCGCAGTTTGACGGAATTAATCCTAACGGCACATGGTGGCTCCTCGTTCGCGATCTGGCTCTCGGGGATGTCGGAGTAATGCGTCGCTGGCACTTGCAGGTTCGGGCGAATCGGGAGGGAGACGACTGCAATTATCCATATTCTTGGGGAGGACTTCCGAACGCATGGATTAACACGTGTGATTTCCATGAAGACTATGATTATGCCTGCCCCTACCCGTCGTCCGCCAAGGATGTCGTCTTTCGCTATGACTCACCGATTACTCAGCAAGTCTACATGAGTTTGTGTCCGTCGGAATTCGACACAAAGCTTTATGTCTATGAGGATGCATGCACGGGAACTCCCGTGGCATGCAGCGATGACGCACTCTCTTGTCCCGGCTCCATGGGTTCATTCCGATCTTACATACCCGCTCTGACTCTGTTGGCAGGTCATACGTATTTTGTGGTGATTGACGGCTACGGAACCAATTGCGGTTGGGCTTGTCTCGAAAGTGCAGTATTACCGCCCTGTGATGTATCCTGCCGGACGCAGGATCACGTTGAATGTGCAGAGATTCAGGATACGCTGCTTATGCGCGACGACTGTGACGGCGGTCCCTGCAATAGCGTTAGTTGGTATCCAGGGCCTCCGCAATATGAAAGCCTGCAAAACGGCCAAACCGCCTGCGGTAAGATATTCTCTGTCAACTGGCACCATGGTTCCGGAGGTATGAATATTTACTATTCTTTAGCGGATCGTGATTGGTATCATTTTACTCTGGATCAAGCCAGCACCGTACAAGCAACGGCGACCTGTGAGTACCCTTTCTCTCTGGCGATCGTTGGGGCGGATACTTGCGCTGCATTGTCGTACACAGATCTCATAGATCAATCGTCTTTTTCTTGCTCCACACTCACAATACAAGCTCCCTGTTTAACGCCCGGAACCTACTCCGCGTGTATTTGCCCCACTTGGTTAGGTTCGTTCCCCACCATTCCGCGCGACTATCGTTTGACAGTCAACTGGACGCCGTGCATTCCCGGACAAGGGTGTGCAACGGCCTTTGAGTTTACGGATGATACCGTGTTTGTCGGTCATACGACCTGCGGACTTGTAGATGAGTACAACCATACCTGCTTGGGCGACTATGACGGCGGGGAAGATGTCGTTTATAAATGGCATGTGACAGAAGCGGGAGACTATACGGTTTGGCTGAATCCGTACAGCAGTTCATGGACCGGGATTGTCTTGGACTCCGTTTGCCCGCCCCGCACGAGCGGCTGTATCGCAGTGAACACGCAAGCTCTCAATGCACCGCACGGCATCGTCGGACAACATCTGGCGCCGGGCACATATTACATTATGGTGGATACATATCCCGCCCCGGATTGCATTCCGCGATACGATCTTTCCGTTGGGCAGTTCTACGACTGCGTGGCTTGCCTGCCGACGGATTCCGTCGAATGCGCGGAAACAACCGATTCCCTGCATGCCTATCATGACTGCAACGGGGGATGCTTCAATTTGGACGAGATTGAGCGTTTTCAGAGTATACGGAAACATGACACTCTTTGCGGAAGTGTGTTCACCTACGTGCGCGGAGATTCTGTTTTTTCCGATATGGATTGGTATCGCTTTTCACTCGCGGAATTCGATACGCTTGGCTTTTTGGTAAATTCGGAATTCGATTACAATATTCGCGTCGGCCGGCTTATCAATGGCTGCGATTCCATCTTTTGGCAAGCATCCGGCTCCGCATGGGGTTCCCAATGCATTCCGAGCGGAACGGGTTGGTGCTGCGCGGCGCCGGGTGAATGGGTTCTAACCGTCCGTAGTCTAAACATTGCACCGGTTACACAGGACTATCGCCTGGTGGTCATCGCCGCGCCGGCTCTGAATGGTCTCAGTTGCTATATTCCACAAATGGTAACTGATGAGGACACACTGACCAATCAGACGACCTGCGGCTTCAGCAACGATTACGGCAGCACCTGCCTGAACAGCTATGACAGCGGAGAAGATAAGGTCTATCATTGGACCGTAACTCAGGAAGGCGATTATACCATTTGGATGGATCCGGGCGCGACGGAGTGGACGGGCATTGTATTGGATGACAACTGTCCGCCCGATACGACTGCTTGCATTGCGACATCAACGGCAATTGGCGCTGAACCGCATGGAATTCTGTGCCAACATCTCACTCCCGGTGATTATACTATTATGGTAGACACATGGCCGCTCCCGGATTGCATACCGGATTACAGGCTCTATCTCAAACAGTGCTGTGTAAGCTGTCAGCCCGGAGACGTCGCCGAATGTGCGGAGCATCAAACAATCAACAACCTATCGCAAGACTGTGACGGCGGCTGCAATCACCAGTTTGGAGGAACCGACCAATTCGGTTCCATTTTCTGCGGACAGACGGTTTGCGGCAGGGGATTTACGTATCCCATCATCAGCGGCGGATGGCGGGATACGGATTGGCATTTATTCACGGTTGCGCAGCGCGAAAGCATATCCGTCACATGCACCGCCGACTTTCCTTTTCTGCTGTATCTGTTGGATACTCTGAATGCCTGCACAAGTCCGACTATTTTGCACGATGTTTCAGGGAACACATGCGAGACGGCATCATTCGGCAGGTGTATATCGCCGGGAACATACGCTTTGTGGGTGGGAGCTTCTTGGGCTACCATTGTGGATATTCCCGGCGAATACCGCTTGACGATGAATTGCTATCCTTGTTCGGTGCCGGGAGAAAACTGCGATGTCCCGATTCCGATCAGCGATGATACAACGCTAACAAGCCTGACCACGTGCGGAACGGGAAATGACTACACTTCGACCTGCGCCTACTATGATGATGGTGAGGATATCATTTTTCGATGGACCGTCACCCAAGAGGGAATGTACACGGTTTGGCTTGATCCCCACGAGACGATGGGAACCGACATCGTCGTGGATGATCATTGTCCGCCGGATACCGGTGACTGCATCGCCCAGCATGACTCGTGGTCGGAGATTCAGCACGGTGTGTGTGTGTCACTCCCGGCGGGAGTTTATTATATTATGGTGGGTTCTACATCAATGCACGGGTGTATTTCGGAGTTCGATTTGAGTATATCGCACAGCGGCGTTCCCGCAAACGATCTCTGCGAAAACGCCATTTCGCTGACGATTCCATCAACCGTCTATGGCTCCACAAAATGCGCCACGGTGGATGCCGCTCCGGCTTGTTGGGAAGATCCGCCGTTCTATCCGGGAGTCTGGTACACGGTTGCCGGAACCGGCCATACGATTACCGCAAACATTTGCAGCAGCGCCGTTCAATGGGATAACCGGATGAGCGTTTATGCCTGCGGCTGCGACCGTCTTCACAGCGTTGCATGCGAAAGCGATTTGTGCGATCCAAGCGCTCATCTTCGTCCGGTAAGCTGGTGTTCGCGCGCCGGAGAAACGTACTGGATTCTCGTTCATGGACTGTGGGGAGCGAGCGGCGATTTCCGGCTTGATTTAACCGACGGTGGAATACCGTGTGCGGAACCGGTCGGCTGTCCCTGTTGGGATACTGTGCTGACGGCACCCGGAGAATACAGCGGTTCAACTATAGGTGCCGGAGATGATTGCGGACTGTTCCATTCGCCGGATATCGTGGTGAAGGTTCTCATTCCTTCCGCGGGTAATTGGAGGTTTACTCTGTGTAATTCCACTGATCTGTCGTATGACCCGTATTTGTTTCTCGGAACGAATTGCTGTCTGTATGATGTCGGTCATGATGACGACTCGCCGTGTTTGTATGGGATAACACTGTGGCCGTCCCGCTGCGTAAACCTGCCCGTGGCGGGCGCGTACTTTGCCACCATCGAAAGTCTTTTGGATACGAGCGCCGGAAATTTCGTTCTTACTGTTGAACAAACCACGGACGCTGCGCCGGTAGCGCCTGCCGGTGCAACGGCATCTGTAGATCGCTGTGACAGTCTGGTTGTCGGTTGGCAAACGGTGCCGGATGCTCAAGCCTACCGAGTTCTTTTAGATTCGATGTATATGATGTGGCCGATCAATGCGCCGGAAACCACTTTTGTTGTTCCGCGATTTATACCCGGCGATTCACATTGGGTTCAGGTGGCTGCTGCAAATAATTGCGGATGGAGTCCGTATTCGAATCCTGTTTATGGCATCATTCGTCCCGCGCCAGCCCAGGTGACTGGTGTTCTGGCTACGGACACGGTGTGCGGCCGTACGGAAGTTTACTGGACGGATATGGCAGACGAAACAGGCTATCGCGTCTATCGTAACGGCATGCAGATCGGTGCCGATCTTCCCGCAAATACCGTCATTTTCTTTGACAGTACGGGCTTGCCCGATATCATCTGCACCTACAGCGTGGCAGCTTTTAACCTCTATTGCGAGGGACTCCCGTCCCTGCCGGATTCGGGAATACGGCGGATCGAGCCTGCGTCCGTGACCGGTATTACCGCCACGGATTCGCTCTGCGACCGTATCGAAGTTAGTTGGATGGACGTAACGGATGAAACCGGCTATCGCGTTCTGCGAAACGGAATGCAAATCGGAGGCGATTTGCCTTCCAATACAGTTTACTATTGCGATACAACGGCTGTGGCGGGCGTCGCTTGTGGCTATAGCATTGTTTCGTTCAATGCGTACTGTTCCAGCTTACCGGGCGCTGTGGATAGCGGCCTGCGCTTGGCTGCACCGGATCAAGTTGCGGGAGTCATCGCGTCCGATACTTCGTGTGACAACGTACACGTCACATGGACGGACATTGCCGATGAAACCGGCTACCAAGTCTATCGCGATCATGCGCCCATCGGTTTGTTGCAGCCTGCGAATACAATATCCTTTGTAGATACGACGGCTATTCCGGGCGTGCGTTATGCGTATCAAGTACGCGCTGAGATTGATTTGTGCATTGGCCCGGAATCATCGGTGGATTCGGGAATCCGAATTATCACTCCGTCGCGTGTGAGCGCATGCAACGCAACGGATACGCGGTGCGACAGCATTATCGTAACATGGACTGACGTAACGGATGAAACGGGCTATCGTGTTTTCCGCAGCGGACTGAATATTAGCGGCGACTTGCCCATCGGAACAACCCGCTATGCCGACGGTCATGCAGGAATCAATGTGAGTTACGAATATTCCGTCGTTGCCTTTCATCTCAATTGTATGGCTCAATCTTCGCAAACGGATCAGGGGATCCGGCTCGCCGGACTTCCGGCCGTTGAAGGAGTCACTGCCAGCGATACTCTGTGTGAAGGTGTGCGCGTGTGCTGGGATCCTCCGAATGGTGCGGACAGCATCCAGATTCAACGGGATTCTGTTCGCATCGGCGCAGTCACTCCAAGTGAAACGTGTTTCTTGGATTCGCTGGCTGCTCCGTGGATTAGCTATCAGTATCGAGTCTTGGCTTTCAATGCGTGCGGCGCGAGTTCTGCAGCGCATGATCAAGGGATGTGCCGCGTACCGCCGGATCAATCTCCGCAGCCCTTTTTCCCGGATACGTGCGCGGCCGACACGTTATGCTGGACGGATGTGGCGGATGAAGAAGGCTATCACATCTATCGCAACAGTATTCTGATCGGGAGCGTCGCGGCAAATAGGACTTGCATGGCGATGACTACGCCGTTCGGAGTACCCGTTTGTTACGCCGTGCAAGCCTACAACACGTGCGGTACAGGTCCTATGTCGCTGCCGATCTGTATAACATTGCCGCGCACGCCGCCGCAGGTGACCATCTGGCGGACGGACAGCTGCACGCTTTCGTTCTGTTGGACGGATGTTCCCAACGAGACCCACTATGTTATTCTACGAAACGGCAACGCCGTGGACTCCATAATGGCAAGCAGCACGTGTTACACGGATCTGACACCTTCGCCCGGCACCTACGTGATGCAAGTGTGCGCGGCTAATGCCTGCGGATGCGGCCCTTTGTCCAATCCATTGAGAATTGTACTGCCTTACGAACCGCAGATTGCTTCTTGTGATGCAACCGATTTCTTATGCACCGGCGTACGTCTTGCATGGTTGCTGACGCCGGGAATTCCGGCAGACAGCTTCGAGATTCAACGGGATGGACTCCGCCTATCTGCCGCGGGCGGAATGGACACGTCGTATACCGATTTGACTGCGCCGCCTTTCCTGATGCATAATTACACGATAATTCCCTACAATATTTGCGGAATGGGATTATCATGCAGCGATAGCGGCCGGATGTTTGAAGAACCGGAACGCGTGACCGGGGTGACGGCGACAGTTCATCGCTGTGATAGCGTGATCATTACGTGGGTGGATATTATACAGGAAGATTTTTACGACATTCTGCGCAATGGCGCGTTTCTTGGTATTGCATCGCAAAACGCGCAGCGATATGCCGATGCGCCTCCGGCCGGGTTCACATATTATTATCAGGTGCGCGCACACGGGCAGTGTGGATTTGGTCTATGTTCTGACAGTGCAAACGGGCTGCGCGTGATCGCGCCTTTGTCGCCCACCGCTGTGGCCGCTTCTGATAGTCTATGTCAGATGGTGCGAGTGAGTTGGAGTGGCGCTTCGGGCGACGTGGACTCGTTCTATGTATATCGCAATGGTGCAGTGGCGGCTCATTGTCCGCCGACAGACGCGTCATGGGATGATGTCTCCGCGATTCAAAGCAATTTATACTCGGTACGTGCCTTTAGCACCGAGTGCGGCTTGGCGGAACCGGTTGGTCAAGATAGCGGCACGGGTCACTCACAGGCGTTGACGCCGACCAATCTCGTGTTTGTAGAACCACCGGTTTGCGATTCCGTGCGGCTTACCTGGAGTGCCGCAGGCGGAGAAGTATCCGGCTACGTGATTCGGCGCGACAGCGTGGTGGTGGATACGGTTTCATCTTTGCATTATACGGATCGCCACATGCGGCCGGGCCATCACTATCACTATGACGTGGCGGGTTATAACGTATTTTGCGGAACCGGCGAATTTACGGGCAGCGTTGCGGGATGGTCGCGCGAAATGCTCTTGATCGGTACCATTCCCGATACGGTTTGCAATGATAGTATGTGCGTGGATGCGGACCTGTGTTCGGGTGTGGACAGCGTCACCGCTTGGCTGTCGCTGAATTCCGGTCTGCATCAGCGCGTGATATCCTGGAGACCGGATCCGGATACGCTCTGTGTTTTGCGGCAAGATACGCTGACCGGTGATCTCACAGCAGACTTGATGTTTCTTGTTTTTCGCGGAGTGTACAGTGACACTACACATTCACCGAACTTCATCTGGCGGCGTCTGATAAGCGGTCTTCAAGACCAATTCAGCGAGATTCCCGACGATTTTTTCCTCGATCAAAACTACCCGAATCCGTTCAATCCGAAAACAACCATTCGGTTCGGTTTGCCGCATACCGAAAGAGTAACGATAACCGTCTTTGATATCACCGGACGTCGAGTGGCGATCCTGACCGAAGGTTCGCTTTCTCCCGGAATGCATTCAGTTCAGTGGGATTGCAATGCCTGCCCGTCCGGAATGTACATCGTTCGTATGCAAGTGGCGGACAGGATATTCCTGAAAAAAATGCTGCTGCTGAAGTAGCTGCCGGATGAGTGATGAAGTAACGGTCGCGAATTCTGCCAATAATCGCAGTAGCTTTTTATCGGGCGTACTTCGCATTGCAGATATCGTGTAAGACTAACGGACAAGAGGCCGACCCCTATTATGAGTCGGCCTCTTTCGCTATGTCGTGCTAATCGAAGCTATCGAAGAAGAACCGTTCGCTTAATTTCGCTCATTTTTCCCGGCACGCGCGCATGAACAAAGTACATTCCACTGGACAAAGAGCGTGCATCAAACGGAATGTTGTGATACCCGGCGGCAAACCTGCCGTTGACCAGTGTCATGACCTGCTCCCCGAGCGTATTGTACACGATGATCTTCAACGTGGAGGCTTCGGGAAGTGCGATGCGAATTGTCGTCGTCGGATTAAACGGGTTCGGATACGAACCGATGATCGCATACTCGGTCGGCAGTGCCGGATCCGGATGATTTGCCGCCAGTGTGCTGAATGTTGCGGTAACATGAACGACCGCCGTCTGACCCGTCGTATAGTTGAATGTAATCATGTGGTTCTGATTCAGATCAAACGTCTGGTCGTTTACAGTTGCCGTAGCTTGGAAGCCTTCCGGTACGGAGTACTGTGTTAAGGCATCGAGATCAAACGTCATCGAGACCGTGCCTTCTTCCGAAGCCTTCACATTGAAATCCCAGGAGTCGGACATCCGATCCTCAGTATATGGTGCGCGGATATCCGTCACGAAGTACCGTCCGAACGGCGAACCCCACGACTGTCCGTCCACCAGCGCGCGCACGTAATTTCCCGACGGCGGCAACGGAGGTGCCGTAACGTCTATCCCGTTATCCCAGCCGGCCGTTGCCCCGTTTCGGCAGCCGAAACCGGAGAGCGTGTTGTGCATCGTGCCAAGCGACATCGTGATGGGTACCATCCAGTCACCGTTGAACTCATCCAAACTGCTGTTGGAATGGCCATGAGTCGTGGGCGAATCATCCTGCGCAACGATATCAACTGCGGAGGAGTCGCGACGGGTACGCATTTTCAACGTTCCCGTATAACTGCTTCCCGTTACGAAGAGGTAGCCTTTGCCCGGCACCAAATCGGCGGTTCCTGCAATGGTCGTCGTGTAGTCATCCGATGAATTATCGAATCCTACCAATGAAGTAGGATCAATCCAGATGCTGGCGTCGCCGCCTTTATCCGCCGTTGTGGTCGCTTCAGTCCACGTGTACGCATTAATGAAATCGTTGACCGAGAACAGCCAGTCATCGGCCTGCAAATGATTGCCGCCCAGGTCCTCGTTGCGTACCGTCACACCGATCAGGTTCGGTGAACCGACATCGAGGGCAACGTCAACATTGGTTACTTCACGTGGAATCGTACCCTTTACCTTGCCGAGACCGGAGTTGCTGACTGCCGCCGTATTGTCTTCATGCAGTACCATGAAGTAGCCTTTTCCGATCGCCATTGAGGACGGCTGCGTATAACCGCCGGCTAACGAGTAACCGAACACACTGAAGCCGCCGGCGATACCGCTGTCGTTGCCCGTATGGCTTAGGAAGATATCGGATGGGAGACTGGCATCCGGAGTCAAGGGAATGGACAGCAGGTGCCAACCCGCCGCATAATCGCCGGTAAAGTCGAAGGCATCGGGAACCAGTTTGAAGCAGACATACATCGTATCTATGTTGCCCGCCCAGTCTTCCGTGATATAGCGAAGCTGCGCAAGTCCCAAGATAGCAGTCGGATGCGCCGAGAACAACGCCCAATCGTCGGTATACGGTACCCAGTCGAAAGTCAGGTTGGCATTTGTGATACCGTTCGTCGGATTATCCGGTGTGGCGGGTAAAACCGGCATATTGTTCAGATCAGTGAAATTCTCGCGAGGATCGTTCGGCACCTCACCGGTGGAATCCGGCGAGGGTGAGAAGGCAATCGTAGTGCGACGAACCGGGCAAGTGTTGTCAATGGAAACTGAAAGCGTTGTCGTGCCGCTGCGGGTAATTTCCGTCGTGCTGTCGGCTGCCGGCAGCACTGGCGTGACGACCGGTGCGACCTTGTCGCCAATCAACAGGCCAAAAGTTACAATTTCGGGTGAACCCGTCGAGCCGGTGGCCAGATATTTGAACTCGTTGTCTGCATCGGCGGCGCCGAGAAGTCCCTGGAAGTCTGTTCCATTCCAGAAGATGACCGGATAATTGTCCGTGTTGTTCGTTGTGACATCGAACGTATACGTCACACTGTCGCTCTGATCGGTATTCGTCCGAATTGTAAACACATAAGCGTTCGAATCGAGACTCTTTCCGGCCAGTGCGCGAAAGTCTGTGGATAGTTTCTGACGGAAACCCGTAAAACCACTCTCGTAGAAATAGGTCTGGATGTAGTTGTCGCCGAGCAGCGGCGGCTCCGGCACGTCGAACGAATCGAACGTATCACCGGCACTCACGCTGAATCCCGCAGTGTTTCCGTTATCATAGTACGGTGTCGTCGAAGCCACATTGCTGTTCAGTGTGATGTAAAACGGATTTGGCGGAGTTATGAATCTCCAGCCATTGGGCGACTGATTGCATTCCGTTTCATATCCGGTGCCGTCCAGCGCTTTTACCTTCCAATAATAAGTCGTCGCCAGCGGCAGATTGGAGCTGAAAGCATATGAGTTCGTCGCGATATCGGAAACGACAGTCGGTGATGTGAAGCTCGAGTTATTGGCATAGGTCAGCTCATAATGAATCGGGTAGCCTAACAGCGTATCCGTTGAGGCTTCCCATGTCAAGGTGGGTGTTGCGGTGGCAAGCGTGGTGCTGTCCGCCGGCGAAGTCAGATCGAAGGCCGTGGGATTCGCGTCGGATTGCAGTTGCGGCACGTTGAAGAGCCAAAATACCGCGTCGAGAGATGCGCTGGCGTCATTGCCAAGACCGGCGACGAGAATGGTCGAATCGGCCTGGACTTCCACATAGCGTCCGATATCGCCGGTACGGCCGGAATCATACTGATGCGCCCAATCCATGACATAGGCTGAACCGTTGTCCTGAATCTCGATGAGATAGAGGTCATTACCTCTGCGGCCGGTCACGACAATATGGCCATTCGCCATCAAATCGGCATTATAGAATTCAACGTCCGTATCCGTCGTCGTGAACTCATAACCGGCAACCAAAGTCCCTGTCGTGGCAGAAATTTTCGCGAGATAACCCTTCCGCCCGGTGGTCGTGCCGCTCGAGCCGACCAGAACGAGATTGCTGTCTGCGTCCATGAAAATATCCCGGATGGCATCATCGTTGCCCGTGCCGGCGGCTCCGGAGAGAGTGAAGCCGCCCACGGATGTGCCGTCGGAGATGTTAATCAGCTTGACCAAGAAATCATTATTAGTGCCGGACTTGATGCGTCCGCCAATCGCGATCGTTGAGTCGTTGACTTGACAGATTGCGAAGGCTTCTTCCTCATTGGCAGTTCCGATCATGACGCTTGCATCAGAGGTGATCGTAGACCCGCTTATCGTTGCAAGCGTATAGTACACGTCGCCGGCTCCGGCATTGCCGGTTTGACTGGTAAAACCAATCATTGCCAGCTTGCCGTTAAACTGCGAACCGGTTAATTCAATTACGTTGTTGAAGCGACTCCCTCCACTGGCCGCGCCGGCGGTCTGCAAATTGGCAACGGCTGCACCCGTGGACGTCCGGATAAAGATCGAACCGCGAGTATCCGTTGCGGTGACTATCTTCACACCGACTAACACATAGTTTCCGGAGGAAAGAAGGCGACCGGCATTCATATCGAAGGTCAACGCGGAACCGTCCGTGAATGTGGTCGGAGTCGTGACACCTGTAGAAGGGACAAGGTTGAAGAATGCTCCGGCTCGCTGAGTTGTAATCACGCTTTGACCAAGAAAATTGTAGCTGTTGGAATTGACCCTGTTGCCAAAAACAGCAGTCTGCTTTGTACCGGCTGCACCATGCAGGCGCGGCCAATTCGTCGCAACCGTCGGAAACACGCGATTATCCGCGTTTGCAGCTCCGGCTGCAAATAACAAAAAAGTCATGAGCGCGAGTGCCGATGACTTCATCGATTGTCTTAGCATTTTGACCTCTTGTATTGGATCGTTTGGAATGTTCACTGGATCAACAATTAGCCTAGGGCAATTCACTCAGGAGCAATTTAGAGATGGAACACCCTATACCATTTACTCTATCGGCAATTCTCACCGATTTCTTTAGCAGAGTTTATCCAATGAATATTACGCGAAATAGCACGAATCCAAGAAACGCCGGCTGATTCGAAAAGGTGTTTTTGAGTCCAGAAGGTACAGATTTTGTTGTCTTTAGAAGCATCAAGCTGATCCCGGCGCCGCACGTGTCCAGATGTGCAATAGCGTCTGGTCAAGCGAATATTTTTTGCTGAAACTTATTATAATGTCTACGGCAATATAACAGACGGGTCGTTAATGCTTCTATACATAAGTGGTGAATCGTAATTGGACTGCACCCCATTTTTTAGACACGGTATCCAAGTAGCTTAGGCATCGGGGCGGGTTTGATTGAATTGAAGTCTGTACTCATCGGGCGGCACGTACCCATGGCTTGAGTGCAGCCGATTAGGATTGTAGATTTGGTCGAAAACGTGCTGGATATGGCGCCGCGCCTCTTCGACGGTGCGATAACAGGTAGACTTCTTCTTTTTTGAGCGTGGCTATGAAGCTTTCAGCCTGCGCGTCGTCCCAGGGGTTGGCCTTGCGGCTCATGCTGATTCGGAAGCCATGCTGCTTCAAGAGATCGGTGTAGGCATGGCAACCATACTGCACGCTCTGATCACTGTGATGGATGCGCTGGGGGACGGGCTGCGCAGCGCCAGCGCGCATTCCAAAGCGCGTTCTGTAAATCTCCGTTTCGTGCGCGGCATCCACGGCTCCTCTTTCTCCTCCCCTTAAAACAATCTTTCTTGGAGATCGTGTTTAGCCTGAGGGGTGCACTTCAATTTGATTCGAAAATTATTTGATGTTGTGTAAGATTTGAAAACTGACATTATAATAAGAAAGCCGGCGTTTGATCATCGGCTTTCTCTTGGATTTTACATATATTATGCGTATATTGTATACCCTTATGCAAATAGGGGCTTGTCTTTCGTGCAATTGCGAGTGTTTAGAAAAAGGAGTATACATGCCTGGATTAAAGCGAATGCGGGTAGAGGAGAAGGCACGGGATTGTCAACATCCCGATGCGAAGTTGGGAGAAATTTGGGTGACAAACAAGCCCGCCGAAGGAGCCTCGCTTTACGCAGAGCAGCACGGCCTTCGGATTGGTACTACGGCGTATAACAAGATGTCTGCTGTTGTTCCGGGCTTCCAACCTGTGTTTGGTCCTGCAAAACCCGATGCAAGTCATTCCTGCCAAGGCTACTGCAATCACCAACACAGTGAGGGGTTGAAGGTCTGATCGTGTCGAGACAAGTACCGATATTCTGACATTGAAAAGCCGGTGAGTTTATCATCGGCTTAGGTTAGTGACAAACCCCGCCTCAAAAAGGCGGGGTTTGTTTTTGGAGAACGTCAGGGTCGCGAGCGCTGGGGAAGCGGTATCAGTTTGAGTGCGGGAGGCGCGAGCGATGTGATGGATGTTTGCCCGATGCCAAGCAGGATTTTGAGTTTGAAGAACGTGATTCGGAGCTTTCCGCCGCACCGTTGGACGATGATCTTGATGTTTTGCGCGGCGGCGCAGAGAAGAGCTTGTTCCTGAATGTTGGCGAGCCGCGCCGTTTGGCATAGCGATGGCCGTGCAGTTCTTTGTCATCGGCGAAGCCGCGCTCCCACACGTGTCGTGTGATGACCTTGACATGAGTTTGGCTCTGCGTGCAGCACTCTAAAAGCGGACAGTGCGCGCACAGATCCCTGTCGGATTTGTATTCGCGATAACCCAGACGGTTCGTCGTCATGAAATTCGGCACTTGTCCCGCCGGACAGACGTACTGATCGGTCAACCGGTGATACCGGATCAATCGCCGGATGTCCGTTGTCCGCGCTGTAGAGGCCCGCCACCTTCTCCCGGCTGAACGAAAAATCTATCGCCCGCTCGATCTTCCGCAACAAATGATCCTTCTGCACCGGCACATCTACCGAGACATACTCCGATTCCGTTGGACGACTCATGTCACGCTTCAGCATCCTAAACGTCGCCGCTTATAAAACGCCCAAGGATAATAAAATCCTCGCCAAAAGTGAGAATCTTTTCAACAGCCTGAGGGATTCCCTCATGGGCCCCCTTGCTATACTTGTCACGCCGATCGTCCTCCTGTCGTGCGGTTTCAGCAATTCAAGTCGGTTCATACTCTATACAAGACCCAATGTCAACTTGCCATCATGTTGAAAAATGCAGTAAGAATTTGATAGGAATTGAGCTTAGGAAATTCATAAAACGAGAAATCCGCTCCATAAGTTGCCTATATTCTTAGAGCCGCTGGCTGGATCTGAACCGTTGACCTGCTGAATACGAATCAGCCAAACAGATTTATAATTATTAGACTTATATTTCAGCGGTGACGCTTTTTAGAACAGTTCCTCACGAATAAAAGCTTCGGAATGTCAGGGTAGTGTCCGAGCTGACGATGATTTACTTGGGGGACAAAGAGTTGCATCGCTGATTAACTACAATTGCAGCCTCGGACTCTTTTAAATGCAACTGGATAACTGTACCCAATGTGCATATCGAAATCAAATTGGAGTTAAGTATCCAGATATCTTCGCTTGACATCGGGCGGTTGACGATGTATATTCGGTTAATGCACGTGCTGGTTGAGCACGAGGGGCTTTGTCCCACGTTTTCCGGGCCGCGATCATTGCGGCCAAGGAGGAATAACATGAAAGTTATTAAATGGTTTGGAGCAGCTGTTGCGCTGCTCTTTCTATTTTGCGCATTATCCAATGCGTTTCGGTATCCCGCTACGGGAACTCCCACTCACTCCGGACGTGCGCTAACCGATCAGGAGCGGAATACTCTTCAGCAGGCCATGATCAATCTGGCCGTTCCGCCCCCCGACACGCTGCCCGTTGTGGATGCGAAAGGAGATACGCACTGGGTTAGCTGCCACGACGCTGGCCTTGATTTGCTGGAACAGCTTGCAGACGGTCACATCGAGGCAGAGACGTTGAAGAAGGGTGAAAACTCGACGCTCCCGGACAGTTCACCGAGCCCTCAGGCTGATCAGATCAACATGGACCCGCAGTTGATCGCATGGGCTGGCGCTCCGGTGAGGACTGCGGCCTGGATGCGGCAATTGGAAGCGTGTCTTCTCCACGAATGGTGGCATAAAAACCAGGATACCGCCGCGTTGCGCAATAACGATGACCGGGAAGAAGTGGCGACCTACAATCTCATGGCTGCCTATTACTGCTCGACGGCTACGCCACCTGGTAATCCGGACGATGAATTTACTAAGAATGCGAAAAAATGGGCCGAATACTCCAAACCGCGGGCACCGGCGCAGCAAGGACATTTGGTTCGTCCTATTTTTCCGGTGCGCGTAGGTCGTCACTTCATGTGGCTGATGCATGACAGTGTTGCTGTTGGCGGCAGCGATTCACTGCAGTCTCTGAGTCCGGATGATGATGTCATGCACAACTTTGCGTTCTCGCCGTTTCGCGCCAGTGACATTACCTTCATCGAGGCCCCGCCCTTCCTTCCGCCGGAGCATACTCTGGCTGTGGTGTTCGGCGGATTTCCTGCTTCCGGGACAGCACGGATCCTGTTGCTGGATATATTTGACGGCCAGGTGATTGCGCCGGTCTGGAACCATGATTTCGGGCCGCCGATTTATTTGCCTATGTACTTCTACACTGCGATGCAATCGCCTGAGGACGAGCAATGGTATGTGCTGGACACTCTGAATCATCAGATTCTCCGCATGAGCGACACTATGTTCGGCGATGGAGTTCCCGACGAAATCACGGGCGTCTTCGCCAGCGCCTTCTGGCCGGGGATGGAACCGCTGATGAATGCCCGCGGCCTCGAACCGGCCACGCATCAGTTCTTTGGGGCGGGAGTACTGGTACTCGAGGAAGATGCGCGCATCCACTGCGCGTTCTATCCGCATGATATGAATCACTTCATCGTGGATACGGACGGCGATCTGCAGGCTGATCTCCTGCTCGTTTTGCCGCTCTACCAATTTCTTGCCGTCACTCCGGTTATTCGGGAGCCACAACCCTGGCAGGGAGATAACGCGGTCATGCTGTTCGGATCCTGGGAACATGATATTGCCGTCTGGGCAACGGATCCAACCGGAGAAATGATGTTCGAACTGCTCGGACAGGTGCACATGGCTCCGGCGGTGGACATGATGTGTCCGCTCTCGCGGCCGCTGGAGGCTGGTGAATATATCATGCCTTATGACCTTCAGACGGAAAAGTATTCGACCCCGGAGCAGGTGATTGACCCTGCGCCGCAAAGCCTTGTCATCACGTACAATCCCGCCGAGGAGACGCTGGAGTTCTGGTGGGATGCCGTGATTGATGCTGAATACTATCAGTTCTGGCAATCGGGTGACGGTTCCAATTGGATTCCATTCGATCTTCCCATTTTTGCCGATGGCTTTGAATCGGAGACGACTTGCCAATGGTCATTCCCCATGCCCGAAGAAAACCGGAAGATGTTCCGTGTGACGGCGGGACGCTGAATCAAGAAGACCTGGGAAACCAGTGCCGGGCATTCACGCTCAAGATAAACGTGAGCACGCAACTGTGCGCCGTTATACCGAATGACCTCCTCTTGCCGTTGATTTTGAAGTGAAATTGGGTTCGAATTTCGTACCATCCCGAAATTTTAAGTTGGTTTCAGATTGGCCCCTTTGCGGGCCATTTCTGTTTGCGATTGTTTGCTTACGAATAGCCGATCAGCCGTGCCTATCCAATCTGCAAAATTTAGCGGGACGCGGGGATGGTTTAGGGACAGATTGGCAGAAAAAGCCCGTAAGTTATTTCCTTACGGGCCATTTACTCCAAGTCGCGAAAAGACTTGAACCGTTAACCTACCGGTTCCGAATCAACTTGTAAATATTGATCTTGCGAAAACGGATGAACGGTTTTGGGATAGTGCGTTTTATTTGGTATGCCAACGTATTTCTGTTCCATTGAAGCCATGGGTTATTCAATATGATGTCGAACCACAGTACCTTCAACCATATAGATGACGTCTTCGGCAATGTTTGTGGCTTGATCGGCCACCCGTTCCAAATAACGGGTGACGGACAACAAGTGGACATACTCCTCGACAAGCTGCGGCGATTTCTTGATTTCGTTCTGAAGCATCTGAAACAAATCCCTGTGTAGCCGGTCAACCGCATCGTCGGCGGCGCACACCTCTCGTGCCATCTGTGCATCGGATTCAATTAATGCATCGAAGCTTTTCCTCAGCATCGCTCTCGCTTTTTGCGCCATTTCCGCAAGATCATCGGGAATCGGTACGGGAACCAAGGCGGTCAAGCTGAGCGTGCGCTGCGCGATGTTTACGGCCAGATCGCCCACCCGTTCCAGATCGTTATTAAGCTTCAGAATCGCAACGACAAAGCGAAGATCTTTCGCCACCGGTTGATGCAGCGCCAGGATCTTCAAACACTCTTCTTCGATCAGAACTTCGCGGCGATCTATTTCGCGATCGCCGTCAATCGTTCTCGCCGCTAAAACCCTGTCGCGCGTGGTCAGCGATGCAATGGCATGCGTCAGATTTTCTTCAACGCGGGTGCCGATTTCCAGAACGGCCTTCTTCAGCCGCTCCAAATCATTCTGTAAATGTTTAGGCATGTTTCGCTGCTCTTTATCCGAAGCGTCCGGTAATATAGTCTTCCGTTTGCTTGTGAACCGGATTCGTGAAAATCTGCTTGGTGATTCCGACCTCAATCAATCGGCCTTCATAGAAAAACGCGGTCTCATCGGAGACGCGCGCCGCCTGCTGCATGTTGTGCGTCACGATCACAATCGTGTATTCCCGCCGCAGTTCGCCGATTAAGTCTTCAATGCGCGCGGTCGCGCGCGGATCCAGCGCCGAAGCCGGTTCATCCATCAGGAGAATTTCCGGATCCACGGCCAAAGCCCGCGCGATGCACAACCGCTGCTGTTGACCGCCCGAAAGCTCCATCGCGTTCATGCTCAGCCTGTCCTTGACTTCATCCCACAGCGCGGCGCGAATTAAACTTCGTTCGGCGATCTCTTCCAACTGTCCTGGATTCCGTATGCCGTGAATGCGCGGACCGTACACCACATTCTCGAAAATGGATTTCGGAAACGGATTCGATTTCTGAAAGACCATTCCCACTCGCTTGCGCAGTTCGACCACGCTGAAGGCGCTTCCATAGATGTCGGTTTTATCTATCAGTACAGAACCGGTCAGCCGCGTACCGAGAATGATATCGTTCATTCGGTTAAGCGTGCGCAGAAACGTGGATTTTCCGCAGCCGGACGGCCCGATCAGCGCCATAACGCTGTTCGGCTGCACATCCAGGGAAATATTGAACAGCGCTTGAACGTCGCCGTAGAAAAAATCCACGCTGCGCGTCTGTATTTTTACCGCCGATTCCGCACGCTCATCGTGTCGAATCGCTCGCACGGATTCCGGAACTACCACCGGTATTTTCTCCTGAAATATATGCGCAGAAAAATCGCCGCAAGATTTAAGCCCAGCACCAGAACAATGAGCACTAATGCCGTGCCGTACTGCATCGGACGCACAGCGTCCACGTCCGGAAGCTGAGTGGCTAAAATGTACAAATGGTAAGGCAGCGCCATTACCTGATCGAAAATCGAAGCCGGCAGCTTCGGTAAATAGAACGCCGCCACCGTGAGCAGGATTGGAGCCGTTTCACCCGCCGCGCGCCCTACGCCCAAAATGGATCCTGTCAGCATTCCCGGTATGGCATACGGCAAAACATTTTTACGGATCGTCAGCCATTTTGTGGCTCCCAAAGCGAGACTGGCTTCCCGAAACGACTGAGGCACGGCTTTTAATGCTTCTTCGCTCGACACGATGATAATCGGCAGAATCATGCAAGCCAAAGTTAAACTGCCCGACAGAATCGAGGCTTTGAATCCGAAAAATATTACGAACAATCCCAATCCGAAAAGACCAAACACGATGGATGGAATCCCCGCCAGCGTGGAAATGGCCAGCCGGATCGTGCGCGTTAGCCGGTTTTGCGTCGCATATTCGGTTAGATATATGGCCGCCGCCATTCCGATGGGCAGGGCCGTGGCGACGGTTCCGATCACCAGATAAAAGGTGCCGATAATCACGGGAAGAATTCCGCCTTCCGCTCCGCTCCGTCTCGGCATCGTCGTTAAAAATTCCCACGAAATCGTCCCGATTCCGCCCCGCACAATGTCATACAGAATGTAGCCGATTACGATCACGATGAAGTAGGTGACGGCGCGCATCAGCCAGTAGATCGGTTTTTCGAAATACCTGCGCTTCGTCATGTTCCCATCCGGTATTTTTTCATCACGCGCAGCGCAATCGTATTCAAGGCAAAGGTCGCCAACAGCAGAACAATCCCCACGCAGAACAATGCCCGGTAATGCGGACTTCCGTAAGCAACTTCGCCCATTTCGGCGGCAATCGTCGCCGTCATCGTCCGCACCGATTCGAACGGCGACGCCGTGATAATCGCGGCGTTTCCGGTCACCATCATCACCGCCATCGTTTCCCCGATAACGCGTCCGATGCCCAGCATCACCGCCGCGATGATTCCCGATAGTGCGGCGGGAACGGTAACCCGCCATAGTGTCTGCAGCGGACTTGCTCCCAAGGACAGCGACGCCTCCTTGTAAGAAGCCGGAACGCTGCGAATTGCGTCTTCGGAAATCGTGATAATCGTCGGGATGGACATTAAAGCCAATAGAAGAGCGCCCGTAAACGCCGATTGCCCCGATTGCAAATGAAACAGACTCTTGACAATCGGACTTAGTACCACCAGTCCGAAAAAACCGATAACCACCGATGGAATGCCCGCCAATAGTTCGATAAATGGTTTGAAGAATTCCCGCTCGGCGGGTTTGGCCACTTCCGCGATGTATACGGCCCCGATCACTCCAAACGGGACAGCAACCAGCGTCGCCAGCAATGTCACTAATACGCTGCCCACAATCAGCGGAATCATGCCGTAGACCGGGCGCTCGAATGAGACGGGATTCCACCGCGTTCCTAAAAGTGAGGATGCATTCGAGTCATGAACAATCGGCAGCGATTCTTTGCCTAAAAAAACGAAAATGAGCGCCACGATGACGATGGCCGTCATGGCTGCACCCAATAAGAGCAGACGAATGGTCTTTTCTTTCCACGGTTCACGCATCATTATATAATAACAAACCGGTGTTAAGAAACTGTTAAGACAGCCGTCTTCTTCCATAAAAAAGGCGCCTCTTTTCAGAGGCGCCTTGCGAAATTCCAGTCTAATTTACGGTGTGACCGTGATATACCCAGTTTCCGTCACGATTTTCTGGCCGTCCGGACTATGACAAAAATCCATGAAAGCCTTGACCTCGCCCGTCGGTTCTCCGTTGGTGAACAGAAACAGCGGGCGCGAAATCGGGTAGCTTCCGTCATGTACGGCGGCTTCCGTCGGGGCAATCGCGGGTGCATCCATATTCTTCTTAACATGGATTGTCTTAACATTGGCATGTTCCGCGTACGCCACGCCGCCGTAGCCGATGGACCACAGGTCATCGGTCACGGATTTCGTTATCGCCGCCGTGGATGTCATCAAACGTACCTTCGGCGAGTAATCCTTCTTCTCCAGAACGTGCTCTTGGAAGTAAACATACGTTCCCGAGTTGCTCTCGCGAGAAAGGGCAAGTATTGGCTGATCCGGCCCGCCCACGTCGCTCCACCGCGTGTAGACGCCTGTGTAGATGTTCTTTAACTGTTCCAGCGTCAGTTCGGATAAGGGATTCGACTTGTTCACCATCACCGCAATTCCGTCCAGACCGATGATCGTACTGACCGGCGTTAATTTTTTCGTGGCGGCTTGCGTCTCTTCCTCTTTCTTCAGTGCGCGGGAGGAGGCGCAGATATCGGTTGTACCGTTCAGAAGAGCGGCAATTCCGGTTCCGGAACCTCCGCCGGTGACCGCGATATGGATGTCTTTGTGCGCTTGCATGTAGGCTTCGGCCAGGTTGCTCATCAGGTTCACCATCGTGTCCGAGCCTTTGATCTGAATCATCTTGCCCGCCGCCATGGAACCCGTCGCGCATGACAATACCATGACGGAACCGATCAGCAATGCACTGATTAAACGTATTTTCTTCATCGAAAAATTCTCCTTTTCCATATGATAAGAAATCCTTGTTAAGCTTCTGTTAAGATGCGGCGGACTAAAACTTCACCTCAACGTCGGCAGCGATGCGATCATAGCCCAACTTCCGCTCTTCATCCTTGTGGTATGGATCTTTCACGTTCCGGTAGTACGTCAAAGCCAGTTTGACATTCTTCATTACCGGCGCACCGGCGGACAATTTGTGGCCGTTGTAGTTCGTGCCGCCGCCCGCCGGATCAGAATCCGTAAATGCGCCGATCAGGGCATCCTTCTGCTGATCGCGATAGTTGTAGGCGACTTCCCAGTCTGTCGGCAGCTTCGAGAATTTCAGTTGGATTCCCGCCAGCCAGCTCGTGCAGAGTTTCTTGTCATACGCTTCGTTCTTTTCTGCCCCGGTGTTGGTCACATAATCGAATACCAGCATCGGTTCGATTCGTTCGCCGTTTAGTTTCACGCTTCCGTTGATGTTGATCAGATTGTAGTCGTAGAGATAACCGAGCGAATCGGCGGCCTCCCGCGCGGGATCGCGCGTAATGTGCGTCAGCGTGTTCCCGTATCCGTTGCTCGCCGCAAACAGCGTCGGACTGCTTTTCACATTCCCGAAATCAATATAAGCCACCGCCAGATTCACCGAAGTCTTATGAATCTTCACTTTTCCGCCGATCTGTCCTTCGAACAGCCCCTGATTCAACGCGTGCTTTTTGTACGAACTCGGGCCGCGTTCCCCCGCCCAAAATCCGCCGGCACGCAGGTAGACTTCGGTTTTTTCCGTCTTGCGCGAAAACAGCGCGGCAATGCCCTCTACATTCAAGTCCGCATCCCAGAGCAATTCGGTATACTCGAATGGAACAGGCTGTCGTCCGGCGCGCGCGCTGAATGATTTTCCCGGATGAAAATCGAGATACGCGCGGTCCAGCCAAAACGGCTTCGCGCTGAATCCGCCGCTCAGATCCTGATTCGTGGAGATCGGATCCCCGCCGCCGCTGATAAACGTGCTGGTTCCAAACCGCGTGTTCACGTCCGTCATGTCGTTCACTTGAAATTGCAGACCCAACCGCAAACGAATGCGCTGGCGGTTGCGGTCATAACCCCGCACTTTCTGCGCCGCATCCTTATTATAGGCATCCTGACCTATGAACTCGTGGCGATAACGAAAGTCCCCACTCACCTTAACCCGGTCTGTCCAGTTTTTTTCTTCCGCTCGTAAGGCGGTCAGGTTCACCGTGATCGCAAACAGTGTCAAAAGCAACATCTGTTTATTCATCGCTTTTCCTTCGTCTTGTGCTTTACGAACTTGTAACGAAGACAACTTACCCCGCTTGTATTAACCGGATATGAACACTTCGTAAGGATTTTGTTAAGGATTCGAAATATAAAGCGAGAGGCCGTAAAAAGCCTCTCGCCCGATTTAATTTGCGGCAATCGTGTTTAAATTATTGCCGGAATGAGAATGGAAAACGTGCTGCCTTCATTAATCCTGCTTTCCACGGCAACTTCGCCGTCATGCGCCTTGGCAATGTGCTTCACAATAGCCAAACCCAAACCCGTACCGCCTTGTTTGCGGCTGCGCGCTTTGTCTACCCGGTAAAACCGCTCAAACAAACGCGGCAAATGCTCCGCGGCGATGCCGCAGCCGTAATCCTTGACCCGAACCGCCGCGTTCTTCCCGTCCCGCTCCACCCGTATCTCTACGAGCTTTCCCGCTTCGCTGTATTTCACGGCGTTGTCCAGCAGATTGAGAACGGCTTGCTCGAGTAGCGACGGATTGGCCATCGCTCGAATCTCTTCGTCCGCGTTGAATCGGATGAGAATTCTCTTCTCTTTCGCTTTGGCGCTGATCGCTTCGATAGCGGACTTCACGATGTCTGGAACGCTTTCCGGCAGCAACGCGATTTCCGCCCGATCCGTTTCCTGTTCGATCCGCGACAGGCTGAGCAGATCATCCAGCAGCGAATTCAAGCGATCTGCATTCTGCGCGATTCGCTCGAGGAATTCCGGCGCGTGCTCCGCGTCGTTTATCGCGCCTTCGCGCAGGGTCTCGATAAATCCCTTTATGGTCGTAACCGGCGTTTTTAACTCATGCGAGACATTGGCTACGAATTCCCTGCGGAGTCCTTCCAACTGCCGGAGCTGCGTCATGTCGTTCAGCACAATCAGCGCGCCGAGCAGTTTGTTGTCGGCATCGCGTAAAAAGCTGCCGCTGATCTGCAATATTCGATTATCCTGCGCGGAAAATGCGATTTCCCGCGGCGCGGGTTCCTCGCCGCCTTCCAGCATCTCACCAAGATACCGTTGCAAATCGCTGCTGCGTATGCACTCTTGCAGTAAACGGTTTTTAGCCCGAGTTATATCCACGGTGAACAAATCCCCGACCATCCGGTTTAAAAACAGAATGCGTTCCTGCATATTTACGGCAATCACGCCTTCCCGCATGCTGCCGAGAATCGCCTCTTGTTCATTGCGCTGCGCCGTGAGTTCTCTGATCTTCGCATCCAGTTCCGCCGCCATCCGGTTCAGCGTCTCCGCCAAAGAAGCCAATTCCCGCGTATCCGGCACCGGTAGCTTCTCCGCAAATTCTCCACGGGCATAGCGCTCCGCGCCGCGTACCAATTCGACAATCGGGCGACTCAGCCGTCGGGAAAGAATCAACGTAACTATCGTGGACAGCGCCGCCACAAGGATCGCGCCAAGAATAATTCGCCAAAGCAGAGAATGCAGCGTGTACTCGAAAACCGTCAATGGCATGGAGGTCCGCACGACCCCGGCCATCACATTCCCACGGCGTACCGGCATCGCCAAATACATCATATTCTGATGCACGGTGGCGCTGTAACGTAGATCAAAACTCAGTTGTCCTGCCAGGGCCGCCTGCACTTCGGGATGATCGGAATGGTTTTCCATGTAGCGGGGATCGGCGTCTGAATCCCCCAACACGCGGCCATCGAGTGCCACAATTGTGATCCGTGATCGCATCGCTCGACCCTTTTCGATGCAGAGCTTCAACAATGTGTCCGCACCGATATGCGGGAACGTTTCCGGCAATTCATCCGCCACCAGCCGCGCCCGCAGTTCAAGATCTTCCCGCGTCTGCCGTAAAAAGAAGCCGCGCATGTCGTGAACCGACAGCCAACCCAGCGCGGCCACCGCTAAAAGTGTCACGCTGAGATAGACCGGCGCCACTTTCCAAACTAACCGCCTTCTATTCATGGGAAGGATCCTTAAAACGATAGCCGACGCCCCGAACCGTCTCTATATAGCTGCCGCAGGAACCTAACTTTTTTCTCAATGAAGAGACGTGAACATCCACGGAGCGGCCGGTTACCGGCACGTTTTCTCCCTGAACTGCGTCCACAATTTGATAGCGCGTAAACACCCATCCCGGTCTTCGCGCAAGATAATGGAGAATGCGGAACTCCGTATTCGTCAATTCCATCGGCTGATTTTCAGCGGTCGCCGTCCGCGTTCCCGGATGAATCGTGAGTTCGCCGATGCGAAGAATATCATCTTCCGCCGGTATGCTTTGCTTGCGGCGGCGCAGTACCGCCTTGATGCGCGCCAGCAGTACGCGCGGACTGAACGGCTTAGTGATGTAGTCGTCCGCTCCCAATTCCAATCCAGCCACCACATCCGCTTCTTCGCCTTTTGCCGTCAGCATGACGATGGGAATGGCGGATGTTGCGGAGTTGGCCTTCAGAATCTTGCAGACTTCCAGGCCGTCTACGCCCGGAAGCATGAGATCGAGGATAACCAGATCCGGCGGCTCTTGCTGCGCCAGCTTCAAGGCGTCTTCACCGTTCTCAACACTCGATACGGTATAGTTCTCTTTCTTCAGATTGTAGCAGATGAGGTCGCGAATGTCCTCCTCGTCATCCACAATCAGAATTGTGCCTTTACTCATTATGTTCTCCGGTGTTGCCGCACCGATCGTTGAAAGATGCTCTTATCACTGTCATCCTCTGGCCGTATATGAGGCGGGTCTTAACGCGAACATAATGTTTTTCTATTAACCTATTATTAAGGGCAATTGAGCAAATAGTTATTTTGAAAATAAGAAGATGTATAAGGGTTTGATATTATTGGCATAGCTATAACGATGTTGGTTATTTGAAGACTCTTTCGCTAAACCCGTGCTGAAAGTTATCTCTGAATGTAAGGCATCCGATTTGCCATTAGTTGGCGGTGATTGTTTTTGCTCAATTCTGCAGGTAAGGAGAGACGGTTTAGAAATGCACATAATACCTTGCGTTTTCGAAATCGCTGAACAAACAGCATCATCACAATAAAATTGTCATGCTCCCAATTATTGAGGAGCTCGAAATATTTCCAGTCTTATAAACAGGGTTGCACTACAGTTTTTTTATTGCAACCATTGCCCGTCGGAGCTTCGTGCGCAAAAAAATGTAAATTCACTGCCGCAAAGGTATGTGAGTTTCTCTGGTTAGATAAAACTCTCATTAGTGAGTAAGGATAGGTAAGGTGCGTAGGCGTAGTGCCGATTTCGTTTCTGGCCAGTAGTTTCCCGAAGCATGCCGAACGCATTAAGATCTGCAATCAGCGTGTTTGCATTAGCATACGATAGACCGGTAATCTCCTCAACCAGATGGACGTTGATCATAGGGCGATAGAAAAGTTACTCCAGTAGGCGGGTCGCCGTTCCAGTGTGCCGTCCCATCTTCTCCGTAATCATCAGCATATGCTGCTCGTGCAGGGTGATGATTTTTCGCGTGACGTCTATGGCCTCATTGGCGACTTGTCCGATACCCTGGAGGAAGAATCTCAACCAACCTTCCCAATCACCCTTGGTCCGCACTTCCTGTAAGCGATCATGTATTCGACCCGGTTTCGCTTGAAGAAATGCGACAAGTACAACAATGGTTTTCGTAGGAGTCCTCGCTCCTGAAGCAGAAACGTGATGAGCAATCACCCGACTCGTCTGTTACCATCAAGGAAAGGATGAATCGTTTCGAACTGAGCATGCGCCAAGGCCACCTTGATCAGCACCGGCATTGGTGCATCATCATGTAGAAATGTCTCCAACTGTCCCAGGGCTGGCATAACGTTGTCTGGCGACGGCGGAATGAAGGTTGTGTTGGCTAGAGTAGAGCCCCCGCCCGCCCCATCCAGTTCTGTGTTTGTCGAAACTCGCCGAGACTCCTCTCTGAACCGCGTCCAGTCGATAGCAGTTTCTCATGAATACCCCGAATCAATCGCAGGGAGACCGGATATCCTTCAGCAAGTCCATTCCATGATTGAGGGCAGCGATGTAGTTGACCACTTCACCTACATCCTGAGGCTTCGGTGGATCGACCGCTTGGAATTCGAAATCGAGCACATCAATTAGCGATGCCTGCGTTCCTTCAATCTGGCTGGACAGCACGGCTTCCTTGCGTACGAATATGTGCACGAACAACTCAGGGTTTGGCAGCACATTTGTTGAACCGTCGAGTCGTCCCTGAGAAAAGTCGGCGTTTGATAGAAGTGCGAGCAATTCATCATCGATCAGTACTGGTGGTTCCGGCGGCAACGGCTTAGGAATGAACGCCCTGTACCCGTTCGGCTGGCTGACGTAGTTGCCGGCTCGGCTCATATAAGCAGCAGTCACGTCTCGTCCCGATTATATGGATGGGAGCTATTCCTACTATTATCGAATATAGGGCTTTTAGATAATAAAGCAAGCTAAGTCGGTCCATAATATCTTACTACTAACATATAACGGCAGGACGATGCTTTTATTATCGCCATGAAGGCTATTTCGACCAAAGAGAAATTTCATTTTTGTTTGGTGCTTTTCATATTCATATATGTGAAATCAACGTGATACGACAAAATATGGATATTGCGAACAATAAGAGTGAGGAAAACGTTGATTTTTCGGTTCAGAGACGATAACAGCCCTTACTATCGGACTTCCCGCTATTCGCGGACATTACAGGGGGTACTGTTTTCGGGGGCTATATCAGTTTAGTGTGCTTGGTCAATTGTTGTTTGGGCCAGAGCAGCGAAGCCGCAACGGCAATGGACAAAACGGCTGCGATAATAGCCAGCGAAAGGCTAATGGGGATTTTGAAAACCGTCTCAGAAAGTACCATCTTTATCCCCACAAACAGGAGCACCACAGACAGCCCAAGCTTGAGATAGTGGAATTTCCCCACAACACCTGCCAGTGTAAAATACAATGCTCGCAGCCCTAAGATTGCAAACACATTGGACGTGTAGACGATAAACGGATTTTTGGTCACGGCGAAGATAGCCGGAATGGAATCAACGGCAAAGATTAGATCCGAAATTCGACCACGAGTAAGACGATGAAAAGCGGTGTGGCCATGAAACGAGAGTCGAGCCGCACAAAGAACCGCTGCCCATGATATTCGCTCGCAACTGAAAAAAATCTGCGGACCAGACGAACCAAGGGATTGTTCTCAGGATGAACCCCATGTTCCTTCTGAAAGCCCATGCGCAGGCCGGTGAAGATCAGGAACGCACCAAAACACAGACAATCCAATGGAACTGTACGATTAAGTCGGCACTGGCGGCAATGAAGAACCCGCGCATGATGAGCGCACCGAGGATTCCCCAGAAGAGTACCCGATGCTGGTATTCTTCCGGAATCTTGAAGAACGAAAAGACAAGTACAAAGACGAAGATGTTGTCTACATCGAGGGTCTTCTCAATGAGATAGCCCGTGAAAAACTCAAGGCAACGGTTGGGCCTCTCCAGAAGTATACGAACGCGTTGTAAGCAAGTGCGAGGCCTATCCAGACCAAACTCCATGTGAGTGCTTCTTTAATCTTCACGACAGGGCTTTGCGGTGAAAGACACCCAGATCGAGGGCGAGCACCACCAGCACAAAGCCGTTGAAGATAGTCCATTTTTAATATTTCAGGGGACATGGACTTTCATCTTTCCTCATTGTTTTTTCGGATTGATGGCCGCTTCAGCCAGTTTTCGCAACATGCCGCGGAACATCATTACATGAACCGGATACAACAGATACCAATAGAGCAAACCCATCAGCCCGACTGGATCGAAAATCGCGGTCGAGTAGATGGCGGAATGAGTGTCATCTATGAGCTTCACTTCGAATTGCAGCCAAGCGCGTCCGGGCAGTTTCATCTCTGCTTTAAGCCGCAGCAAGGAATCGTTTTCAATAGCCTCGACTCTCCAGAAATCCAGCGCATCACCGGGCAACAACTGCTCGGTGTCCCGTCTCCCTCTTCGCATCCCCACACCCCCCGCTAAGAGATCCAACCAACCGCGGAGTTTCCACAACCAATTCAGGTAGTACCAACCGACATTCCCTCCGATACTGCGAATGGGCACAAAGGCTTGTGATGGCCTGCACGCAACCACAATATGCCGCGAATCAATGATGCGCGATCCGAATCGAGTGTCTCTGGTGTCCTTGCTTCCCGCAGAATAGGCATCCGACCAGCGCGTCTGAGCTATCTCATGTTCTTCATTCGTCAAAGCCCGCTGCATGGCTTGCCGTGTACTCATGGGCCGCACGGAGAACAGGCTAAGTGCACGTTCAGTATTCGCAGTCGTCTCGTTCCGCAAGCCTTCAATCAACTTGCGGCCAACGCGAGCATAGACTGGTGTGACCAAACCCAACCATAAACTCGAAACCCGGGGACTCAAGACGGGAACAGGAACAATCCATCTTCTGAATCCCTTGAGCTGCGCATACTCGCGGAGAAGATTCTTGTATGTGATCCGATCCGGCCCGCCAATTTCAATTACTTCGTTGTCGTTGCTGTTGAGTACAACTGCATCCATGAGGTAAGATAAGACGTCCTCAATTGCAATTGGCTGTGTGAGGGTTTCCGTCCAGCTTGGCGTCGTCATCACCGGAAGCCGGCCAACCAATGCGCGCAGAATCTCAAAGGAAATGCTCCCCGAACCGATGATCATTCCCGCACGAAACTCAATCACCTGAACTCCGGACTCGCGCAGAAGCTCCCCAACGCGATGGCGTGTCTTAAGGTGGGGGGAAAGATCTTTGCCGCTGCCTAAACCGCCAAGATATATAATTCTTCTAACTCCGGCATCACGCGCAGCATTAGCAAATCGCTGTGCACCTTCGAATTCCTCTTGCTCAAATCCTTTCGCTGCCGTCAGGGCATGCACCAAATAGAAAGCGGTGGTGATCCCGGTCATCGCCCTCTGCAAAGAATCCGCATCCCGCACATCCCCTCGAACAACCTCCGTGCGGTTGCCCACCCGCGAGGCAAGCCATTCGGGATTACGTGCCAAGCAGCGAACAAGATATCCCCGGCTCTCAAGAGTGTGCAGCAACCTTCCACCCACATAACCGGTAGCACCCGTGAGCAATATGCGCTCACCGCCGATTGCAACAGTTTCTGTCATGACTTTGCTTTCTTCTTTTGTCGCGATGATTCTCTTTGGTAGATTTCCACAGCCCTTAGCGCGCTTCGCTCTTTGTCCTTGATTTCCAGCATGACATCGCAATCAATCCCTTGCGCGGTTTCCAGGAAGTGCGCGAAATCGTCATTATCCAGGGACTCGGCATGTCGGCCCTTTCGTTCACCTGCGAACTGAGAACTGTAATCCACCATCGGCGGCCCGTCTTGTTCAGACCAAGTGGTTACAGCCAGTTCGAGCGCTTCTCTTGCGGGTTCTCCGAAATTCAAAATGCAGTGATGAAACATATCGAACAGGACAGGGACACCCGCTTGAAAATGCAAGTCCATGCAGTCGGCTAATGGATACAAACGGTCATCATTCTCGACAACGAGTCGTTTCTTTAATCGCGACGAGAGCTTCTCATAGCGCTGGACAAACCGTTTCAGTGCCTGCTCCCTCTCGCCGTAGACCCCGCCGACGTGGATTTGAATCTTTGCTGTGCCGTCAAGTTTCATGCGATCCAATATCTCCGCATGGTACTCCAGCTCCAGCACGCTTCTTTCGACAATGCGATCATCAGGCGAGTTGAGAAGTATGAATTGATCCGGATGCATGGAGATGCGAATCCCATTCCTCTTTATTAATGATCCGATGCGCGATAAATCTCCTGTAAAATAATTCGCCCAGTCAAACCTGCAAACAGGATGCGAAGCAAATGGGATCAAATCCGAAGAGATGCGAAAGAACAGCAGACTGTTTTCCACATTGAATTTGAGGATCGCTTCGAGACACTTCAGATTCGCGGCAACGGTCTCAACCAAACGTTCTTCAGTATAACTGGCCAGTTTGAATGAGTGGTTATTGCGGCAATCCAAGGTGCGGTTCAAACAGGGATAACCGATGCGCATGGACAGTGCTATTCTCTCTTGCTTAAAAGTTCGTCAGCCGCGGTGCTCAGCAGCGCGGCACTCATGGGAGTCATGGAGCCACTGGATTTCCACCTCACGGTACCCAAAGAATCTACGAGCATTATATAAATCGTCTCGTCTGTTGGCAACTCCAGTCCCTTGCGGAACTTTTTCGTGTCGGTGAATAGCGTAATGGTATGGTCTCTAGTCTTCGTATCCTTGATCCCGCTGCGCATGCCGTTGTCAATGATCCATTTCATCAGTCTGTAGCCGGTGCTGATGGTTGGCAACTCGTAGAAATGAATTTCCGGATACTTTTTCTCCAATTGCTGAATTACCGGAATCCAGCTATTTACCAACAACTGCTGTTCGCGCTGAAACGCCACAATAACGATGTTTGCCTTGCCCTCAAAGTCTTTGGGCAGCACCATTTGCCGTCCCGAGAGATTTTCTCCCTGAACCGTGGGGAAAAGCAATCCTGCCGCGAGTAGTATACCCATCATAGTCTTTGTTCCTTCCGGATGCTTTCCTTCAGACCTTAGATCTGAATGTTGTCTTAATTGCATCAGCTCTGTAGTCGAAAATTTCCTTCAGGCGGGTCTTTATCAAGACCGAGTGCGCAAAGCTTCCTAACGGGCCAAGGGGCAAGGAGTAATGTACGATGTCCCGCACTTCAACGCCTTCATCCACCTCGCGAAAATGATGCTGATGATGCCAGAATCTATAAGGGCCAAAGCGTTGTTCATCCACAAATAATTGCTGATCTATGACATGTGTGATCTCCGTGACCCAGGTGGCGGAGATTCCGGCGACAGGGCGGACGCGATATGTGATGATCATTCCCGGATGAACGTGATGCAAAGTATCTTCAGGAACAACCAAATTCAAATCAGGCGGGGTGAGCTTCGCCAGATTGTGAGGATCAGAAAAGAACTGCCAGACATCATTCAATGAAGCGCAAATGACTTGGCTACGTTCAAGTGTGTACAACTTCATGGTACGGTCACCACGATAGCCTTGCACGGTTCAGAACCGATGCGGCGGTAGCCGTGTTTGTAAGACGGATCAAAATAGGTTGAATCGCCAGCCTCGAGCGCGGTCTCTTTGCCTTCCATAGTAATCCCCAGCTTTCCTTCCATTAGATAAATGAATTCGCTGCCTATATGCTCATGCAATGGCACGTCCTCGGGGGGCATCGACTCAAACTCCGCAATGAAGGCGCTGGACTTCCGGTCAATTGCTTTGTAATCGAGGCTCTGAAATTTGTAGGTGGTCTTCTGGCCGCCCATTTTTTCATGAAACTCTTGACGATCATTCCCCCTGACTACAGACATGCGTTTTGAGTTTTCGTCCTCAAAGAAATAGTCAAGTCCAACCGAGAAGACCATGGCGATCCTCAGGAGGGTCGGCAGTGTGGGTATGACGTGGTTGTTTTCCAACTTGGACAGCATGGCTGGCGAGAGGCTGGTATGTTTCCCGAGTTCCGTTAGCCCCATGCTCTTGCGGAGGCGCAACCTCCGGATCTTGCCTCCGATGCCGTATTCCCTAAGCCCTTGATAAAGCGTGCCTTCTTGGATTCCAGCAATCCTGTTTGAATCCTGTTCAATCATTTTCACCTCACTTTTACATATGATTCAATCATCCTTTGTAAACATGAAACTATTTCATCTCAGTTGTTGTTCCCATTATGTACATTCAATGCGAATGTGATCGGCGAACCCAAACAAGAAAAGGAATAGACCATGAAAACGCTCGATGTGACCATTGCCATTCTATTGGTTGTTGGCGGTCTGAACTGGGGCCTCGTAGGCCTACTCAATTTCGATCTGGTTGCAGCCATCTTTGGACCGATGAGCGCGCTAAGCCGGATCGTTTACAGCCTCGTGGGTCTTGCTGCTATCTATCAGGCGATTAGCTGGAAGGCTATTCAGCGTCGCTGGGGTCTGGCGTTCGCCACCCGCTGAGTATATAATATCGGCACGGCCGGTTGAGGTCGGGTATGTTGCCCACTTCACCAAGACAACGCTTTTAACACAAAAACCGAAACAGGAGAAACATGATGACACGCACTTTAACACTAAGCATCGCGATCTTTGCGATCACCTCATTTGCTCTTGCAGGCGACTGCGGCACGAGCACCAATAAGTCGGCGATTAAGACGGCTTCCAGTACCATGGAATCCACGAAGAGCATGGACATCGTCGAGACGGCGGTCTCTGCCGGCTCGTTCAACACATTGGCAACAGCTCTGACGGAAGCCGGGCTGGTTCAGACACTAAAGGGCGACGGCCCGTTTACGGTATTCGCACCGAATGATGCCGCTTTCGGCAAGATCCCTTCGGAAACTCTCAATAGTCTCCTGAAGGACAAGACCGGTTTGACTTCGGTTCTCACCTATCATGTGGTTCCCGGTAAGGTCATGGCTTCCGACGTCGTGAAGATGAACGGCAAGAAGGTCAAGACCGTCAACGGCCAGGAACTCACTATTAAGGTTGTGGACGGCAAGGTATACGTGGACGGCGCGCAGGTGATTGCCACCGACGTCACCGCGTCCAACGGCGTGATCCACGTCATTGACAGCGTTGTTCTGCCCAAGTAATTGACTCACTCCGCATGGCTGGCACTGATGATATTCAATTGCTGCGATGAAGCCAGTCATGCGGCACGTGAGAAAGCAGTTTTTCACCACACTACTCGACCCAACAATCAGGAAATTGAACGATGAAGAAATACCTTCTTGTAATACCGATCCTTGCGATGCTCGTGTTTGCTATCGGCTGTTCAAGCGATGACGATAACGGACCCGTTGCACCAGCACCTTCCGGGAATTCCTATGTCCGAGTTGTGCACCTGTCTCCGGATGCCCCTGCTGTAGATGTCTGGGTTGACGGCAGTCGCGTCCTGCAGAATGTTGCATTCCGTGGCGCCAGCGCCTATCTGACCGTTAGTGAGGGAAACCATCGAGTGCAGATCTCGCCGGCAGGCGCCAGCCAGCCCATCGTATTGGACGCCAATGTTACGCTGATGAAAGATGCATCGTACACGATTGCCGCTACGGGTTTGCTCGCAAATTTGCAAGCCACCGTCTTGACGGATGATCGTGCAACCAGTAGTCAGCAGGCCAAAGTGCGCTTTGTCCATACGTCGCCCGATGCTCCTGCCGTTGACGTTGCAGTTTCGGGTGGCGCAACGTTGTTCAGTGATGTTATGTTCCGAGAAGCCGGGGTTTACCTGAACGTTGCCCCAAGCCAATATGTCCTCGATGTTCGTATTGCCGGTTCCAGTACGCTCGCGCTGCGGGTTCCGGGAGTCGTTGCCGGCGCTGGTGGGAACTACACCATTTTCGCAGTGGGATTGGCGGGCAATGGGACACTGGCCGCACTTGCGCTCTTGGATGCCGGCTCGCCGGCAGCGATTTCTCAAAGCGAATTGCGAGTTGGTCATCTATCCCCTGATGCCCCGGCAGTGGATGTTTGGGTGAATCAAGTACAGGTTCTGCAGAACGTTCCCTTCCAGACACTGAGCGGATACTTGAACGTGAATGCCGGTCAGCATTGGATCCAGATTACACCGACAGGAGCCACGGAGCCTGTGGTTATAGATGCTGTTGTCACGCTGAATCCGAATGCGGATTATACGGTGGCGGCAACAGGTTTGATTGGCAACAATGACCTGCAGCCAATCGTTCTGCTCGATGACCGGATGACGGACCCCACTCAAGCAAAAGTGCGCTTTGTGCACACTTCACCGGATGCTCCGGCGGTTGATGTCGCGGTGCAGAGCGGACCCGTGTTGTTTGCAAACGTTGACTTTCGCGAAGTAGGATCATACCTGTCTGTCGCCGCGCAGTCCTATGATCTTGAAGTCCGGCTCGCTGGCACTGAAACTGTAGCCCTTCCGATTCCCGGAGTTGCTTTTGAAATGAATCGGAACTACACCGTTTTTGCGATTGGGTTGGCTGGGAATGGAACGTTGGCCGCGTTGCCGGTGAATGATTAATCAGGACGAGTGTTCCGATCCGGTCGTTGTCTGGCAGACTGATGCAATCCAGAGCAGGTTCCTTTCAAAGCACTCAAAGGTAAAATGATGAGCGTTCCCGCAAGCAGACTGACAAGCCTCATGAACAGCTTTCCGCGATTCGATGTTCTGTCCAGCCCATCGGCCATTCAAACAAAAATTGTGGCATCGGCTGATCTTCCGACTCGATTTGGCGAGTTTCGTGTCGTCGCCTTTTCCATGGGCTTTGACGGAAAGGAACACATTGCGCTTGTTCACGGGAATGTTGAAAACAAAGAGAATATTCCTGTCCGGATACACTCGGAATGTCTAACCGGAGACGCTCTTGGGTCTTACCGGTGCGATTGTCGAGACCAGCTCGAGGCGGCTTTACGCTATATTGGGAACGAGGAACACGGCATCGTGCTTTATCTTCGTCAAGAGGGCCGAGGCATTGGGCTTGTCAACAAAATCAGAGCCTATGCGTTGCAGGATCAAGGCCTGGACACTGTGGAAGCCAATCATGCCCTCGGCTTTGCCGATGATGAACGTGATTACTCGGCCGCCGCCGGGATGTTGAATGCCTTGCGAGTCAAGAGCATCAAGTTGCTCTCCAACAATCCCCGCAAACTGGAAGGGCTGCAGCGACTCGGAATTGTCATCACGGAACGGATGCCGCACATCATGCCGGCAAACCGGCACAACCACAAGTATCTTGAAACCAAAGCCCGAAAGTCGGGGCACATTCTTCCCCTCGATACATTGGCTGCTGATTACGGCCGCGAAGCATACTCATAAGAAATGTTCGCAGGTGAAAGCTGTCAAAGCAGCCCTTGTCGTCAGTTCCGATGTCATTTGCATAGAAAACCGGACAGCCACCAGACTGTCCGGTTGTTTTCTGAATCCGTTTCCAGAGCATCGCCCGCTCCCGAAAAATCTCCCAGTGTGCCGGAATCAGTTCTGCACGGAGTCGCCGTAAACGGAGGGCAGGAATTCGTTTTATTTCACCCAAACCCGATAAAATGCCCGCTCAGCGCTAATCGTGTCTTCGAAAAAAGATGCCGGTCCAGAGTAGATTCTCAGGAGGGTGTCATACTCGAAAACGGCCTCCTCTGCACGGAGCAAATCGTAGGCACAGCCAGCGAAAACCGGTGACCACTGCAAGACCACTCCATTGGGTGACCATTGAATCGTTAAGTTCTGCACGGCCGGCAGCGCACATTCCTGCAAATAGGTGATGCCATTCTGGGCTTCCAATCGCTCTTGGAAAACACAGCGTGCGGTGCTTGCCTGCTTCAAATGAAAATCCAAGAATGGCAATAAATGAAAGATCACAAGACTGTGTTGTGCCGATCGCGTGATGGATCCCGGGCAGCCAATCTCTCCCAGGTTACAGGTGAAATTATACTCGCCAAACTTGCAGTGACTGCCACCGATAATACTGATAAATGCCTTGCAATCTGATGACAACCCTGTATACATTGGCAATTGATGGCTCGCTGGCGGGGCTACGCAATCCTCAGACCCGGAAAACACCAAAACGGGAATGATCAGATTTCCCGCTGCGCCAATGGCAGAAGGATTCGTCTCGGCTGCCGCAAGGTTTGCGATCGCGGTGATGGTCGAATCCGACTGCGCTGCGAGAAAACTGGCCCCTCCGCCCATCGAATGCCCCATGACACACGACGTGATCCCGATTGCGCCAAAGAAGGGCGAACTGATCGTGTTGCCTTCGCTCTGCAACTTCCTAACGAGATAGGCCAGATCAAATCCGAATTGCAGGTGACTCGGCGAGATGCTGCTCTCTGTGCGAGGTAAAGTGACAACAT
>RPQS01000028.1 GCA_003818605.1 Candidatus Zhuqueibacterota bacterium | reverse complement strand
TCCAGCCGACACTCGGTGTAGCGCATGGCCGCTGCGTTGTCGCCGTCGATGGACCCGAAGTTGCCCTGCCCGTCTATGAGTGTGTAGCGCAGGGAGAACTCCTGCGCCATGCGCACCAGCGTGTCGTAGATCGCCGAGTCGCCGTGCGGATGGTACTTTCCCATCACGTCGCCGACGATGCGCGCGCATTTCTTGTAGGGGCGACCCGCCCCGAGGCCGAGTTCCGTCATGCCGAACAGAATCCGGCGATGCACCGGCTTCAATCCGTCCCGCACGTCCGGCAGGGCGCGCGAAACGATTACCGACATCGAGTAATTGATGTATGAGGTCTTCATCTCGTCTTCGACGTTCACCGGCAGCACGCGTTCTTTGCCGTTGCCGTTGAGCGGAAGATCGAGCGTTTCTTCGGGAATCTTTTTCATATCAACCTTTTATCCAAACTGCAAGATGTTCACATCCTGCTCCGTTTATGTGAAATAGTCATCCGCAGATGTACTACATATTTTCTTCCGGCGGTACGAGCGTTTCCAGCATTGGAATTAATTCGGGAACAAACTTTAAGGCGGTTGCCCAAATCCGACTCCAATCCAGAACCTCATAACCGTGGAAAACGCGATGGCGCATTCCGATCATCTGCGCCCACGGCAGATTCGGATGCTGATTCCGAAACGTTTCAGAAATCTTGCTCGCCGCTTCGCCGATGTTCCCGATCTGAAGGACAACGGCATCCCGCGTTTTAGGATCCGAATCGAACTCACTCTGCTTCATTTCGCCGATATACGCAGTTATTCGGCGGGCGGCCATAAGCATGAAGTATAAGTAGGTTTCATCGCGCGGCATAAAAGCTCCTTGTACCCGCAAGTATGCTTCTACGCATTAGATAATTCTCGCTTTGTGACACGCTGCTCCGCGTTAATAAATCCACGTCCCTCTCGAAGATTGCCTGCAATTCATTTTCCATATCTACCATGTCCAGCAACGTCCACGGAGCGTCATCCGCGAATTCCACCAGCACGTCCACGTCGCTGTCGGGGCGAAATTCATCCGTGAGCACCGAACCGAAAAACGAGAACTCCACGATGCTCCACTTTTTACAGAACGCGGCGATTTTATCCCTGTCTATCGGAATCTGCGGTGTGAGCATTATTTCGCCTCTAAGTGTTTCCACCACGGAAAAGAGTGATCCCGCCGCGCCTTCACGATATAGATAATCTGTCCCGCGTGATAGCAAAAATGCTCGGTGGAATGAAAGATGGCATCGAGCAGAACCTGCTCGCGATTCTGTATCGTGCGAGTTTCCAAAAGCTGTGCGGAATCGAGTTTCTCCAGAATGGCGCACGCTTTAAAAACCGTCCGCTCTAGCGCGCCCAGAAGTTCGGCTTTGCTTGCCCCTTCGCGCATGGAGAATTCCGCGGGGCGGTTGCGCTCGTCGGCCGCGCCGCCTGCCCCGGAAATTAAGTATTGCCGCACGTTTCCCGCCATGTGCAAAAGGATGTTGCCCACACTGTTCGAGGTCTCATGGGGCCGCGCCCAGATTTCTTCCTCGGAGAGCAGTTCCACCGCCTCTTTCACTTTCGGTAGATAACTCCGCAGCGTATTAACGCAGGCGATAAGAAACTTCCTGTCGAGGGATTCCATTTAAAAATTACTGATTAGACGGCATGCTCTGTCATGCCGCCTCCTGCGGTCGGAGACCGCAGGCTCGTGAAGCGGGGATTAATAATTGAACTCGTCCTTGTCACCCTTGCCGCCGGGGGGAGCGAACCGGAAATTCGTGTAGATTTCCTTGCCGTCCACATAGGCGTGCACGCCGATCGAGCCTTTTTCGCCCGGCAGCACTTCGGTGAGGCGGTTAAAGGCCAGCTCCGCCGCGCGAATCATGTTCGCATAGCCTTTATTCTCGATGAGGTTTCGCAGATGCGCGAGGATCTGCTGCTTGTTTTTGGCTTTGGAGATCGCCTCCATGTAGGCGTCCCAGTTCACGTCTTCCACGGGCTGCCAGCCCGGCTTGATGCGCGTTTCGCTCATACGTAAATTGTCGTTTGGTTAAACTATTTCCCTTTGGCCTTTTCCGCCTCTTTCTCGGCTTTCTTGCGGGCTTTCTCTTCCGCCTTGAACGCTTTGACCTCAGCCTTCAGCGCTTTCATCTTCAGCTTGATGTTTTTTTGATCCGTTTTCAGGCGGTCAAGATTGATTTCGCTTTCTTTGATCTGCCGCTCGAGTTCGTCAATCTTCTGTTCCAGTTCCCGCTGCTGATCTTCGTTGGTGGTCATTTGTTTGTCAAGATCTTTTTCCCGCTGGTCAAACGCGGCCTGCTTTTCATCGGCGGTCTGGGCCGGTGCCGCTGTTGGGGTTTCCTGCGCGTACATGATGCCGATCAGGAACAGGAAAGCGACCACAAATAGCGATTTCTTCCACATGGTCATTTCCTCCTTTTTATCGGGCGTGGGGAGTGAAGAAGATTCATTCTCCCGCGGACGATTTGTGTCCCGTTTCCTTTCTTCTTCGCGGTTCGGGAAAATCGCGATACATACTGATATGAATATCCTTGATGGCGGGTTCGATGGTCTTGCCGAATTCCTCGATCACATCCCCGCCCGTGGTTACGAACTCGAACGCGCGGTTGGCCTGCTCGATGGTGGAGAATTCCACTACAATCAGATATTCTCCCGTCTCCGGCGGCTCAACCGCGAACTTCCGCCGCTGAATGTAATAGCCTTCGATGAACTCCCGCTCATGCAAAAAACTCAAGAGTTCGCGCGCACTTTCACAGAACCTCTCCGGTTCCACCCCCGACTTCAAATTACATCCGATGTGAAAGTGGTTCATGCGAATATCATTAAGAGAACTTTATGTTTGCAACAATTCTCCGAAATCACCATTTGCGCTCAAAGCGGAAGCGTGGTTTAGTATACGGTTTAAATATATCCATTTCATTATTCAATGTTGCGTCATCTGGATATGCCTGTCGTACGAATTTGTCGTACCGCCGCTGAAGTTCTCGCCAAACCACTTCTGGTATTGTGTATTCCCACTGCCCGCCGTTTGTGTATTGCGAAAGACTTATGATAATATGTCGTCTTGCAATCTTTTTTATTCTTGGGTCATCGGATGGTAACCATATCTCCCTCTGTTTATTGCGATAACAGTAAATTAGCGGGAGCCTTTCATCTCTCGATAGAAGCCACAACTCTTTTAAAACCTTTCGCCTTGCCCGAAATACACCGAATCGCTCTCTTAAACTCGGTGTCAATTGCGCGATACCCAGAAAAATTGCAGTCACTGCAATTACACCAATCCACGGTCCATAGGATGTGCGGAAAACGTCTAAATGAAGAGCCTGCGCGACTTGTTGAGGTGCAAACAAGATAAAAAGAGAGATAAGTGCAAGCGCAAACCAATGTCTGGGTTTGATGTCTATCAAGCTTCGAAGTCCATCCCACAAACTCTTAAGTATATCCGCTGGCATATTATATTTCTCGTTAATGATTTGTCTGACAGTCTTCTTTCCCCGCTGCGAGTGAGTGCCCACACCCCTCGCGGCTACTTGCCGACTCCGGCAGGGTCAGCGACCCTGCTCGACGTAGAGCCAGCCCATGCGTTCGCGCAGTGCGGTAATGTGCGCAACATGATGAAGGCAATGCCACGCATAAATGGCCACAAGCCAATCCACACTGAGCGCGTTTTTATGCTCGGGATGCGTAAACGTCCGCCCGAAATCTTTTTCTTCGAGGGATTTCAGCAGCATCGCCCAACGCGAGTGCAATCCATCCAGCAATGTCAGCGAGATCGCGATGGGCGCGGTGCGCGCGTCGGCCAGTTCCGCCCACTTCGCTTCATCGTACGGCTTAACTTGCGGCACGTCTTCGGTGAGCGCAAGCCGCATCCGTACATAAGCATTCATGTGGCTGTCCGCTAAATGATGCACAACCTGCCGCACCGTCCAGCCGCCTTCGCGGTACGGAGTGTCAAGCTGCGCGTCCGAGAGTCCGGCCACGGCCGCGCGCAGTTTTGCCGGCAGCGCGGCGATGACTTCGATTTTTTCGCGCCGTTCCTGCACCGTGAGCGTTCCCGCCCACGCAAACTCGCCTATCGGATATCTGGGATCGGACATAATCATTTCGGATTTCTTTAATCGCTATGGCGGACCCATGACCCGCCCGGCTTAAATCGGGTCTCCCTCCGTTCACGGGGGGATAAAAGGGGGGCGATTTCCCGACGGGCACGATATATCGTGCCCCTACAATCTCAATACGGCTCGCACTGCCGTGCGCGGCTACGAAACAACTTGCCTCGCCGCGAGCGGGTGCCCTCACCCCTCGCGATTATTTATAGGACCGCACTGCCGTGCGCGGCTACGGATTCCGCTTTCCGCTTTCAGATTTCCGCTTTCTAATTTCTGCGGCAATCGAGGGCGGCATTTCGCGGCAGGCGCAATTCTGAACGTGTTCCGCGTGCCATGCGATGCGTTGTTCGAGCGTCGCCTTCTTCGGCATCGGATTCGCCAAATGCCATTCTTTATTCAAACGGGATGTTTTCGGCATTTCAGCTTTCCGCTTTCAGCTTTTCTCCGAGCCACCCCAAACTCTCATCGTACCGGTAGTGCGTATTCATGTGTCCGCCGTCGAATTCGCGATGCTCCACCGCAATCCGCGCCGCGCGCAGCTTTTTGGTCAGAATGCGCGCGCCCCACTGCAAATTGAATTCATCCTGCGTGCCGCATTCAATGTAAATTCCGCGCAGTTTTTTCAGAGCTGCAATCACTTCAGGACGGTCCGCCATCCGCACCGGATCATGCGTCAGCCACCTCGCCCACACGTCGCTCTTCATTTCACCCGTTTCCCAATCGAACGGCAGATCGAACCCCCACGGACTTTCCGCATTCGGCGAATAGCAGGCGGACATGGCAATCATATTCACGGCCGTAAAATAATTCTTACCCTGTAATCCCGGCTGGCCGATCTTCGCCATGAACTCGCGCGGCCCGCCCGCCTTGCGAATTTCTCCCGCCGCCACCGGAAAATCGGGAATACAGCAGTAATCGAAATAGCAATCGCCGCTGTGCATGATCATCCAACCGAACAGATCCGGATGCCGCGCCGCCAGTGCGAACGCACCAAAGCCGCCGGAAGATTTTCCCGCAATGACCGTCGTCGCAGGTTTACGCCCGGCGTTAAAGTGTTCGCGTGCCCAGGGAATGAGTTCGCCCGCCAAATGATCTTCGTAATCGCCGACCGCGCCGCTGTTCAAGTACTGACATCCGCCCAGCCGCGTGAACGGATCGGGAAAAATCGCCACGCACGGCGGAATCTTGCGCGAAGCAATCAAGCGCTCGATCCGCTCCGGCATCGTTTCCCCCCACGGCATCCAGTTCAAATGCGTGCGGCTCGATCCGGTGAATCCCGCCAGAATCACAAGCAGCGGATATTCATGCGCGGCGGCATAGCCTTCCGGCAAATAGACCGGAATCTCGCGCACGGCCGGATCACCTAAGGGATTTCCCTCCAGGCAGCGCGAATGAAAAAGTTCGATGGTCAGCCGCCCGCGAAGATTCATGTGGCATTATTCCGTTTGAGATCCTTCACCGCCAACGGCGGCTCAGGATGACATGCTGCGCATGTCATTTTAACAGCAGAACCTTTTGCGCGATTCCCTGCATTCCCGCCACGTCCAAGCGCACGAAGTAAATGCCCGAAGCCTGACTGTTCCCATCCCACGTCCGCGTATATTCTCCGGCGGCGAAGCTGGCTTCCACCAGCGTGGCCACCAAACGGCCGGATAAATCGAAAACGCGCACGGAAGCCAACGCGGCTCTCTGTAATTCGAAACGGATATCGAAACTCGAATTGCCCGGATTCGGCCACACCGACAACTTAGCATCAGAAGGCAGCAGCGACACACCGGGACGATTGATATCAGAAATGGAAACTTCCGCGCGGCAAAATATATCCACCGGGCCGCTGGTCTGCGTGACCACTTGCAGATGGCATTGGAACTCACCTTCCGTCATGGATCGGAACATCACCGGCAAAGTAAGTTCCTCTCCCGCGCGCAATTCAACGTGTTCCGCTGTCCACAACGGAATAAATTCCGTCGTTCCGCCCGTGATCTCCAAAATGGAATCCGCAGCCCCGCCGAAATTGTGCAGTGTCACAAAAAGAGTATCCCGCGTCCCCGGCAGCAGCGAACCGAAATTGAGCGAATCGGGATCAGCCATAACCACGGGACCTGTTGTATCGGGAAGGAAGATTCGCTTGCGCCATACTCCGCCGCGAAAATCGGGAAATGCTCCGGCCGCAAACACATCCACATAGGCCGCGTTCACGCGACGGCTTTCCAGACATTTAATTTCCGCGCCAAGCAGCAAGTCCTGATTCCACGTTGCACCGCCATCTGTGCTGCTCCAAATCTTTCCGACGGCTTGTTCGTAGTTTCCGCCCGCGGCAAAAGCCATTTGCGGTGAGACCATTTCCACCGAGCGGATGGGAATGTCCGTTTGCAGCACGCGTCCTGACCAGCTTTCTCCGCCGTTCGTCGTGCGATGCACCCAGCCCTGCGACTGCGGCGAGATCGTTCCCCCGCCCGTGAGTCCGTGAACCGTATCGCTGAAGCTCACGCAGTTGTCGAAAATGGAATCGGCCGCCGGGCGGATTCGCCACCATCGGCCCCCGTCACGGCTGATCCAATGATGCGAACCGACGGCCACAATCAGCGATCCCGCATTCGCGGCCCCCGAGACCCACGTCTCGTTTAAATCGAGACTATCCTGCCGTCCGGCGCGAATCAATACCTTGTCGGAACTCAGATACTCCCATTGCGACAACCAAAGCGAGTCGTTGCCGTAAAGTCTGCCTTCCATTCCGGCATAGGCAAAGGCCGTGACCGAATCGGGAATGGTAATGTTAGTGAGCCAGTAATTGGTGGTATATTGCGCCAGTGGATAAAGCCTGTATCCCATGAGGTTGTAGATCAGTCGCACCGTCCCCATATCCAGATTGCCGTTGACCGTAGTTATGAGCACTGTGTCCGTGCGCGTTGTATCGCGCGATCGCGGGCGAACGGCAAGATTGCTGATATAGGTTGGAGAACGGAGAACTACGAAGTCGGATTGGGTGGAGGGCGGCGGATTCGGATCAATATTGTCCCACGAAATGCCGCCATCCATCGAATTGAATACCGTGTGCAGCGTGGCTAAAAAACCGCGGCCTTTGGGAGTGAAACCCAATCCCACCGGTACGGCATTCCAATATCCGGGGTACAACGAGTCCGCATCGTAGAGATATTGGATAAACTGCCAGTCTTCATCGAGGCGATCACCGGCGCGGGGAGCATGATAAGCGGGCGGGGAAGCGGGGCGGACGGGCGGGAACTCTTGATAAATGTATTGGCCTTTTCCCATCAAACGGGCGAGAGCGGGAGTGCTGGACGCAAGGATCAACATCGCGATCACAAGAATCTCAAGCCCTCGAGATGTACAGATTTTCCTGTTCATCCTTCCTCCTTCATCCCTTGTCCAATTGCCGCCGTGTTGCATCGCTGGTGATCGTCAGGGTGTGTATGTATCCGTGCGAAAGATATAAACTCGCTGCTCAGCCACAAATCGGGCCGCTTCATCCCTCACCCTTTCTTCGACCGCACCCACACAAACGCGCACATGAGAAGCCACACAACGTCTTCGAAAATTCTTTTAATACCCACTTTTTGCGCGAGAGCCTGCCCCGCCGCTCCCGATCCGAAACAACCGCAATCAATATTAAATCCGCGAACCATCGCCTGAGCAATAAGCACAATAAACAGCAGCAACATTGCGCCGCAAACCAAGCTGCCGGCTCTTCTCCAGCGGTTGAACAGCAGGGCAACGGCTGCCACCAGTTCCAGCGGCGGCAGGAACATGGCTACGGGATAAACATAGCCTTGCCCGATCAACGGCAGAACCAAACGGTAGTTGACCACGGCTTTAGCAAAGGCCGTGGGATCGAGAATTTTTGGTACGGCCGCAAAAATAAATACGGCCGCCACCACGATTCGGCAAACCCATTCCAGGGCCTCAAAAAGCCATTTTTTTGGTTTTGGACTCATTCGTGTGAATTTAACGCTTTTTCTTCACAAAGTCAAGGGGAAGTCTTGAAAAAATTAGCAAGTTACGTCAAAAAAAGAGCATAGAAAAATCGCTTTTTCGCGCCCCGTTTTCAACCCTGAAAAATTCACAGATATTCGGTTTAGCGACCTGCCGAATTCCCAAAGACCGTCCGGATTGAATCGGCAGATGCCATATTAGCCAAGTGCCTAAAAACAAAGGCAGGCCGCTAAAAATGCGTCCTGCCTTGGAGCTTGCTGAAAGTCTAAGTTATTGCTTGGAATCTATAAAATCCGTCTCTGCGGACCACTCCGCCCAACCACCGAGATATACGGTAATCCGCTTCCAACCATTGGCCAACATATACTCCGCCAGATCGTGGGAAGAGCGGCAATCTCCTCCCTCACAGTAGAGCAGTAAGAGATCATTTTGGGGGATTGTAAGCAACGAATCCGCATACTTGGAGATCTGATCAAACGGGATGTTTCGTGCTCCGGGAATATGTCCTTCCGCATACAGTTCCGTTTCGCGCGCGTCTATAAAATGGACATTATTCTTCTTGCGCTTCATGTACAAACCCATCGCCGTGGAGAGATCCACCTCATAGGGCTGGTCCGCGGGTACAAATGCGCTGTCGGAAGAGACCAACTCCGCTCCGGCAAATGCCACTTTCGTTCGGATGAGTTCTATCGGCTTGGGATATCCCCAGAATGGTACCGGATTTCTCTGCATATTACGCGCTCCAAGCCCCAAGAACACGCTCAGAGCGATCATTAGAATGAGTTGCCGAGTGAGATTCATCAGATCAATCCATGCTGTTTTTTTGCTGCGTCGTCTGTTTTACTCGTCGTGGGCGGGATTGGGTTCCATGTCCAAGCCGCCGTCTATCTCTTTTTTGAGAAATTCCAGGGCCTCTTCCGGTGTGTCACAAATCTTGAATAACTTCGTGTCTTCCGGAGAGATGACACCCCATTGAACCATCGTTTCAAACCGTACCACGTCCTCCCAAAAGGCCGATCCGTAGAGGACAATAGGCACCCGCTTGCGAACTTTTTGCGTCTGAACCAGCGTCATCATTTCAAACAGTTCGTCCATGGTTCCGAAACCGCCGGGAAAGACCACCAAGCCCCGCGCCAGATACATAAACCAGTATTTGCGCATGAAAAAGTAGTGGAATTCAAAGGTCAGCCGCGGATCCAGAAAGCGGTTGTTGGCCTGTTCGTGCGGTAGGCTGATGGAAAATCCCACGGTTTTTCCGCCCGCTTCAATCGCTCCGCGATTCGCCGCTTCCATGATTCCCGGTCCGCCGCCGGAGCAAACCACGTGGTGGCTGCGCGGATCGGGCAGACCGCGAAAATAGTCGGTCAGCAATCCCGTCAGCCGCATGCAGTCCGCATAGTACTTGCTCATTCGTTCGTCTATCGTGATTTTTTGACGAATACGCACGGCTTCTTCGGGCGATGCTTTTTTCAAATCCTCCTGCACCCGCCGCACGCTCTCGGCAAACATCTCCGGGGAATGCGCGCGCGCCGATCCGAAAACCACTACGGTACCGCGGATTTTATGCTGCCTTAGCCGCGCCTGCGGCTCCAGATATTCCGCTAAGATGCGCAACGTCCGCGCCTGCGCGCTGTGCAGGAATTCGCGGTTATCGTAAGCCTTCGGCAGAAAACGCCGTTCTTTATTGTCGGACAAAAGCTCTCCAGTCTAATCTTCTGTGCGGTTTCGATATGCCTTCAGTTCTGCTTTAGTAAGTTGCCCTCGCGGGACAAGACGATAGTGCTTTTCGCGTGAAATCTTGGCACCTTCCTTGCTATCCTCAAACTCAAAAAGTGCAATTAGATCATCTTCGATAAATTGAGCCGCCACGGGACGACATATTAACGTTGGGAACTTGGCTGCACAGAGAGCGAGATCTTGTTCTATTTGGACAATACTGAGCTTGTCAGTACCGCCCTTTGCTTGAACGGGGAAGATGTAATGCGCCCCTTTCCTGTCCACCCCAACATAGAGTTCGTCCGTCTCTACTTGCCCAATATTCAATATTGCTGTCCGCAAATGATTTTGTAGCGAGTAACAGACAACGCCTGTAAATAGATCGATTAACCGATTGTATCGGACTCGCGCAAGCAATCCTTGCTCATCGTTTAACGCGTACATTCCAACCAGACCGGGAGTTGCATCGGGCACTTTCGTCTCGGCAAGACCTTTCGTCGGTACAATCATAGTCAGAGTGCGCAGTACAAATCGGTATTTAGCAGGTCCGGCCGGTTGGATAATCCACGCCTTGCCCACGGTTGCACGCATTCTGATTTTCTCTGGTAGGGTCGCACGGTATCGAAAACTGTAAACAAGATCACCAATGTTCTTAACCAGATCTACATTCAACTTTTGACAAGCCGCTCGCACATCATCTCTATCGAACTCGACTTCATTCACGCCTTTTTTATAACGCATGAGAAAAATGTGTTCTATGATCTGGCTATATCGACTTGTTCCTCTGTCGGTTTTAGCAGAATTCTTTTTAATTACTTTCCTGGCCATCGCAAAACAACGACCTCCTCTCGCAAATCTTGCTTAGTTGCAGTGGCGAAACGACTGCGAAACAAATCTATCGATTCCAATTCATAACCTAGAGATTGGGCAATCTGTGCAAGAATATGACCGGTACGAATCATAACCTGAAGATAAGATGCTTGATCTCCAACCACATAAGCGAGACGCGCACCAGATTTCAACGCGGGTCGTAGCTGAAATAGATGCTTATACATCCCACCAAAATATAGCATGGTCACTCTTGAATATAATTTCTCGAATCCACTGGTCTTGCCTAAGTCCACACGCTTGCGCTCGATCATTTCCGAAATTTCGCGAATTTCTTCGCAATTGTTCACCCACTTGTCATCATCGTCTTGTTTATAAACATTGCGCGTGTTAGAACGCAGAAGCGTTTGTTTAAGATTGCGGAGATCGCTCTTGTCTGCAATAAACCCAAGAATCACGGATTCAAGGCGCGTAGTTCTGGTATAATCTTTTTCATTCGGGTATGGCGGCGATGTGAATACCACATCCACAGATTCCGGTTTGAGAATTCGATCCAAATCACGAGCATCCGCGCAATAAACACTACTCTGTGCGCCGTTAATCCCTCCAAAATCTGCTAAATCAGCGGTCATTGCACCCATCTCGTTCAGCCATACCCCAACAACATCCGCATCCGACTTTATAGAACCAATTCCGACCTCGGGTCCAAAACGAAGATTGCCAGTCGATGTGACTAACGATTTGGCTAATGCCAGACGTTCATAATCGTAGAATAGGTCATTCTTCAGTCTTTCAATAACGGATAACAGTATTAACGTTTTGTGCAGTGGTATCGGACTAATAGAGTCTTTAATGAGCAAAGTAGTTTTTTCAGGAGGTAATGATTCTAAGGTGCGAGAAGCTTCGATGCTTGTCTTATTCGATCTCCCATTCCGCTTATAATAGGCAAGTTCTTGTTCCGTTTCGATGGCGATCTTTGACGCGTGCTGTTGAAGAGCTTCCGGTTTCGCCCCCCAATTCAACTTTACTCGACTTGCGAAATATGCCATCGGAAGCGCTTCAATTCCGATACAGTTTATTCCGAGCTTCTTACATTCAACCAAAGTTGTGCCTGTACCACAAAACGGATCTAATACAGTGTTATCCTTATTAAGACCAAATCGTTCTAAATAGGTTCGAACCAAATGTGGGGGAAAAGAGAGAACAAATCGGTACCAGTCGTGTACCGATCTATCTTCTGCCAGCAATCTGTTGGATTCCGCCCTTGTGCTATCTGGAGCTATTCCAAGTTTCAGATTAATCTGGGTCGATCTTGTTCGTGTTGAATATTCGGACAAAATAATTACCGTTATTTGCGAACTATTCTTTCCTTCATCTTCTCACACTTCAATCCCCATCTTCCCGAGCTGCTCTTTCATCCAGGCGGAAGAGATCACGGTTTCCTGCGGATGCGCGCCGGGCGGAACGTTGCCTACCAATATGGCCAGTGCAATCGCCGCCGCCGGAAAAGCTGTCATCTGTCCCATCGCCGAAATTCCCCGCTGCTCATCCTGTTTTACTGCCAGCTCGAATTTTTCTTCGCGGCCGCCGTCTCCCTTGGCTGTGACCCGTAGGAGTATCAGATCCGGCACGTTTTTCGGCAGCGTTTCTTCAAGAATTCGCGTCAGCACCTCGCGCGGAGAGATTTCCACGGAATTTACCCGATATTTTTTCTGTGAAGCAAGTCCCATGTCAATTAAAAGTTTCAGAGCCGCGAAATGTCCGGGATAGCGGATGGTCTTATAATCCAGCCTCTGCACCTTTCCTAAAAGTGTGCGCGGCAGAGTGGAGGTTCCACCGGATGTAACAAACGCTTCCAATGTGCCCCAACCGCTAAATTCGAGCGATTCAAGATCGGACGGCGACGGCACCGACACGGCTTTTCCGTTGCGAATCTCGCGTGCGTCTTCGAGATATTCGTTCAACAGTCCGTGAATAGAAAAAACCTGCGCATATTGCAGCGGACCTTCCGGTTTTTGCGGCAGGCCGCCCACGCGCAGGTGAACTTCCGCACAGTGCTGAAAGCGATGCACCAAATCCCACGCCAAAATACTCACCAATCCCGGAGCCAAACCGGTATCGGGAATAAAAGCGATTCCTTTGCGCTGCGCTTCCTGATCCATACCCAAAATCATATCCGTAACTTGCGGATTCCCGCCCAGATCCACCATGGAAACGCCCGCTCGCATCGCGGCTCGCGCTACGCGCGGATTGAGAAAATAGGGCAGGCACGACACGCAGACTTTGGAACCCACCAGCGTTCCGCCTAATTCGAGTTCGCTGCTGGCGTCTGCCGCAATCGGTTCGATCTGATCGCTGCGCAACCAGTCGGTCGCTTCCTGCAGCACAGCCTTGTCTTTTTCAGCCAGCCGCACGCGAAACGGTCCGTCCGGATGGTTCATGAAAAAATACGCGGCCACGCGCCCCATCAAACCCGCGCCCAGAATTACGATTTCAGGTTTGGTCATGATGCTCTTTGGAATAGCCGTCGAATCGGCAGCCGGCAAGACGACCACCGTTTGATCCTAAAATAAATTATGAGCGGATAGGGTATGAATTCATCCCTCATCCCTCATCTTTTTCCCGACGCCAGTCGGAGACCGCCGCTAATAAAGAGGCGAATTAAAGCTTGATTCCGAAATTGCCGAGCTGTTCCCTTATCCAAGCAAACGGAATCACCAGCTCTTGTGTGTGCGCACCGGGAGAAACTTTGCCTTGATAGACGGCCAGCGCGGCGGCGGCGGCGGAAAATCCCGTCAACTGCTCCATCGCCGATAGTCCGCTCTTCGCATCATGCTTCACGGTCAATTCAATCTTCTCTTCACGCCCGCCATCGCCGCGCGCCAGCACCCGGAGCAGCACCATATCCGGCACGCGTTTCGGCAGCTTGGCCTCCAAAACGCGCACCAGCATGTCGCGCGGACTGACCGAACATTCTCCGAACATATACGGCTGCCGTTCGGCCAAGCCGAGATCCCGCAGATTCTGTAATGCCGCCAGATGTCCCGGATAGCGCATGGTCTTGTAGCTAAGGCGGTTCACTTTGCCTTGCAGTGACTGCGGGAGCGTAGACGTTCCGCCCGACGTTACAAAGGATTCGAACGTACCGATACCCGGGAATTCCACGGTTTCCTCGTCGGAGAGTGACGGCACCGTGACCAATTTCCCGTCGCGGATTTCGCGCGCATCCTCAAAGTATTCGTTGACCAGTCCGTGAATGGAGAAAAATTGCGTATAGTTCAGCGGGCCGATAGGCTTTTGCGGCAAACCGCCGGCCCACAGTTGCACGGATTCGCATTTTTTAAAACGATTCACGAGTTCCCAGACTAATATATTGGTGAGTCCGGGTGAAAAACCCGTATCCGGCACGAAAGCCGCGTTGCGTGTCTTCGCTTCTTCGTCCATCGCCAGAATCTTGTCTGTGATGTCGGGATTCATTCCCAAATCCACATACGAGACTCCAAGCTGCATACACGCGCGGGCTACAACCGGATTAAAGAAATGCGGCACACAAGACAAACACACGCGGATGCCGGTCAGACCGCGCAGCAAACTATTGCCGTGCGTGACATCCACCCGCATCGTGTTAACATAATTTCCTTGACCGAGGAATTGTTCCGCGCTGTCCAGCACGGCTTCGTCGCGATCCGAAAGCAAAACCGGAAACGGTCCGTTCGGATGATTGCGGAAGAAGTACGCGGCGGCGCGGCCCATGAACCCCGCGCCAACGATGAGAATTTCGGGATGGCTCATGACGCTATCTTTCCGGCAAGCCGTTTCGCCTGCCCTTGATGAAAGGATACAATACGGGCGTTCAACAGCCCGTTATAATTTACCTACACCTTGTCCGGCTCGGCGGAGGCCGGAATGCGTTCCTGCTGAACGATCACGCCCATCGGATCCTGCAATTCGATCAGCCGATGCGTCACAAGATTGCAGCTTACCGCCGGATTTTCTAAAACCAACCGCTCGGCTTCCGCGTGGCTTTTTACGCGAATCAGCCACATGCCGCCGATCGAGGAGGGATACCCGCCGCATAGAATCAGCTGTCCGCGGCGGATCATATCGTAGACACGCTCGGTCAACTTGGGTTGCACGGCTTGAAGGTGCGTCTTGCGCGCCCCCGGCACCGGTTGATAATGAACTTGGTAATAAAGGTACTCGCGCTGCCGCTTTTCAGGAATCCGGCTGGTGCGGATTAAGCGGCGGCGCCGTGGTGCGCCCGTTTCGGTGCGCTGCTCGGCAAAACGTTCCATGGGTCTTCTGTCGCCTTCGGTCATGGGAGTCTTCATCCTTTATCTTTCTTCAGATTTCACCGGGAAGATTGTGTCCCGGCACCCCGCAAACGGCTCGCGGCCGTTTGTCCAGTCAATCCACGCGGATTCCGTCCCGGGTCGTTCCGTGAAAAAATCCGGCGGAATATTCACTATGCCGGCGGCTTCCCCGCCGGCTCGTTCAATTATTTTCGGCTGTTTTTTTCAGTTTTTCCAGAAAGTATCCGCCCCACGAATTGCGTTCGCGGGCGGCCAATTCCTCCGTGGGAAAACCGTCGGCTTTCATGATCAGCACCGACTGATTTTCGGCCGCTTCAATGCTGTATTCGAAGCGGACGGGAAAGCGGCCTTCGTCTTCTTCTTCCATGTTGACCAGGATCGGCATGACCACGCCGAAGCGGAACGGCGGATCGAAGATCACGATTTCGCCATTGAACAGGCGGCCTTCTTCGTCCCGCTTGCGCAGTTTGCCGCCGAGGCGGCCGTCGTTCTGCACCCAGCGGCAGTAGTCCCACTGGGTAATGTAGTCCGGCTCGGTAATGACCGCGAACACTCGCGCCGGCCGCGCCGTTATCACTGTCTTCAACTCAAAAGAATGCATGGATTATTTTTTGTTGTTTTCTCGTGCGGGCACAGCCTGCCGTGTCCGCGTTGTTGCGATTTCCGCCGCGGCAGATCCCCAGATCTGCCCGGAATCATCTCTGTTCTCGCCCCGCTTGCGGGGGGGACGAAAAAGGGGGGTATCTTTCTTCTCTACGTCACTTCTTCATCAACCGTTCATACCATTCCGGTAATCGCCCCGCTTGCCGCGAAATGCTGATCAATTGCCGCACCATCTCAAGCTTTTTTTCGATTGGCAATCGTGCTAACGTTTTGCGGTGTTCCGCTTTCGCGAGAAGGCTCTCTTTTAAGAGATGCTCTTTTGATACCGGTTCCATTTGTCCTGTAGGTGGTGGCATATCCGCCGAGGCAGATCCCCTGATCTGCCCGGAATCTTTTCAGCTTTCCGCTTTCAGATTTCAGCTTTTTCTGGTCAGGTCCAATTCCATATACAGCGCGCTCGCAATCGGATTCTCGCGGTAGGGCGGAATCTCGACAAATCCCTGCGTGCGATAAATATCTACTGCCGTTTGCATACGGTCGGCGATGGTATCCAGCCGCATGCTCGTGTAGCCGATGGCTTTTGCTTCCGCGATAATTTTCTGCGAGAGCAGCTTGCCGATTCCGTGGCCGCGTGCCGCCGGCTTTACGTACAGCCGCTTCATTTCGCAGATCCCGTCTTCAAGTTTGTGCAGAGCCGCGCATCCCACCGGTTCCCCGTCCAGATACGCGATCAGCAGCCGCCCCTCCGGCATCGCGTACATCCCCGGCAATCCCGCCAATTCCTCATCGAACGATTGAAAGCACAAACTGAACCCCAGCGATTCCGCATATTCCAGAAACAACGCTCTGATCTGCGCGAGGGGAGCGGGAGTTTCAACTTGGATAATCTCGATCATAAAACCGTTTCGTAGGGGCGCACCAGAGTGTGCGCCCAACTTTTCGCCGTTGTTGGTCTCCCGACCGGCAATGGCGTCATTTCCGCCGAGCAGGGGTCGCTGACCCTGCCGGAATCTCAGCCTTCTCCGCCGAGGCATGCGTCCCCGCATGTCCGGAACATATGTATCTTAGATACCTACTTTTGTGTGTATACTGCTATTTGGTCTCGCACAAAGGTTGCGTGACGAATTAAAAGAAAAAGCGACATATGTGCCTCGAGTTCCGACAGATTGCTCTGTTTCCCGTGGGCTGATTCATCACGCCAATACTTCATCAACTCATAGATTCCTTCAAAGTGCTGTCGCTCGGAACTCTTCTTTCCTGCTAAAATATCGTTCTTAATTTTCCCTGCCCCTCCTGATTGTCCGTATTTCTTTAAGACTTCAATTTCATCACCAGACTTGTTTATTGCTACATATAGTAATATTGATTCTGCCGCTGCTCCAACCATAGCACAGCAAGCTAAGTATGCCTGTGCCTGATAGCATTTTATGGCCTCTGTTGCACGTTGTTGAAAACCAGATCCGAATAACTTGGCGTATTCTGCAATCAACTGTGGGTATCGGCCTGGTTCCATTGGGGGAACACCTGACGTCTTACGAGTATCAATCCATTTCTGTCCAAACTCAGTTAAGACATAGCATTTCTTTAGGCTTTCACCGTTCCGTTCCATTCTATGCGGCCCAATTCTAAAAACCCCCCTGCGTGACAATTCGTGCGCCGCATCAAGGAAATGTTGTGAGTATGTTGGGAAATATTGGTATAATTCGGATCCTGAAACCTGAGGGTGTTCTCTGCGTATATAGTTTTGAATGATGTTTATCATAATCACCGAATGATCGTCGTCGCCTAATCCGTGATCGTGTCCTGTTTTACGCGGAGATAACATCTGTTCGATTATATACTCTATTGCATCATCAATTGTAATCATTGGTTTGTTTCCCTCTATAAGCACACTGCCCTGCGCGGCTACGGACAACCAGAAGACACAGCAAGCTGTGTCACTACGCAGATCGGAATTCAAGTCTCAAGTCTCTCGTCTCAAGTCTTCACGCGTGCTCCCCCTTGCGTTCCCAGATCAGCGTATAGCGCGGTTCGTTTTCGAAGAAGGCGGGCGGAATGCGCTCGATGTTCATGGTCGAGCCGTCGCTGCGCGCGTTGGGCTTCCAATAGTCCGTGCGGTCCGCGCCGTAGTCGTTGCCCGTGTTGAATTTTTCGGCGATCTTCTGCCACCCCGTATAAAGGCAGGCCATTACCCCTACGCTGCACACTTTTTTCTTGCGGCCCAAATCGAAAATACTCGCCGTGTCGGGCACCCAGCCAAAGGTTTGCTTGATGGCAATGTCCATGAGCTGTCCGAAATCGTAGTCCGCGCCGATGAGTCTGTTCGCCACCGCCTCAAGCGCCTGCCAGCATTCCGGCGTGAAATGCGTCGTACCTTCCCATCGGTACGCGCGCGCCTGCTCTTTGGGAAACAGCGGCTCGTCTGTTTGCGACACTCGCGGCGCAACAATCGCGAGCCATTTGCCGTTCGGCAGTTTGATCGCGCTGTGCGCGGCATCCACGTGATCGCTTTTCGGCCACACTTTCCGCTGATGCAACTGAATGGCTTTGGTTAGCATTTTGTTCATCAGCTTTTCGAAGAAATTGCGCCCGCCCCCGCCGTAATTTTCCAGAATCGTCCCCGCCGGTAAATCTGCAAACTCCATGATGCACTCTCCCCTCTGCAATCAGGTTGGACACTTTAGTGGTTTCGGTTAATCCCCTTCGTCAACCGATCCGAGTACCCGTTCGCCTAATCCGACGAATCTTTCCGCTCGCTCGATTTGTCGCTCTGCATCCGCGATACTTAAATGCGGCCGAACGTCGTAGTCTGCCTTATGCCGTTGACTCTGGGCTTTAACAAGGTCTGTATGGAATTCCACCGGAACAACGCCTGTTTTACAGAACTCGCGGTAAAAGGCGGCAATCACTGCGGAATGTTTCGAAAAGGAAAACTCCTTCTGCAAAAGCAACGCTTCGGCAACATAGAACATGGTATAATACGCTCGCGAAGCCGCAAAATCACTGCTGCCTTCGCGCAAAATCGTTTTTGCGATGCGTAGGCTCTCTTTCGCCTTGAGCAAGAGATCGTGCTGATCTTCTGTCAAATTACGATTCCTTCACGCCGCACGTTAAGAAGTAACGGACTCTTTCTGGTTGCGTATTGCCGATCTGAAACGAAAACCAAAGAAATTACCGTATCATAATCGCGCGAAAGACACGCGGCGATATCGCCTGATTTTTCGATCTCGGCGCCCGCATCAACCCCGCCCCTTAATACAACCAGCACGTCAATATCCGAATCCGATTCCGCGTCGCCGCGCGCCTGCGAACCGAATAGCACAAGCCGTTCCAGCCGCTCTCCGTACAATTCGGTCAAGCTATTCCGCAAGTCGGCAAGTATTTTCTGAAGTTTTTCGGACATTTTAGTTTTTCGCCTTCAGCTTTTTCTACCTCTTCCTTCATCCTTACACATCAAGGTTCGTCACGTACCTCGCGTTCGCTTCAATGAACTGGCGGCGGGGTTCAACGGCATCGCCCATCAAAATCGAGAACATGCGATCGGCGGCGGCGGCGTCTTCCAGCGTCACGACCCACATCGTGCGCTTTTCCGGATCCATCGTGGTTTCCCAAAGCTGCTCAGGATTCATCTCGCCCAAGCCCTTGTAGCGCTGCACGTAAACGCCTTGCGTACCGAGTTCCTTGAGGTACTTGTCACGCTCGCCCTCGTCGTGCGCGTAGCGGACCTGTTTGCCCTTGGCCACACGGAACAATGGCGGCTGGGCGATAAACACGCGGCCCTGCCGGATCAGCGGCTGCATATAGCGGAATAAAAACGTCAGCAGCAGCGTGCGGATGTGCGCGCCGTCCACGTCGGCATCGGTCATCAGAATGATTTTTCCGTAGCGCACTTTCTTGATAAAATCTTCGTCCTGCTCCTCTTTGCCGGGAGCTTCGGCTTCACCGCCGCCGTTTCCGTTGCCGTTGCTGTCGCTCTTGCTTTCCGGAATTCCGCCCATCACTCCGATGGCCTGAAACAGCGTGCGCAGTTCGTCGTTGTCCAGAATTTTATCCAGCCGCGCTTTTTCCACATTGATGATTTTGCCCTTTAAAGGCAGAATCGCCTGAAACTCGCGGTTGCGTCCCTGTTTGGCCGATCCGCCCGCCGAATCGCCCTCGACGATATATAATTCCGAACGATCTACGTCGTTCGTCGTACAGTCCGCCAATTTGCCCGGCAGGCTGCCCGATTCCAAAGCGCTCTTCCGCCGCGTGAGATCGCGCGCCTTTCGCGCCGCTTCCCGCGCCCGCGCCGCGTTCACGGATTTTTCAATGATGGATTTCGCCGCGTGCGGATGCTCTTCGAGATATTGTCCTAACTTGTCGTTGACGATCTGCTCGACAATGCCCTTCACTTCGCCGTTGCCGAGTTTTGTTTTAGTCTGCCCTTCGAACTGCGGCTCCGCGACCTTAATAGACAGAACCGCCGTCAATCCTTCGCGCACGTCGTCGCCGGAGAGCTGAAAGCCTTCTTTTTTGTACAGCTTGTTCTTTTCCGCGTAGTTGTTCAGTGTGCGCGTCAGAGCGGACTTCAAACCGACGAGGTGCGTGCCGCCTTCGACCGTGTTGATGTTGTTGACGTACGTAAAAATATTTTCGTTATAGCCGTCGTTATATTGCAGCGCCAGCTCCACCGGCACTTCTTCACGCGTCTGCGAAACGTAGATCACGCCCTTATGAATCGGCGTTCTGTTTTCGTCCAGATATTTTACGAATTCGGAAAGGCCGCCGTCGAATTTATATTCTACCCGCTTGCCGTCGCGTTCATCTTCGGCAATGATTTTCAAGCCGCGGTTGAGATAGGCCAGTTCCCGCAGCCTCTCTATCAGCGTGTCGAACGAAAAATCCGTGCTCTTGAAAATCTCGGAATCGGGCATGAAGCATATGCTGGTGCCCGAGCCGCGCGCCGAACCGATGTCCTTCACCGGAGCCACCGGATCGCCGCGATGATATTCCTGCCGCCACTTTTTTCCGTCGCGCTTCACTTCCGCAATCAGCCTTTCCGAGAGCGCGTTCACCACCGACACGCCCACGCCGTGTAAGCCGCCTGAAACTTTGTAGCTGTCGCGCGTAAATTTTCCGCCCGCGTGCAGCACGGTCATCACCACTTCCAAAGCGCTGCGGTTTTCCTCCACGTGGATGTCCACCGGAATGCCGCGGCCGTTGTCTTCCACGGTTACGCTTCCGTCTTTGTTGACGGTCATGCGAATCTCCGTGCAGTGTCCGGCCATCGCCTCGTCCACCGCGTTGTCCACGACTTCATAGACAAGGTGGTGCAAACCGCGCATGCCGATGTCGCCGATGTACATGGCCGGCCGCCGCCGCACCGCTTCGAGACCTTTTAATACGGTAATCGAAGACGCTTCGTATGCGTGCGATTTATCTTCAGTGTCTTGAATGTTGTTCGCCATTTATCTTCCAGATTAGATCAGTCTTTTCCGCCAAGGCATGCATCCTTGTCGTCTTTAACGAGGTCACGCTCGCGGACATGCCCGGAATCTTGACTTCTTTCAAGTCTCGGGTCTTCTTTTTCGCCTTCCCCGCTTACAATGCGTATTCCAGCAGCGGTTGAAACCGTCGCTCCGTCAACACTTTGTCCGCGATCCGGTTCAGGACGACATTCTGCGAACAAAAGGCAATACCCACTCCGGCGTGGCGTACCATACAGATGTCGTTCTCGCCGTCGCCGATCGCCATCACGTTTTCCAAATGCACCTGATAGCGGTCGCACAGCGCAATCATCGCATTGCTTTTACAAAAATCATGATGACATACGCTGCCGCGCGCCCGCGTGAAAAACGATGGAACCTTGACTTCTCCGGTGGCAATGCCGTTGGAAAATTCGAGTTCGTTCGCCATCACGAAATCCGCTCCGATTTTCTGTCCCACGTGCTGCGCGATAAACTCGTATCCGTCGGTGATGATCCCCACAATATAGCCGCGCGTTTTCAGTTCCGCAATCACCTCCGCCGTGTCGGGAACAATCGGTATCTCGTTCACGGCCGAAAGCATTTTCCCGAAATCCAGTCCCTTGATCAGCTGCGCGACCAGTTTGGTCGTCACGTACGGATTGGGATTTTCCGATACGATGTCCAGAAACGCTTTCTGAAAACCGTATTGCTCGGCCAATTTCTCGATCACCCGCCCCTCAAGAATCGTATTGTCCAGATCGAAAATCGCAATCTTCTTCAGCCCCTGCAAACTTTCCTTGATGGCGAAATCGAGCTGATCCAGCACCACCGTGGAACTCGAAATCGCTTCCAGTGTATAGTTCGCCCGGCGCTTGACCCGCTTGAGAATCGCCCGCGCAACGTCCCGCGACATCGGCGCAAGCTGCTGCCATTGCTTCATCTTGTTCGCAATCCGCCCCAGACTCACTTCTTCGATCCGCGCCCCTTCCGCAATCATGTCGAGCAGAATGCCGATGTCCACGCCATAGTCGTTTTCGAATTCCACTTTCATCAGCATCTCGCGGCGACCCGCGATCATCCCGCTCAACGGCTGGGAAAATCTCATCGCTTCCGGGAAGAGCAGACCTAAGAGCGGCTTGGCCACCAATTCCGTCACCCGTCCGGCTTGCCGGTCGAATGTTGCTTTCGTGAAATCGGCGCGGTCGCTGACGATGGGCTTGACCAGCTGGTCTACGACCGTCGGCAGATAATCCGGAATATCGGCGTCGAGAAATGCTACGACATCGCCCGTAGCCATCAGCAGCCCTTCGCGCATGGATGCGCCTTTTCCCCGTTTCGCGCTGATGATGACGTCAGCCCCGGTCTCTTTAGCCCTCGCAACCGTGTTGTCCGTGGAATGATCGTCCACCACGATCACTTCATCTGCAAAAAGCGCGTCCTGTTCGAATACGAACAGTGACAATAGCTTGCGAAGAGGATTCGGATCCGCCGGCGCGAGCCGTTCTCCGCGCGCGATGGAGATCACTTCGGCAATGCTTTCCTCTTCATTCAGGCTCGGTATGATGGCCGTGATTTTCATAAGCCTCCCTTCGTTGCGCCGCGACGATTTCAAGTAAATCCGTCCGCGCGGTGTTGAACATCAAGAGGACACAGCAAGCTGCGTCACTACGCTAATTCAAGCCTTCAGCCCCCCGGCTTCATCGTTCCTCGTTCGTTGTTACTTGAGGAAGATTTCCTTTACCGCCCCCTCGCCTTCCACTTCGGCAATGCGTTTGAGAATCTCGGGCTTCAGAAAGGTGAGTTCCGTCCGCCACACATCATGATCGCATTCCACGATCAGCCGCCCCCGAAAAAGCTGCACGGGCCGCGTCCGCGAGGCGATTTCCGGACCGACAATCTCGTTCCAGTGTAGAGCAATTTCCGCCTTGCGCACCCCTTGGCGGAATTTGCGGTCTCCAAGGACCCGCTTCAGAAGATCGGCAATATGAATGGTGTTCTTGCTGCGCATTGGGCCTGCTTATCGCAGAAAAGAAATATACGCATTTTCCGCAACATTCACAAAAAATTGCCCCTTTTTTACGTCGGATTGTATAGCACCTATATTCTATAATTATAAATATATAGGCTTCTTGCTTTTCATTCCTAAATCGAGTCGTTTTTTCTACTTTTCATATTTTTTACAGGCCTGTCTAAAATATGTATACTTTCGCGTCCTTTATCTCTTAGGGGTCATTAAACCTCGACACCGGTACCGGTAAAACAATAACAGCGAGCTTTGCGCTCGCTGTCGAGGTCTTTCCGCCGAGCCGGGGTCGCTGACCCTGCCGTATGTCGCCGAGGCTCGCGTCTCGCGTGCCCGGAATCTTTTCTTCTCTCCCTCCGTTCGCGGGGGGATACAATGGGGGCGTATTCTCTTCCGCAACGCGATCACTGCAAGGTGCGCCGCGAGAGGGTGCCCTCACCCCTCGCGTCCGCCGAGCAGGGTTTCCAAACCCTGCCGAAACCGCCGTGGCGGGTGTGTCACCCGCCCGTTTTCTTTTTCCGTAGCGCCCGCACGGCAGTGCGCTCTTATTTCCCCCTGCGTGTCCGCCGTAGGCGAGATCTTGCTCTGCGGACGGGGGGACGAAAGGGAGTCATTTCTCATAGGGGTGTAAGGCGTTGCGCCCATTAATCTCGTTTTTCTCTTTCCGCCAAACGGATTCGCTGGCGCAATCCTTCATGCTATGGCATGCCCCTAATTTTATTCAATCAAATACAAGAGTGCTTTACTAACCGCGAGTTATTTCATGCTTTACATCAAAGTAAGTTTAAAAATATCTTAATCTTGTATCTTGACATTGCTCCCGGGTGATGTTATATTATCAATAATTCGCCTATGTGCGAAGGGAGATGTGACATAATCGCCATCGCGAGAGCGGGCTGCTTGCAGCCCGTTTTTGTTTTACGTGATTAATCGCTCTTGTCCGGAAAAAGTTTTATTCCAAAGCCTTCGATGTGCCCGCTCGCATCCACGGCTATTTTTTCGCGGGCTTTCTCCCAAAAAAGTTCTACATTCGCCGATTTGCGTATTTCTCCCTTCATCTCAAAAATATCTTCGGGGCACAATTCAAATAATGTGTTCCAGTGCATCGGAAAGCTCATGAGATCTGCCACCTGCAGACCCACTTTATTCGCTTTTTTGTCAGCAATGGAAATCTCATTAGAAGTTAATCGTTTCTGGATTTCCTTTGGAGTGACCGTCTGAAATATTTTACTTCCTTCCTTAAAAAGTCTTCTGTAGGACGTTGCCAGTCTTCTATCGGGACCGCCTTCTTGTCCTGTTTTCGCGTCTTGGTTGCCACCTCGCGCTTCTATCACAATCCTCGCTCTGAGTGGATGCTTTCCTCTTTCGATAATTTTTTGTAGCCGTTCGATCCTCGAAAGCGCAAAAACCACTCGCTCTATATGCCACGCCAAAATGAGGTGATATGGATCATATAGCCATAAGTATGTTTTATTCTGGAATCGTTGCTTGTCTATCGTTATGGACAGCAACTGAAGGTCTATGCAGGCAATAATTTCGAGAAAATCCCTCCAGAATGCTTGTTGTTTGTCGCTATCGAGCGACCTTGTTCCCCGCGTGAAAAACAGCTCCGTATAGTGTAGGATAAAATCTGTCGTTCCAAAGTAATCTTGTTTCAGTTGGTTAATGGCTGGGTACAGCTGCGTCCAGTAAATATCGCCGCGAATAAATACACCGCCAAGCGTTAAATACCTGCCTTTGACATCATTATATACTTTTCTCGGATTAAAAACGGAATGCCCCGTCTCGTCCAAATAGAGAAGGTATATACTCTCGTAGCTCTTAAGTTGTTCTTCCGTAAGTTTCATGGATTTCGTCCTCTAATGACAAGAGCGGGCGCCGCACGCCCGCTCTGTATATCCTGCTACGCTCCCGAACGAGTCCCTATCCGGTTCAGTTCAATCGGACGGGCATGATGAGCATCAGCAGGTCCTCATCTTTCTCTTGTTCGGTGGGCTTTACGATGCCCGCGGAAGTGGGAGTCCCCAATTCAAAAACCACTTCGCCCGTATCCACTTGCTTGAGAATGTCCAGCACGTACCCCGCGTTGTACCCGATATCCATCGGCTCTCCCGTGAATGTGCACGGAACCGTTTCCTGCCCTTCGTTGCCCTGCTCAATATCTTCCACTAAAATCTGCATGTGATCGTTGCGCAGTTTTAAGCGAATCTGCCGCGAAATTTCATTCGACACGATGGCGGCGCGACGTACCGCAGCCTGAAGCTGATCCAGATCCACGGTCAACAAACTCTTATTCTCCGGTGGAATAACCGCTTCGTAGTTCGGATAACGGCCCTCAATCAGCTTGGTAATCAGCGTGGTTGGTCCGCAGCGGAATCCAATTTGATTGTCACCAAGAAAAACCTGCACTTCTCCTTCGCGTTCACACATTCTGGCTACGGTGTTCATCGCTTTAGCCGGAATAATGCACTCGTGGCCCTCGCCCTTAAACCCACCGTGTTTCTGCATGATCTTTACCAGACGGTGTCCGTCCGTGGTTACCAGGCGCAGTTCGTTCGGCATCACCTTCATGTAAACACCAGTAAGCTGTGGCCTTAATTCATCCCGCGAAACGGCAAACATCACTTTATTAATCATCCTCCGTAAGCGGAGTCTGTCCATTGTAAACGTTTCTTTTTCGTCCAGCGCCGGAACTTTCGGATAGTTTTGCACGCTCTCGCCGGAAAGATCGTAGCTCTTATCCTCAGCATTGAGCTTGATTCTTCCGCTCTCGGCGGCCTCTACAGATACCGTAACATCCGGAAACTCGCGGATTTCTTCCAAAAACTTCTTAGCTGGAAGCAAAGTGCGGCCGTTTTTTCCGCCTGCAACTTCGATTCTTGTTTCCATCGAAATTTCCAAATCGGTGGCGGTCACCGTCAGCGTGTTGCCGTCAAGTTCGGCAAGAAGCTGCGTCAATACCGGCATGGGACTCTTGGTCGGCACAACGGCCGCTACCGGCAATAAACCGGAAAGTAAACTGCTCTGGGAGGCGGAGAACTTCATGAAAGCCTCATGAAAGAAATGTTATAAAGAGAAGAGAGAAACTCGTAGTAGTAACAGAGACCGTGAACATGTGGAAAAGAGACCGCAAACCGTTTATTGAAATTACTCTGCGTTGAGAGTTGCGAGTGAGCGGCACAAATAAAAGAAAGAACTTTTCCGCTCTCATTAATACGGTGTTTATGAAATCTCTTTCCACACCCCTGTGAACTTGGGGAAACGTGAATGAATTCCCGTTCCCATTCACTCTTATCCACTCAATCCACTCGCCGGAGTGAATTGTCCTGCCTTATGCTGTAAATCACGTAACACGTTCAAAATTTCCTGATCGCCGGCCGCTTTGCGTTCCTGAATCGTGTCCCGCGAGTGAATTACGGTGGTGTGATCGCGTCCGCCGAACATATTGCCGATGGCTTTTAAGGAAAGATTCGTCCATTCCGTCATTAAAGTCATCGCAATCATGCGCACGAATACAATCTCTTTTTTGCGCGACTTTCCCCGTAAGGACTCGATCGGAACGTGAAAATGATCCGATACCATCATCAGAATTTTTTCCGCCGGAGGGCGCACGCTGTTGTTTCCGTTGCGACAGCGCAGAACTTCCCGCACCAGATCCAGCGTGGGCGGCACGCGCATCAATTGACAACGCGCGGCCAGCGTCACATAGGCTCCCTCCAGCTCGCGCACATTGGCCGTGATATTGGAAGCTAAAAAGTCCGCCACGTCCCGCGTCATCGGAAAATGATCCACGTCCGCGCGATTTTGCAGAATGGCCACGCGCGTTTCGTAATCCGGCGGATCAATGTTGGTTACCAGGCCGGAATCAAACCGCGAAATCAACCGCTTATCGAAACCGGCCAGCTCCGCAACGGGACGGTCAGACGTCAAAACGATCCGCTTGCCGTTCTGATACAAAGTATTGAACGCGTGGAAAAATTCGATCTGCGTCCGTTCTTTGGCGGCAAAAAACTGAATATCGTCCACCAGCAGTAAATCAATGGAACGGTAGCGATGGGAAAAATCCGTCGTGTGGCGCGTTTGAACGGATTGAATGAAGTCCTGCGTGAATCGCTCCGAGGACACGAACAACACGCGGTGTGTTTTATTGCGCGAGATCACGCGGTTTCCGATGGCCTGCAAGAGATGAGTTTTGCCTAATCCCGTACCGCCATAGATTAAAAGCGGATTCCACGGACAACGATGTACCACATCTGCGACAGCCGTGCAGGCCGCGCGCGCGAAGGAATTGGAATCCCCTTCTATAAAGGTCTCGAACTGATAGCGTGGATTGAGATGCGTCTCAAATGACGTCTCCGCTTTTTCGGTGACGTCGCGAACGTGCGGGAGAGGCGGAGCCGAATTCGGAGTCTTCCCCGGCTGCACGTTCAGTTTTAACCGGATCGCTTCGCCGCGAAGTTCCTGCAAAGCCGTCTCAATGTTGCGCACGTAATGGCCTTCAATCCATTCGCGGTGAAATTGACTCGGCGCGGCCAGCACAAGCGTGTTGTTTTCCAACCGTTGCGGAGACAACGGTTGAATCCATGTGGCAAAACTCTGTTCGGGAATCTGGCTCTTGAAGGCTTCGAGGAGTTCGGACCAGATAGCGGTGGCGGAAGATAAGTCGAATTGAGCCATACAGAGAATAATACCCGTTTCCGCTTAGGGCCAAACGGTCCCTGCTTAAAAGGTACAAATCGCCGCGACAGGCTGTTGCCAACTTGCCGTACGATGAATTATCTTAGTGTTATGACAAGGCTGAGAACCTTGCCGAAGTAGCACCGGGAAATTTACGCACTCGGGGATGGTGCGCGCGAGACCTGAACAGAAGCGGGCGGCAGAAAACGATACGATCATCTGAGACACGCTCAAACGAAAAAACAGATAGTTTCACCCTTCTCTGGCAGGCACTACAATATAACACGTTCTTCTCTATTGTCAACTCATTAACTCCTCATTTGAAGAGAACTTACAATTGTTACAGAGTTGAAATTTTTAACTCTGACCGAGAGGCATGATGACCCGACGAGAGGCTTTCGAGAGGATTCATGATAAGCGACTCGCGAGGTGAGTATTCGTTTGTGTGTCAATTGTCGCGACTCGACGCGGTGTTTACTTCACCCCTTCATGTGGTTGAGCTAAGAAGGGAGTCTTTGGTTTCGCAAATCGTAATAAAAAATGTTCATGTCTGCTAACTTTCTTTTACGAGACTTTTTCTACTGCGTGATTGCCAACAGACTGCCGCGCCGACCTTTCGCGTATGCCGGCAGATCCTGATCCGGAATGCCTGATTTCCCTCCCGGAGTTGCGCCTCATATCTCATTTTGCTATATTTAGGTCTCCTGCTGGATTCCGGCAGCCCCACGTATTATGTGAATTGATATAGAAAGAGCAGACTGGGCATGAAACGGACTTATCAACCCTCCCGTCGTAAGCGGGCCAACACTCACGGATTTCGCACCCGAATGGCATCAAAGTCTGGCCGTAATATACTTAAGCGCCGGCGCGCCAAGGGTCGTAAGCGTCTCACCGTTTCGGATGAGCGTTCATAGTTTTCCCCGATCAGAGCGGCTTTCCGGTCGCGAGGAAATTGAAAGAGTGAGAAAAGAAGGCCGGCGGCGGGTCCTCCCGGAGCTGGTCCTTTTTTTTTACCCGTTGATGGCGGTCGCAAAATCGGCTTCGCCGCCACACGCGCCGTCGGCAACTCTGTTTGCCGTCATAAAAACATTCGCAAGCTTAGAGAATTCTATAGGTTAAATAAAGAACTATTTCCCTGCAACCAGCATTTGTTCCTTCTGATCCGCAGGCCTGTTTCGGACTGGCAGGAACTCGAAGGTCAGTTGAAGAACGTCCTTTCGACAGTAGCGTGAATCATTTTTCGGGTTTCTCATTTTTGATTGATCAGCCGTGCGTCTTCTATCCTATATATTACTGAGATTAATTGATGCCTACGCGGTAACAATCGGGCCGCACTTCGGGGGTCGTTGCCGTTTCGAGCCGTCCTGCTCCTGCTATGCCCACGAGGCAATCACCCGGTATGGACCCTTCAGAGGAATTTACTTATCCGTTGTCCGGCTGGTCAAGTGCGGGCCTTGGCATTCCGGCGGCTATGATCCCGTACCAAAGCAACATAACCACTAATTTTTAAACCCGTTTAGTCTGGTAATTTCAATAGCTATCGGGGTTGTTTAGAATTTCAGGCCAAAGTCTCCCGTCTCGAGTCTTTTTCTGCGGATGTTCCCTTTCTGAGTCATCCGCTTCTTGTCATTGCTATCACCTCATAAGCACAACAAACAACAAAATAACAAAGAATAAGCATGTTTGACCGCAAGACAATTATCGCCATGGTCCTGGTGGGACTCGTCCTGCTTCTGCTTCCCAAGTACTATGAGTTGGTATCTCCCAAGAAGCCGGCTGGTCAGGATTATCCATCGGTTAAAAAACCTGTCTCTACCGATACCGTCACTGCAGCACCGCCGCCCGTACCGGTAACCGCGCCCGCGGAAGCTGTTGCCGCACAAACGGAAGGAACTACGCTCGGAACAGACAGCATTCCGATCAATCCGGAATTAGTCAGTATTGAAACACCGCTCTTTCAGATGACCATTGGTTCTAATGCGCAAGCATCTCGTTATACGCTAAAAAAATACAACATTAAACCTAATTCTCTAATCCAACTTCACCTTGCAAGGCAAGAACATCGCCCGACAGTTGGTGCTGTTGATTTTGATTTTGGCAGAGATAATTTCAAAAGCATAAAAAATATATCATTCCGTGCTACTAAAACCAGCCTAAATGTTTCGTCTGGTGCAGATTCAGTTACTTTTTCCGCAGTGGACTCCTCCGGAAGATCTGTGCTCCTGACCTACATTTTCGATGCTGAAAGATACGGTTTTGTGGTTGCCCTTCGGACGTCCGGCTTGCGTACGCCGGAAATCGGAGAATATAAGATCCATTGGCTGGGGGGAGTGCCAATCACGGAAATGGATTCTGTGCGTGATTTACAATACGCAGGATCGTACGCAATGGTCGGCGAGGATATCGAAAAAATGACCGTCGGAGGTGATCGGAAAAAAGAGTTCAATGCCACCGGCCAGACTCATTTTGTAGCCGCCCGATCTAAATATTTCATGGCCGCCCTTATTCCCGATGAACCGGCGGCGGGAGCTGAACTATTAGGCCGAAACGACGCCCCCAAGCAAAAGAGCTCTCCGCATTATTATGACCTCACGCTTCGGCAGTCCTGGGGCACTCAAGCCCAGGGCCGCTGGACGGTCTATTGGGGGCCGATGAAGTTCGATAATCTCAAGGCGTTAAACGTCGGTCTTGAAGAGACGATGAATTGGGGTTGGCAGATAATCAAGCCTTTTTCGCGTTTGGTTCTTTGGGCTTTGATCGGCCTGCACGACTATATTCCCAATTACGGCATCGTGATTCTGATTTTCAGCGTGCTCATCAAACTTGTGCTCTGGCCGCTCACGCGCAAGTCGCAGATTTCGATGAAAAAAATGGCCGCGCTCCAACCGGAAATCAAAAACCTGCGCGAGCTGCATTCTAAAAATTCGCAGGCTATGAATCAAGCCATCATGGCCTTATATAAGGAGAGGGGGGTAAATCCGATGTCCGGCTGCATCCCCCTACTCCTGCAGATGCCGCTGCTCTATGCTCTGTTCATCATTTTTAGTTCAACAATAGAGTTCCGCCAAGCTCCGTTTATTCTATGGATTAAAGACCTTAGCCAGCCTGATTTCGTCGCCCAGCTGCCGTTTAACATTCCCATGTATGGTGCGGCCGTTGCCGTGCTGCCTCTCATTATGGCGATCACCCAGTTCTTCATGTCCAAGCGGACAGTGACCGATCCCAACCAGAAATTCATGTTGTATTTCATGCCAGTGTTCATGCTGATGATTTTTAATAACCTGCCTTCGGGTTTGACGTTCTATTACACGCTCTTCAACCTGCTGGCCATTGTCGAGCAGCAGATGATAAAGGTTCCCGACTTCACCCCCTCGGTTGAGGTTGTAGAGGAAAAGCGCAAAGGCTGGCGAAAAAAATAATTCCGATGAGGCAGATCCCCTGATCTGCCCGGAATCTTCCGCCTACCCCGCCCACAGGAGGAACGAAAAGGGGGAATTTTCCGGTTTCAAATTTTCTTGTTTTACGCACATGAGGGCAGTCATGGATCCCGTGACTATTTCGGCACTGGCCGCCGTCGGACTGGTTGTTGTTGGAGTAATCAGTCTTTTTGTACCGAAAACCAAGCGGCCCAACCCCAAGAGATGGTTTCGGCATGTCCATCCGACAGACAATCAGCAATTGAACGCCGCCGACGTCGCCGAGTTTGTCCGCATTCGTGAGGAGGTTCTCGCATCTCGCCGCCGCGAACTGTCCGAAAAGGAATGCAAGCGAGATCTCTATGAAGCCTATCGGCACTTAGGCGCGAAAGTTCCATTTCTCTGCCACGCCGATTGGATTCCCGCGCGGCCCATGCCGTTGCCCAAGCCGGGAGAAAGAGCCGGAAAAGAGTTTCCTTTAGTGATCGAATATAATCCTGCGGCGGAGGACGACCGAAACCGGACGTGGACGGATGACGTGGTCGAAAAATCGAGAAAGCTGCTGCCGCGCATCGGGGACACGAACACCCGCCTTCGTGATTATGCGGAAGCCGTCGGCAGAATCCGGCAGCCAAAAACCGCGTCCCGAAAAAAGCCCAAGGCCGCCCGTGCCGAGAGCTTTGAAGACGATCAATTTTACAACGGAGACTGCTACCGGCTGCTGAACCTGCAAACGGAAGACATTCAACCCGGTCATTCCGTTCGCCTGCAATTGAAATTCGGCATCTGCAAATATTTTGACTACCTGAATACGACCGAAGTTCTCGCTCACGAATATGCGCGCGCCCGGGATAAGAAGCACGATCCGGATACCGGTTCATCCAGACACTATTCCGTGAGACATGCCATTGGGGATTGGCTGCTTGAATTACAGAAGCGGCATAGCGGATCGGGACTCTGCTGCCTGACTTTCATTCGCAGACCGGACGGGCGGCTCGATGCGCTGATGATGGATCGTTCGCGAACGCAAGTGCAAACGGCCATGGGTACGGTGCACGTTCGGCCCGCCGGTGAATTCCAACCGCTGTCTAAAAGTCCCGCGCATTACGGAGAGCAGTGCGATTTGTGGTGGACCTTGCTGCGGGAATTTGCGGAAGAGGTGGGCGGGCACGGCGATATGCGCCATCAGATCCGTTCCACGAACGATCTGCTGAAATATAACGGCATCGGCGCAATGGTCGAGGCGATCAAGCTCGGGACGTGGAAAACGTATTATCTCGGCTTCGGATTCGATCCGCTGAACTACAAGCCCGAATTTTTACTCTGCACGATTATAAAACAGGATGTATTCACGGCGTTGTTCCCGAATTTCCAGCGGGATTTTATAGAGGGAGAAGGTTTTCAGGATATCGACTGGCACGGAACCGAATTCACGGAAGCGGCAGTCTATGGCTATCTTCGCGAAAACAGCATTCTTCCTTCCGCCATGGCTTGCCTGCATCTGGCTCATCAGCATCGGGAATTCCTGTTGCGCGAAACCGAGAACTGGTACGCATAAATCGGTCCGCCGAGGAGGGGCATGAATCTCAGATCGGCCGTCAACAACCATAGGATGTCACATCATGAAGCGCAGTTTGATTCTCGGATCTTTGCTTGCCGCAATGGTATCGGGTATGCTTTTCGCCGGCTGCGTCCAGACTTCGCTGGTTTATGATCCCAACACGTATCACACCGGTCGAACAAGCGGCAAGGGCAAAACGCGGGCGCAGCTCGTCGGCGCGTACGGCCCGACCATACGAAACGACGATGATAATCCCGGTTTTAAAACGGAGCATCCTCACGAATCGTTTATAATTGCTACGGGTCTTTCCTCCGGACTTTCCGATCGTGCGGATCTGGGCGGCACATTCAATCTCGGTTTCTCGTGGGGCGGTTTCAGTACGGGCGTACGCTTTTTTCTGAAGTATATGTTTACCGATACGCAGGCGGTTACATCCGCATCCATCATGCCCGCCGCCGTATATATTCTGGGTTCGTCCGACCGGGATGAAGCGAATGATCGCGAAGCCTCCTCCCATCTCTGGGCATTCGAACTGCACGTTCCCGTCAGCTATCGTGTCAACGAGAATGTCAGCTTGATCACTGAACCGAAAATCCTGATGCTCCTTCACCGCGCGCGTTTCGAGGTCGGACCGCAGGATTATTCCATTATGTCCCGCTCGATTGAGGATAACTGGCTGTGCCCGGCGGTCGCGTTCGGGATCAAAGCCGGGCCTGTTCTGCCCGAAGTCACTTTTATAAGTCTGGACGGATCCCTGAAATTCACCGGAGGCGTCGGTATCAGTTTTTAACGTCCGTTTTTTATCGGACAGTTTAGATAAATGTTCTGCTGCGGAGAAAGTGTTTCAGAATCAACATGTACGGCTAACAAAGAGGAGAAATGCTCATGGCGGCGAACCGAATTCTCGTTTTGCTTGTTCTGTTGACGATGTGTTGCTCCGTTGCCATCGCCCAAACGGGATGGCAGCCGCTCGCCACGGTGGACCCCTTGCCCTTCAGGGGGGTGGACTTCACGGACGGAAGCACCGGCACCGTAGTCGGCGCGACAGGAAACATTCTGCGTACCACGAACTGCGGTCAGACATGGACGTCCCATTCCTTAGGCGTTACGGCGTCTTTGTGGGGAGTCTCTTTTGCGAATCCTTCCGTCGGAGTAATTACCGGCACCGACGGCGCCGTCTTGTTCACGCAGAACAACGGAGCCGATTGGGACACGGTACACTCCAGTCCCATGATGGATTGCCGGGGAGCGCACATGCGCACGCCGTTGCGCGGAGCCGTCTCCGGAATGAACTGGGGATTCACGCCGACGGTGAAGATTACCACGGACGGCTGGGTAAGCGTCACCGAGCGTACGTTCAATTTGGAACCGCCGGGCCAGCCCGCAACCACCGGCCCGATTGTGGACATCGTTATGCTGAGTGACAGTGTCTTGGTCGGAGCCGGATGTTCCTGGCAGCAGGAAGGTGCGATTGTGCGTTCCACGAACTTGGGGCAAACGTGGTCCACGGTGTTCTGGACCACCAATCCGATTTACGGAGTGGATTTCACCACCGAAAGTTTCGGCGTGGCGGTCGGTGCGGCGGGATTGCGCGCGCGCACGACGGACGGCGGACAGACATGGGAAGTTCTGCCCAATGCGCTGCGCCTGACGTGGTGGGATGTGGATTTTATCTCCACCGATATCGGATGGATTGTCGGCGAGAATCAGAATATCTATCGCACTGATGACGGCGGCGATACGTGGCGCAGCCAGCATTTGGGAACGGGCGATCTCATCGCGATAGACATGGCCGGCGCCGACACCGGCTACGCCGTCGGGCAAAACGGCGCGGTTCTGAGAACTTTTTCCGGCGGCGAAGAAGCCAATCAAATGCCTACGCCGTTTGTGCGAACGCTGCCCGCCGACAGCGCACTCGATCCGTGGGAACCGATCCCCTACGTTCATTTTATGTGGTCGGCGTCGAGCGATCCGGACGGCGCCGGAATCACGTATGACCTCCATGTCTATTCGACGGATTATGTGTTCGACGAGCACTTCATCACCCCGGATACAAGCTACACCGCGCTTATTCCGATCATTGTGGAACTCGACGAAGTCGCCGCATTCCATTGGACGGTGCAAGCGACCGACGGGATCTATCTTGTCGGTGCCTCGAACGGCGAAGGCGTGTTTTTCGCCAACATTCCCGATGCGGCGGAGGAATCTGTCGTTCCGCTCGCAACCGAATACAGTTTGACGAACTATCCTAATCCGTTCAATGCGTCCACGGTGATTTCCTTCAACCTTTCGCGTTCGACGTCTGTCGTGCTGCGCGCCTTTGATCTGACCGGACGCGAAGTTTTCATGCGCGAATTAGGCATGGTCGGTGCGGGAACGCAGCGTGTCCGTTTCGATGCGGATGGTTTGGCTTCCGGCATTTATGTGGTGCGGCTGGAAACGCCGCAGGCTTCGCTCCATCATAAAATGATTTTGCTGCGCTGATGTTTGGTTGAATATCGGCGCGCCGCGCGGGACTGCGACCCCGCACGGATATGATATGTCCATGACGACCGATACGATTTGTGCACTCGCGACCCCGCCCGGCATCGGCGGGATTGCCGTGCTCCGTCTATCCGGGCCGCGCGCGCTTGTAATTGCGCATTCAATGATTTCCCCCCGTGGACGGGGGGATGAACGGGGGGTGGGAGAGTCAGGCGAAGAAAGTACATCGGGGCGCTTCCCTTGCGACAATCACAAAATTTCCCCCCGTGGACGGGGGGATGAAAGGGGGGTGGGAGATCAGGGCGAATACAACGATTGGACGCTGGTCCCCGACGCAACATTTGAACATGCCCGCGAAATGAGACGAAATCTCACAGCGGCGGAACGGGTTCTATGGAAAGCGCTGCGCGATCGTCAATTGGGTGTAAAGTTTCGCCGTCAGCATCCTATCGGGCCGTATATTGCCGATTTCTATTCTCGTGAAGCGAATCTGGTTATTGAGGTAGATGGTGATACTCATACGAGCGAATTACAAAAGGAACATGACCGGAACCGAAGCTTGTTTTTCGGGACGCAGGGTCTCCATGTAATTCGATTCGCAAACAGAGAAATATATGAGAATCTTGACGCGGTATGTTTGAGAATAAAGGAAGAGATACCCCCCTTTCATCCCCCCGTCCACGGGGGGAAACTTCGTCCTAACTCCGCCCACCATGCACGCATCGAAAGCAACGGCGTCCTGATAGACGAAGTCGTCATCACATTCTTTCAATCGCCGCGCTCGTATACGGGCGAGGATGTTGTGGAGATTTCTTGCCACGGTGGGCGCTATGCGGCTGCGCAGATTTTGGAACTATTGCTCGAAAACGGCGCGCGCATGGCTCGCCCCGGCGAATTTACCGAACGCGCGTTTCTGAACGGAAAACTCGATCTCGCGCAGGCCGAGGCGGTTGCCAATCTGATTCACGCCCGCTCGCGCCGCGCCGGTCGCGCCGCCGCTCGTCAATTGCAGGGCGGACTCAGCGAGAAAGTCCGCGGCATGCGCAGCATTCTTCTCGATGCGCTGGCCTTGCTCGAATTGGAACTCGACTTCGCCGAAGAAGACGTGGTGTTTGAAACGCGCGAACGGCGGCAGACTTCGCTGCGAATATTGGAAAAAGACTTGCGGGCGCTGGCGGAAACTTTTCAGCGCGGGCGGCTCGTTCGCGAGGGTGTGCGTGTGGCTCTGGTCGGCGCGCCCAACGCGGGAAAATCCACGCTGCTGAATGCGCTGGTCGGTGAAGACCGCGCCATTGTCAGTCCCGAACCCGGCACGACTCGCGACGTGGTGGAAGCGCACATCGAGGTGGAAGGGCTGGAAATTATTCTGCAGGATACCGCCGGAGCGCGCGCGGCGGAAGGAAAAATCGAGAGCGAGGGTATTGCCCGCACGAAACGCGCCGTCGAGCGCGCCGATGTCGTGCTTGTTATCGTGGATTTAAATGATCCGCATTGGCCTGATGCGGAGACGCTAAACCTTCTGCCTTCCCGCCGCGTGATTCTGGTCTGGAATAAAAACGATCTTGTAGGGGCACAATATATTGTGCCCTTTGTGGACGAAATCGCGCCCCTTGCCGTCGCCGACGTTTCCGCCCTGACCGGACAGGGAATCGAAAACCTGCTGCATCAATTGGCCTCATTTGTTGTGGATGAAGAAACCGCAAGCGATGACATTATTATTGCCGAAGCCCGACATCACGATGCCCTGACCCGCGCTTTGGAAAGCATGATCCGCGCGCAAAAGCAGCTTGCCCAGCCCACGCTCATGGCTTCTGATTTGCGCGATGCGGTCAATGCGTTGGGTGAAATCACCGGTGAAACCGTCGGCGAAGATATATTGGACAGAATCTTTTCCCAATTCTGCATCGGAAAATGACATGCCGTTAACCGAACTTTCGAACTATTCGTATCGCGGCGCGCGGGCTTCTGTGCTTATCCACGAGCGCGAGATGCGCCGTTTTCTGGAGGTTTGGCGGAAAGCCAAGGCCCGGAAAGTTGCACTGCCCGAAACCGACGATCCCGATTATGAATCGCTGGAACACTTGCTGCATCACGTTTTCCGGGCCGCGCGCGGCTATATGACATGGATGTGTGAGAAATTAGCATTGCCCGATCCGCAGATCGAAGAAGCTCCGCCGCCGGAGCGCGTGGAATCCGCCGCGGATTCGTACATGAATTGTCTTTTAGAGAAATGGCGCATACCGCTGACTCGAATTGATGAAACCCGATGCTCGCACCCCAGCTACAAATCCCGCTGGGATATGGATTACTCGATAGACTCCATGCTCGAGCACGCCGTTGTCCATCCCATGAAGCATTCGTTTCAGTTGAATGAGTTGATGGGTGAATAGGATGGGTCGTTCCGGAAAAGGAGAAGCAGCATGAAAAACCTTTTCAAAAATCTCTGGATAAGAAAACACCGCATCGTGCTGGCCATTATTCTGGCGGTGCTGATTGTGCTTTTCATTATGTATCGAACCATTGACAATCCGCCTCCGCCGCAGGAGGAGATCAACCTGAACAGCACGTCGGATTCCGCCGCGCAGTCGGAGGTCTTCATACTCGGCAAGCATCTCGCGCTCAAGAATTGCGCGCGCTGTCATGGTTCCGATCTGCACGGCGGTGCGGTTCCGGGAGATTCGGGCGAGGTCGCGCTGGCGGCCAACATTACCCGCAGCGGAGTCTGTTCCACGTATACCGAAAAAGACTTTATCCGCGTGCTGCATGAAGGCAAGCATCCCGACGGCTCGCCGGTTTCACCGGTCATGCTGGCCATTGAATCGAGGAACATGTCCGACGATGAGGTTCATGCCGTCTATCTCTACGCCCGCAGTTTGCCGCCGCATCCGTAAGAGACAGATATTTTGTAGGGACACGGCCTGCCGTGTCCATTTATCGAGAGGTACGATCATGTCCGGGGAAACGCCGCAACGTAAAATTGCGAGGTTATCGCAATACGATTATTGCCGGCCGGGCATTTATTTCGTGACAATCTGCACGCACGCAAAGCGATTCATATTCGGTTCGATTATCAACGATCAAATGCGATTAAACGATTGGGGCAATATTGTTAAAACTGCTTGGTTGGATCTGCCGAATCATCATCTGTTCCTTGTTTTTGATGATTTCATTATAATGCCAAATCATCTTCACGGCATTCTGATATTGGATTATCACGACGGCACAACGGACACGGCAGGCCGTGTCCCTACGCGAACCTTCTCGTCTCCGATATCCGGTTCGTTGTCCGCGATTATCGGTGGTTTCAAATCCCGGGTCACGCGCGAAATCCGCCACATGACGAATGACAAATCCAATATCTGGCAGCCCCGTTTCTACGACCACATCATCCGCAGCGAATCCGAGCTGTCCAAGATCCGCGAATACATTCAGAACAATCCCCTGAACTGGGAACGCGACAAAGAAAATCCGGTATACATCCGTTGAATTTCCGTAGGGACACGGCCTGTCGTGTCCGTTAGGCGAACGAGTGTCACAAAAATCTGTAGCGCCGCACGGCAGTGCGCTCTGTATAAATGGACGGCGAAACACATGGTAGAGCGCCGACACACAATTGTTTTTAGGGACACGGCCCGCCGTGTCCGTTAAACGAACGTGCGATATCCATCCGAACAATTGGGACACAATGTCATGCCGTAGCGCCGCACGGCAGTGCGCCCGCACGCGAAATTCGTAGGGACATGGCCTGTCCGCGCAGCGAGATCTCGCCAAAGGCGGACCATGTCCGCTAAACGAACACAAAGAACACGAATTATCTGAAGTATTAATTCAATGCCCACCCCCTATGACATCATCGTGATCGGCGGAGGACATGCCGGGTGCGAAGCCGCGCTGGCCGCATCGCGCATGGGCATGCGCACCTGCCTCGTCACCATGAATCTTCCCACCATCGGCCAGATGTCCTGCAATCCGGCGGTGGGAGGATTGGCCAAGGGGCAATTGGTCAAGGAAATTGATGCGCTCGGCGGCGAGATGGGCCGCGTGACCGATCTTGCGATGGTGCACTTTCGGATGCTCAACCGCAGCAAGGGGCCGGCCGTTTGGTCCCCGCGCGCGCAATGCGATCGCAATCTTTACGCGCATACCATGCGAATCGCGCTCGAATCGCAAAAGAATCTCGATCTCAAACAAAACATGGCCACCGAAATCGTGACGTGCGGCGGAAAAGTTTCCGAAGTGGTTTGCGTCACAGGTCAACGTTTCGAATGCCGTGCCGCCATTGTATGTCCGGGCACATTTTTAAACGCGCGAATTTTTACCGGAGAGTTTTCGCAGCCCGCGGGCCGCATCGGGGAAGCCCCCGCTTTAGGTTTATCAGAAAGTTTGCTCCGTCACGATTTCTCGCTCGCGCGTTTAAAGACCGGTACGCCGCCGCGTCTCGACGGCCGCACGATTGATTATTCGCGCTGCGAGATGCAGCCCGGCGATGCGCGCATCGTTTCGTTCTCCAAACGCACGCACAATATTATCGAACGGCAGCTCGACTGTCATCTCACATACTCCAATCCGCGCACGCATGATGTTTTGCGCAGCGGACTTTCGCGTTCTCCGCTTTATGGCGGTGTGATCAAAGGTGTCGGTCCGCGCTACTGTCCGTCTATCGAAGATAAGATCGTGCGCTTCGCCGACAAAGATCGCCATCAACTTTTTCTCGAACCGGAGGGCTGGCATACCTTTGAAATTTATATCAACGGTTTTGCCTCGAGTCTGCCGGAGGAAATTCAGTTTGAAGCCTTGCGCACAATTCAAGGTCTCGAGCATGTGGAGATGATGCGCCCCGGTTATGCCGTCGAATACGATTTCTTCCCATCCCATCAAATACATTCCTCTCTTGAAACGAAACCAGTCGAACGACTGTTTTTCGCCGGCCAAATCAACGGCACTACCGGATACGAGGAGGCCGCCGCGCAGGGAATCATCGCGGGCATCAATGCCGTAAAGAAAATAAAAGGTGAGCAGCCGCTGATCCTCCGCCGCGATCAAGCCTATATCGGAGTTCTTATTGATGACCTGATCACCAAGACTCCGGTCGAACCGTATCGCATGTTTACCTCCCGCGCCGAGTACCGTCTTTTACTTCGGCAAGACAACGCAGACATTCGTCTGACTGATATTGGCCGGAGTCTTGGTCTTGTGAGCGACGCGCAACATGAGTTACATATAGCGAAAAAACAATTACTAAAAGACGTAAAAGAGTTCCTTGCCAACACCAGTCTTGAATCTATTCCTTATGAAGGAATATTGTCTGACAGATCATTAATGGGCGTGCGTTTCGCCGCACTACTGAAACGTCCGGAAATCAAGCTGGCCGATTTAGTAGCCACTCAGCCCGAACTTGCGCCAATTCATCGCATCACCGAAGATGAAGACTTAGCAGCATCCGTAGAAATGGATGTTAAATATGAAGGTTACATCATCCGCGAGCACGAACGAGCGGAACGGATGCGGACTTTAGATGACTATCGCTTGCCCGAAGTAATTGATTACAAATCTATTGCAGCAATTTCCTTTGAAGGCCGCGAAAAACTTAATCGCTTTCGTCCGCAAACGCTCGGGCAAGCTGGCCGGATTGACGGTGTCAGCCCGGCCGACTGTTCCGCACTTCTTATCTATTTGAAAAAACTAAAGAAAGAATAGATTTTTCGGAATTGTTTCACGTGAAACACACGCGAGCGTGCGATTGCATCGTTTACTTGCCGCAAGTGAACGATAAATGATTCAGTGAATTTCTTGTGGATAATTTTTATAAACGAGTCTTTCCAATTACAGGCTGGGAAAAGACAGATCCGCGCTGGGATCTGCTTATCCACTTCTGCACACGGGTTCGCGAAGCAGGAGTTTCACTTGTTTCCCACGGAGACCGAGCACGAATTCTCGAAAGACACCTGTTGCCAAGTCTGGAAGCTCTGGAGTTCATTCCAGAGAGCGGAAAACTTTTAGATGTCGGCTCCGGAGGCGGTTTTCCGGCAATCCCGATTGCCTTGGCTAAACCGGGCTTGGAAGTCGTGATGGTCGAGTCAAACTCCCGCAAATCGGCATTTTTAACCCGTGTTTCACGTGAAACAAGCTGTGCCAGTTTGACCGCAGGGCGCGCCAAAGGCGCGACGAAGATCGTTCACGCACGAGTGGAAGATCTCTGTGCAGAGCACAACTCCGCATACAACATTATCACCGCCCGCGCCGTGGTGGACATTCCGCTATTAATCGAGTGGACGCGCCGTTTTCTGGCTCCGAGTGGCCGTTGGATACTTTGGAAAGGTCAGGAGTGGCGAAAAGAAGTGAATCTTGAGCAGTTGAAAATTCACTTGCTTGAAGAGCGGCCATTAAGCGATGGCGGCAGACTAATTGTTATCGAACCAATTTTGAAGAGTTGAACTCGGATAATAGCCTATGCCTAAATCCGTATTTGAACAGTTGCAAGAGCTTACAACGGAATCCCGCAATCCGGACACGATGAATCTGGATACGATGTCCGTACGGGAAATTCTTGAAGCGATGAATCGCGAAGACAGCAAAGTCCCGGTAGCTGTGGCAACTGCACTGCCACAAATTGAAAAGGCTGTGGAATTGATTGTGACTGCCCTGCGAAGCGGCGGACGGTTGATCTATGTGGGAGCAGGAACATCGGGCCGGATGGGGATTTTAGATGCAGCGGAATGTCCCCCGACTTTTTCCAGTGAGCCATGGCAGGTACAGGGATTCATTTCCGGCGGGCAAGAAGCCGTGTTTAAAGCCGTGGAAGGGGCGGAAGATGACGAAGTGCAGGCAGTCAAAGATCTTGAATTGTGTTGCTTAAATACAACCGATGTTATGTGCGGTGTTACCGCTTCGCGACGCACGCCCTATGTTATCAGTTCATTACGACATGCATCCGAGCGTGGCTGTAAGAGAATATTTGTTATATGCAACGATTCCCCGGACGATGTGGCGGACTTGGCGGACGTGGTGATCTCTGTTCCGGTGGGGCCGGAGGTGCTCACGGGATCCACGCGCATGAAAGCGGGGACAGCGACAAAGCTTGTACTCAACATGCTGACCACGGCCTCGATGGTGAAGCTCGGAAAATGTTACGAGAATCTGATGGTGGATTTGCGGGCGGGATCGCAAAAACTCCGCGCGCGTTCGCGCCGTATCTTTATGGAGTTGACCGGTTCGGATTACGAGTGGGCGGATGAAGTCTTGAAGGATGCGAACGGCGAACTCAAGACCGCGCTCGTGATGCACTTCCGCGGCGTGGATGCAGACAGAGCAAGAGAATTGCTGGAAGAAAACGGCGGGGTGGTGAGAAAAGTAATTCAATCGTAGCGGCGTTCAGATGTGCGCCCACATTAAAACGGATTTCTATTGCATAGGGATTTCATATGACTAAGCAAAAGAAGACAGACAACTTTCAACAAGCCGCAGAGCATTTTGCTCAGGCACTGCAAGAGAATTTTCGTGCCCAAGCGAGCGCACAGCCCGAAGACCAACTCAAATCGCCCGTTCAGGAGTTGATAAAACAAGCAGGAATCCTGTCGCATCGGAAAGTTGTTACACGTACGGAAGCACACGCCGGCAGAGGAATAGGGCGGCCTGATATCGCTGTTCTTGTTGACGGTTTGCTGTGCGGCTATATAGAATTGAAGGCTCCGGGGAAAGGTGGAAATCCGGATGCGTTAAAAGGCGAAGCCGATAAAGCACAGTGGAAGCGATTCCGATCCTTGCCCAACATTTTTTATACTGACGGCACCGAATGGGGGCTTTATCAAAACGGCAAGCGCGCTGCGGATCTATTCGAATTCGATGGCGATGTTACGAAAAAAGGCAAGCGAGCGATTCGTGAAACTCAAGGGCTTCAGTGGCTATTTGAACTGTTCTTGACGTGGAATCCAATTGTACCGAAAGACCCTGTTGAACTTGCAAATGTATTGGCTCCGTTGTGTCATTATTTGCGCGAAGATGTTCTGAATGCGTTGCAAAATCCTAAATCCAATATCACCGAGCTGGCACGGGAATGGCGCGAAATCCTGTTTCCCGACGCGGATGATCCGAAATTCGCCGATGCTTATGCCCAGACACTGACATACGGCCTGCTTTTGGCGCGATTCAGCGGTGATGAACCGTTAACAATGGATAATGCTCCGTTGCGATTAGACAAGGCGCATGGGGTATTGGCGCAAGCGTTACGGATTCTGGGACAGACAGATGTGCAGAACGACATAGAAGTCCCATTAGAATTGCTTATCCGGGCAATCAATGCGGTTGACCGTGAGCAATTCCAGCGTCGCAGGGAAGACCCCTGGCTCTACTTCTATGAATACTTTCTTGCCGCATATGACCCGAAACTGCGAAGGGATTACGGCGTTTACTACACACCAATAGAAGTAATCCGCGCCCAAGTAAATTTAGTAGCGGAGCTTTTGGAATCAGAGTTCGATAAGCCGATGAACTTCGCGGATGATGGCGTGGTATTTTTAGATCCCGGCGCGGGAACGGGAGCTTATCCTCTGGCCGCTCTCCATTACGGCTTAAGGGCGGTAACCAATAAATACGGTGAAGGAATGGTAGCGGGGCGGGCTTCCAAGATTGCCGAAAACATGCACGCCTTTGAGACGTTAGTGGGTCCGTATGCCGTGGCCCATATGCGGCTGACGCAAGCGATATTGGATTACGGCGGGAAACTGCCAAGCGATGGTGCTCATGTCTATCTATCTGATACACTCGAATCTCCTAATGCAAAACTTCCCGTAACCACTCCCGTTTTTCAGAAACGGTTGGCCGAAGAGCACAAGCGGGCGCAGAAGGTTAAGGCCGAGACGCGTGTGTTGGTGTGCATGGGAAATCCGCCATACGACCGCCAACAGATCGAGCGTGATGATGCATTGACGCAGCGCAAGGGTGGTTGGGTGCGTTTTGGCGAGGCGGAAAAGGAGAAACGCGACCGTCCATTACTGGAAGACTTTTTGGAACCGGCCCGGCAAGCAGGTTACGGCGTACATCTTAAAAACCTGTACAACGATTACGTCTATTTCTGGCGCTGGGCGCTCTGGAAAGTGTTGGAACAAACCGAAGCGCCGGGCATTGTTTCCTTTATCACGGCCTCCTCTTACCTGCGCGGTCCAGCCTTTGTTGGGATGCGCGAGCACATGCGAAGGCTGTTCGACGAGCTATGGATTATTGATCTGGAAGGGGACAACTTAGGCGCGCGCAAAACAGAAAACGTATTCGCCATTCAGACGCCGGTTGCGATTGCCGTCGGAGTGCGGTACGGCAAAGCGCACCCTAAAAAGGCGGCTAAGGTTTGGTATGCGAAAATTGAAGGCACACGAGAGGAAAAGCTGGCTCAATTAGCGGAAGTCAAGCGTTCGACAAGTTTGCAATGGCAAGCCTGTTTTACCGGATGGCAAGAGCCGTTGACACCTAAGAGTTACGGAAACTATTACCAATGGCCGGCTTTAACAGACCTATTCCCGTGGCAGCATTCGGGTGTTCAATTCAAACGAACGTGGCCGATTGGAGAAACGCGCGAAGTCTTACTTGCGCGATGGAATCGGCTGATAACAACAGATAGTAGTGATCGCAATCAACTAATGGTTGCCACAGGTAGCCGTCATGCCGGGCGAGTCGGAGCTAATCTTGTTAACGGCGAGCGCCTTAAGCCGGTCTTTGATGAACCAAAGTCGGCAAAGTCTGTCGCACCCGTCCGGTATGCCTATCGCAGCTTTAACCGATCTTGGATATTGCCAGATGACAGGTTTTGTGACCGTCCCAGACCTCCCCTCTGGTTCGCCCACGGCGAAAAACAAGTATACATAACTAGAGCACATCTCAAAAACATTTGACAGTTAGCTCGCGGTCTCGTATCTTGTGAACCTCTCATTTTGCGGAGGTTCAGAAGATGGATTTGACCGATGAACAGTGGGCGGTGATCGCCCCGT
>RPQS01000027.1 GCA_003818605.1 Candidatus Zhuqueibacterota bacterium | reverse complement strand
GTTGCGAACCCTTAACCACGGCTCGGGGAAATATCACTGACTATGAAACTTGCAAATACCATTCTTGTACTTCTGATAACACTGTTTCAGGGATTTGCCTTGGCACAAAGCTCTGTAAATCCTGACGAGGAGCGCCTAAGAGCGGGCTACTCAAATTGGCAAGTTCGCGTAGAGATGGATCAATCCGAATTCATCGTCGGGGAAGCGATTAAAATTCGCGTGATTGTCACAAGCGATGAGCCGAGAGTAACGCCGTGGCCGAATGTTATCGCGATAAACAACAATATCTTTATTCATAAAGACACGGAAGACGGTCCGGAACTGATCACAACACGAGTCACAACGGAAGGCATGGTGAGTAATGAACCGCCAATGGCTACAAGTGATTTTCAAATCAGTTATGATATTTCCGGCTTTTTCGAGAGTAGCGGTTCGTATCGTGATTACGGATTCTCGTGTATCAAACCGGGACACTATATCGGCAGGTTCTATCACGGAATAAAATCTCCTCCATTTTCATTTGATGTAGTCGGCGTTCCTGCCGGTAAAGAGTATCTCTGGGAAGCATATCGGAGGATCCAAGCTTTACATCAAAACCGAAGGCATCTTTCCCTAACAAAACGCGAGATCGCTGATAGTATCAATACTTTAATGAATGTTTTCTTGCCGGAGCCGATCGGGCAGACGTGGCGCTATCAAACCTTCTATTCAGCTTTAGTGGTATACGGATTCTGTCGTGATGCATGGCTGCCGTCCGATTCCGTAAAGTGTATAACGCTTGTCCGGGAAATGCTTCGGGAACCGGGCGTGGACACTACGCATGTTATCGAAGCGATCAAGGCATCCTTTTGCAGCGGTTTTAAAAGTGTTGCCGCTGCGGATGCTTTAGATCGAACAATTCAATCACTGGGGATTCCGGAGCTTGTTGAGCCTGTGCGGGATTACAGTAAAAAAATACGCGAACAATATCACTCGCGCCATAATAGAGGGAGTCAAGTAAAGTTTTGATCTTCCGTCGCGAGCGGGTGCCCTCACCCCTCGCGGCAATGAATGTTCCGTGTCATTCCGTTCGTCCGCGAATGGAATCCCTCGCCGATAAGGGTAGGGATTCTTTCCGCCGAGCAGGGGTCGCTGACCCGGCCGGAATCTGTTTCGCCGAACCGGGTTAAGGCTTCGGCAACTCGGCCGGAATCTTTCTTTCGCCGAGCCGTGGTTAAGGTCTTCCGCAACCCGGCCGGAATCTTTCTTTCGCCGAACCGAGGTTAAGGTCTTCCGCAACCCGGTCCGTTCGACGAGACCTCGCCTCAGGCGGGCCGGAATCTGAGATTCGACCGCTCAACTGATTCCCTTGACATACTGCACATATGTTCATATATTATAGTGTCCGTATTCTGCTTGTTTGAAACAGTTATATTACACAATTACAATGTATTACGCATCCTGTAAAACCGTGTCCATTTCTCACGTTGTAAATCCATATTCCTATCCGCGTAATGCAGTTCGTTTGGTAAAAAATAATTTTCCGCATCTAACATTTACTGCGTCACAGATTCACGAATTAGCCATTTTCAACAGCCTGAATAATCCCGTTTTTCTAACATTCAATTCGTGAGAGGCATGGCCTCGGTGTTACAGTGCGCGGGGTAAGGACACCCCGCGCAGCGATAAAAGCCCGGCAGGGTCAGCGACCACTGCTCGGCGGATAAAGAGAACATGACCGAAACACACATTTCAGAACAAGCTTACCCGTTTTCCCGAATCGAAGCCAAGTGGCAGAAGATCTGGGAAGAGCGGGGGACCTACAAGTTCAACTGGAACTCGCAGAAGCCGAAGTACTACGTCCTCGTGATGTTCAGCTATCCCTCCGGAGATAAACTGCACCTCGGGCATTGGTACTGCTTCGCGCCGACGGATTCCTACGCGCGATTCAAACGCATGCAGGGTTTTGAAGTCTTCGAACCGATGGGTTTTGACGCTTTCGGCCTGCCCGCGGAAAATTTTGCGATCAAAACAGGGATCCATCCGCAGGAATCCACTCGCAAGAATATCGCCTTTATGCGCGAGCAGCTCAAGCGGATCGGCGCGATGTACGATTGGGATTATGAAGTGGACACGTCCTCGCCCGAATACTACAAATGGACGCAGTGGTGGTTTCTGCTTATGTACAAGCGCGGGCTGGCCTATCAAAAGCAGGCCCTCGTGAATTGGTGCCCGCAGTGCCAAACCGTTTTGGCTAACGAGCAGGTGAAGTCCGACAATAGCTGCGAACGCTGCGGAACGGACGTCGTGCGCAAGAATCTCAAGCAGTGGTTCTTCCGCATCAGCGAATACAATCAGCGGCTGTTAGACGGACTCGATACCATTGACTGGCCGGAAAAAACCAAGGCCATGCAAAGGTATTGGATCGGGAAATCGGTCGGGACGGATATCGAGTTTCCGCTGGAAGCCCCCCACAGCCCCCCCGTAAACGGAGCGAGAGAAGAACCCCCCTTTCATCCCCCCGTCCACGGGGGGAAAGAAGTCGCCCCCCCTAACCCCCCCGTAAACGTGGGGGGAACAGAACTCCCCGCAAACATGGGGGAAGTGATAAAAGTATTTACTACTCGGGCGGACACGTTGTTCGGTGTGACCTACGTGACACTTGCTCCCGAACATCCGCTCGCAATACAGTTGGCTACTGATGAGTATAAGTCAGAAGTTGACTCTTATATACAGAGGGCGTTAGCCCTATCGGATGTGGATCGCACCATGGCGGATCGGCCCAAGACGGGAGTGTTTACGGGTTCATACTGCACACATCCCTTCACGGGCAAACGGATCCCGATTTGGATCGGCGATTATGTGATCGGCAGCTACGGCAGCGGTGCGGTGATGGCCGTTCCCGCTCACGATCAGCGCGATTTCGAGTTTGCGCTTGAACATGGTCTTGAGATCAAGCAGGTGATCCGGCCCAGCGACGGCTCGCAGTTACCCGATGAATTAGAAGCCGCCTTCACAGATTACGGCATCATGGAAAATTCCGGCGAGTTTGATGGCTTGACTTCCAAAGATGGCATGAACCGGGTAGGGGAGAGGCTGGAGAAGAAGGGACTCGGAAAAGCAACCATTACCTGGCACCTCCGCGACTGGACCATCTCCCGCCAAAGGTACTGGGGTGCACCCATCCCGATTATCCATTGCGAGAATTGCGGCATTGTCCCGGTCCCGGAAAAAGATTTACCTGTCGTTCTGCCGGAAGACATTACGGAATACAAACCGCAGGGCAAGTCTCCGCTCGAGACCGTGGATTCCTTCATTAATGTACCGTGCCCTAAATGCGGAGGTCCTGCCCGCCGCGATGCCGACACGATGGATACCTTTGTGTGTTCCTCATGGTATTACATGCGATACCCCGATGCACGGCTGGATACGGCTCCCTTCGATACAAATAACTTGAATCGAATGCTGCCTGTAGATCAGTACGTGGGCGGGCCGGAGCATGCGATGGGACACCTTATTTATTCGCGTTTTTTTGCAAAAGTCGCGCATGATGAAGGCTTACTCAAAGCCGATGAACCGTTCAAAAGGCTCGTCCATCAGGGAATTATCCTCAACAAGGGCGAGCGAATGTCCAAGTCCAAGGGCAATTCGGTCGCTCCCGAGCCTGTGATCGAACGCTACGGCAGTGATGTTCTACGTTGTTTTCTCATGTTTTCCGGCGATTACACTCTGGGCGGTGACTGGAGCGAACAGGGAATCACCGGGGTTGAAAGGTTTGTTGCTCGCTTGTGGCGGTTGGCCATGTCCATCGCCCACGGCACTCCTTCTAATGATAATGTGTTTCCTGAAGACATCGAGCGGAAGCTTCATCAAACCATCAAAGCAGTTACGGCCGACCTGCAGGACTTTCATTTCAATACGGCATTAGCCCGTTTGATGGAATTGACCAATCAAGTTTACGCTTGGGTCGGATCGGACTTAAAGAATCCGCCGCGAAGTCCGGCTGCAACTCAAGTTGTTGAAATATTGACCCGTTTACTTGCGCCATTAGCACCGCATCTTGCTGAAGAAATGTGGGAAACATTGGGACATTCGACTTCCGTGTTCGATGAGAAGTACCCGGTGCACGATGAAGAAAAAGCCCGCGAAGATTCGATCACGATTGCCGTTCAGGTTAACGGAAAACTTCGCGATACGGTTACGGTTGCACGGGACGCCTCAGATGATGTCCTGAAGGAGGCAGCACTGGGTTTAGAAAAAGTTCAGCTACACGTCGCCGGCAAACAGGTAGTCAAAACCATCGTTGTCCCCAACCGGATCGTTAATATCGTTGTGAAGTAAGGCGGGTTCGGCAGGGTTTAAGATTCCGGCCGGGTCGAGAGCCCCGGCTCGGCGATTAAATGTTTCAAACCATGAATTCAAAATTCACATAAGATATATTATGTTGAGTAATAGATAGGGACGCAAAAAGAGGCCTTTGAAAACGGGCCTCTTTTAACTCTGAAAGCTTGGCTTCTGCCCTACCTCGGCAAGGTCTCGACCTTCTTCAAATCCACTTCAAGACGATAGGCTTTTCCCGCCGCAAGATCGAGCGTTTCGACATACGGCAAATAGCCGCGATGCTCGATCCGCAGATCAATCTTCCCCGCTTTTATCACGGCAACTTTACAGGATTGGGTGCGCATCTTCTCCGCCGGGATGTTCATGACATCAATCCGGTCACATCTTTTGAATGAATCGCTTGTGCTTGTAGAAATAATCGGTGCCGGTGCATTCACCCAAACAACAAGACGAGCTGAACTCTCCGGTGAGGTTCGCACCGGATCGTATGCCGAAAGATCGCCTTCCGGAAACAACACTCCTTTAGAAGTCGGGCGTAAACGGCCGCTGGCGGTGACAATCGGAACGATCTGATTTGCAACCTGAATTGCAGCCGTCGGCAAATCGTCCCAAATTCCAACAACTGAAGTAACCGTATTTCCCTGCGGAACGTCGCCGGAAGCCGCGACAACAACCCGGCCATCCACGCGGATTTCACGTGTGAATTCCCCATAAGTGCCAATGATTGCATAATCCGCCTCAAGATCTGCGGCAATTCTTGATGCCAATTTGGGATCGTTCCAGAGGTCAGGCTTGATGTTTTTTGTCTTGATGTATTCTATCAGGTCAGCGTATTCAACTACCCAGATTTCGGTGTATTTGAGCAACTCGCTAGTGATCATTTGCTGAAGGCTGGAACGGTAGTCAATCACGGATTGCTTCTCGCCCATGAAAATATAGACAGAATCTACCATCGCATCGAAAGGTAAGACGACGACACGAGGCTCGGCTCTGGCCATTCCAGCAGCAAGAACTATTAACGCGGCAATAAGCAGGTATCGCATGGTGAATCTCCTTGTTAATGCCATTGCCGATGAGGAGACCGACAACGGCGATGCCTATTACTTCCAAGCGAAAACCGCCCACTCTAAGGCAGACGGCTTTAGCGGGAACGTCTGGGAATCGAACCCAGCCATCCACCGTGAGATGGACGCAGACGGTTTTGAAGACCGCGAGGGCCACCAGTGCCCCATCCGTCCCCACAAGCATGCGAGATGCTTGCGAAATTTACATTCCGGCCGGATTGCGGAAGACTTTAATCCGGCTCGGCACTTCCATAGAAATTTACGTCATTAACCGGACGAATTCAAGCTGAATACCGTCAAAACCGCCGTTGCTCATGAAAAGAACAACGGTTCCGGAATCCGAAAGGCAGCGATGAAGATGCATCGGTATTTCCGAATTATTCATATAATCGCATCGAATGCCGCTTTTTCCCAAGTCTCCGGACAATCGCATAAGGTCGAGACGGTCGGAAACCGGAATCCGATCCTGACGGTGAACCGTTCCGATAACTACTTGATCTGCTTTCTTAAAGGATTCAGCGAGGTCATCTTGGAAGATGTTTCTTACCATAGTGTTCGATCGGGGTTCTACAACAGCAATAAGACGCCGATGCGGATACCGCTCGCGGACAGCATCAATTGCTGCGGCGATGGCTGTGGGGTGATGAGCGAAATCGTCGTAAATAGTCAGATGCGGAGTTTCAAGAAGGCACTCTAAGCGTCTGCGCAGGCCGCGAAATGTTTTTAAGCCGGCAAGGAAGCTATCCATCATATTTTCGCCGAATGAGTGAGCGGCGGCGAGGGCCATTAAACCGTTCAGTCTGTTGTGCTGACCGGGAAGAGAGAAATCACAGCTTTGCTGCTTGCCGTCGGGATCACGGAATGCCAAGCCCCGTATATCGGGCAGCAACTGCCAATCCGAAGAAGCAGTAGAGCCGACGGCTATTTTACGACATGGCGCATTTTCGACCAGACGGCATGTGGCTTCACAGTCGCTGTAATATACAATAGCACCGCCGCGCGGAATGATGCGAATCAGCCGTTCGAAAGACAACAGCATGTCCTGAAGAGTCGGAAAAATATCGGCATGGTCGTATTCCACTTTTCCCAGAATGAGTATCCGCGGAAAATAATGAAGAAACTTGGAACGCTTGTCGAAGAAGGCACAATCGTATTCATCCCCTTCCAGAACGAAAGGAGCCTCCACCCCACCCCAGCACGCACCCACCGGCCAATTTAAAGGCATCGCTCCGATCAAAAAGCCGGGATGCAGTCCCGCTGAATCGAGCAGATGAGCAAGACAGGCCGTGGTCGTGCTCTTGCCGTGCGTACCGGCCACAGTCATGACCGGTCTTTGCGACATTACGAAACGATTAAGAAAATCCGGAAAGGAGTACATTGGCACATGTGCATCGAGAGCGGCCTCGACTTCGGCATGCCCCCGCGAGAGCGCATTGCCGATGATAACCGGAGTGCCGTCTGTGGGAATGTTATCCGCACAGTACGGAGTCAAGGGTTCAATGCCGGCGCGCTTTAAAACCGAGGCGGCTGGTTCGTAGATATTCGCATCGGATCCGCCGACATCGTATCCGCCTTCTTTGAGCAAAGCGGCTACATTAGCCATGCCGATGCCGCCGATTCCCGCGAGAAAGACTTTTTTCATAATCCTGTTTTTAACTCATTCAATCGCAGTTCGGCGCTTTTCACGTATTCCCTGATGCGCGGATCATCACCTGCCAATTCATTGGCCATGCGCACCGACAATTCCGCCGTCGGAACATCACCAACACGGAGCGCATACATGCCGCGCATCGCAGTAGACAGAGCACATTCGGTCAGTAAAAGACGTTCCCGTTCGTTAAAAGTAGTCATCCCGCGCTTGATGTTGTCGGAATTCAAGACCGGATCCGCTGCGGAAGATGTTTCGCCGACTTTCAGGAAATAAGCTCCCGGTGTTTTAGACAGATCCGCGGCGATTCCCGGATGACCGTAGGTTTGCATATCACGCACGTAGACCGGACGGTGCGCCATCTGCCGGGAAATGATTCCATTGACCATCGTCAAGAACGCAGACTCAATGCGCTGCGAAATAAACGGCTTTCCCGCTTCAAACGGAGCAACTTCCCGCATAAATGCGGCAACCTCTTTTTCACAATCCGCGAATACATCAGGATGAGCGCGCATCTCCTGACGCACATACCATGGCCGCTGCAGCAGATTCAGATCCAGCATGACGACGTCGTCACGCAGCCTCTCCACATTCTGTAAATAAATAACCGGGCTTTGTATATCCCAGTTGCCCTGAATCACAAGCGCATGCTGCGGAAGAGCCCGGAGAATTTCTACAGACAGACTTCGCGCGAAACGATTAGACGACTGGACGGCACTTGACCGCGATACAGCAAAACTCGATAAAGGCAAGGCGACAATCAGAATCGCAAAAGAAAACAGGCGAACGGTTTGATCCGATATCTTGTCCGACATTTGCCGACAGACTCGATATAACCCATAAAGGGCAATAAAGGCGACCGGCCCGTAAAGGGAAAGAAAGTACGTGTCTATGTCCGGAATATCGTAGTTCAGATTATAGGCCGCGCCGAGTATCCAAGCAGCCAATCCGCACCAGATCAGCCATTCTTTGCGGCGCCACGCATACCATAAACCAATCGCGGCCAGTACAGTCAATCCCCAACCGATATCTTTCGGCACGGTCCCGATATAGGAAATCAGTTTTTGCAGAAACTGAGCGAAGCTTCCTTTAAACATCCAGACTCGATACTGCCAAGCGGTCAGGTGACGGACGAGGCCGTCCCAAGTTTGCGGATCGCTCCAATCCAAAAGCGGCTGCACGGAACTGCGAACCGGAAGGTAGAGATTGATCGAAAAACCCACGGTGAACACTGCGGCGCATAAACCTAAAATTGTCCAGGGGGAAATCGCATTTCGCGCGGTTTTCAGAACACCGTAAATGACAATCGGCGCAAACCAGAGGATCGTAAAATGATTTCCGAAAGACAAACCCCAAAGGTACGCGGAGAGAAGTGTCAAACGCACGGCTTGCGACCCGGGAGCATTTACAGCAGAAACGGCAGCCCACAAAATAATCGAAGCGATCAGCCAAGTTAACGGATAGACTTCCGCAAAGCTGACGGCTTTCCACGCGGTCGGAGACAGAGCAAACGTCATCGAAACCGCGGCGATCAGAGCGAACGCGAAGCCACTGGACTTTGTTTCATTCTGCATGAAGAAACGGATGCCGGAGAGCGCCAAAAATCCACAAGCCAATGCGCTGAGCACGCAGGAGAAGACGACCATGCCACGAGCGGCATCGAACATATTCACACCCAACCAGAGACGGCCAAGAATCAAATAAAGAGGATAACCGGTGGGATGGACGATACCAAGCGTCTGCGCCGCCGTGGTCAGTTCCCCGCAATCCACCAAACCAAGCCCCGGGGCGGACGTATAAAAATATACACCGAAAACAAACGCAACTACAAGAATAAAAACAATAAAGTCAGTTCGCGCGCGCATAACCTGCGACCTTTTGCAGAGCTTCGTTTATGTCAACGCACAGCATTTCCTGCGGATTATTTTTATACCAATGGGCCGGCCATGCATTCATATAATGCTTATCCGCAAAATCCTTATTCAAAAGAAACACCGGTTTCGCATCCTCCGGATTTCTTTGTACCCGGCCGACCGCTTGAATAATACGCGATACGGCATGAGCGAAACTCGCGCGGCAATCGTTTTCATCTTCGCAGTATTCATCCGCATTCTGCACGCGATACGCGCGACGCAACTCATCGAAGACATCGCGCGGATGAAAGCCGGGAGACAGAACCACCGCACCGGTCAATAAAGCCGCGGGCGGATTAACCGCCTCGGCAAGAGAGCCGCCGGGAGCCACAAACAAGAAATCCGGGCGGATAAACGCGGCACGCGACCAATCTTCATCAACGTCTTCATCGAGCATCACCGTAAAACCACGCGCCTGGAGCATGGCGGACAACACTTCATTGGAAGCGCGATTTTGTCCGAAAACGATTACAGTCGGCGACATCTTTTTACGGATTTGCAGCAGACTTTTTACCGCTGTGTTGTGATCACTTTTCAAGAGCGGATGCTTGAAATCCAGCAACGGCACAATGCAGACGGGAGGAACAACGCTTGTCGGAACATCCACACACGCACAAGTCCGCGCCGGCGGAAAAAGAATATGTCGAACGCCGATATCGGCGGGGAGCGAACCACTTAAGGCAAGCCAAGCCGTAAAAGGTCGAAGCATCGTCGCGAGATAAGGATCCGTTTGCAAGAGGGACGCTACCAGCGCGGGCTGCGGATCCGAGCGGCACCATGCCACGGCCAAATTCCCGGGAAACTCCTGTCCGTGTCTGAGGATCCGGTCCAACAAAGAGAATTCGGGGGTGAAAACGCCGTACAAGCGAAGCGCTTCGCAGAAGTCCTGATATTTCCCGGTTAATTGGCCGTGATTCATGCATTCACCGGACTCTTGGTCGTTACGCAGCGAGAAATTCCGGCGGACAGAAGGGGGAAGCCTTCGCCATGCGTCATTCACATTGTCGCGGGTGATTGCCACTTGCAGCCGTTCGCGAACGCGCAGCGAAACGTTTTGAGCTTCATCCAGAACGAGAATTGCCCGTCGCGCTTTGATGGATGAAGGATCAATGATGTAATTCAGGTCGGCGATCATTACATCCGCGAGAGATTCCAGACAACGATGCAGCTCATGCGAGCAGAGCCGATGCGCTTGCGCATACTCGTGTATATCCGAATCCGTCCAGGAATCACGCTCCGTTAATTCAGCGCATCCGTGCCAGAACAACCGGTCCTGTGTTTCGCGACTCATCGGGCAATCGGGATGGGGGCGGGCACATTCGCAGCGGCGCTCTCGAGACGTTTTCCAAAGAATGCGCAACGGAATTCCGGCATTCCGATAGCGATCCAATTCAAGAAGCACTTCGTCGCGTCCGCGCACTTTCGTGGTTAGCCAAACAACAGGAAGTTGCTTTCGACCCGCGCTGCACAAAGCCCAGCGGACTGCGACGCGAGTTTTTCCGCTGCCGGGCGGCATGGAAAGCAGCAGCCTGTCATCTTCGGAATTGCCGAGCTCGCGCCACGCAGCAGCCTGCAACGGACGATCCTGATCCGCATCCGCATGAATAAACCCGAGGATGGCATCATATGGAAAACACCGTCTCTGCCGCGCGCACAATAAAGACAGATATGACGCAACGCGCGCGGCGAGCAGCCCTTGCGAACGCGAGACATCAACTTCCTCGATAGCGCTGCGTCCCCGTTCACCGACCAGAATAAGCCGGGCGCCGCCGATTTCCGAATTGCGCAAAGAACACGATTGAGCTTGTCTCGCCAGATCCGCGTATAGCATCAACTGCCGCCGCGCAGAGATTATAGCCGGATGATTCCGCCACTGCGCCGGATTGCCGGATACGGGCTTGATCTCATAAATTACAATTTGATTTCGCGCGCGATGAATGCCGTCCAGACGACCGTGAATTATAATCTCTTCCCCGTTAATCCGCAGTGAAGCCTGAAGCGGAATTTCAGATTGATATGTTTTATATTTGCGCATCATCTGCGAAGCCGCGCGACGGTGCGCATCGAAATCCCATTGTGAAGAGGCGGCGTACGGATCGGCTGAATCCAGCAAATCGCGAATGGAAAATGTCCGCACGGATGTCATAGGAAAAGACGATGCACCGGACTCAACATTGGAGGCGCGCCGCAAGCAACGTGTTCTTCATGAGCATGGCAATGGTCATAGGACCTACGCCACCGGGCACCGGCGTAATCATGGATACGACCGGCGACACGTTTTCGAAATCCACGTCGCCGCAGATCGGACCACCTTCCCGTTCGGGCGGATTGGTTCCGACATCAATGACTACAGCGCCCGGCTTGACCATATCCACTGTAACGAATTTACGTTTTCCGATCGCCGCAACAAGAACATCCGCGCGCCGACAAACGGATTTCAGATCACCGCTTTGCGAATGACAAAGCGTGACCGTAGCGTTGCCATATCGGCTCTTGGACGAGAAAAGAATCGAAAGCGGACGACCGACCAGATTGGATCGCCCCAAAATGACCACTTCCTTTCCCGCAATCGAAAGCCCGGAACGAGCCATGAGTTCGCAAATACCGAACGGAGTGCAGGGAATAAAGCGGGGATTCCCCATACAGAGCAGACCAACATTCATGGGATGCAAGCCGTCTACGTCTTTACGGGGATCAATGCGTTCGATAATATGCTGAGGATTGATGTGCATCGGGAGGGGAAGTTGAACCAGAATTCCATGCACGTTCGGATCGGCATTCAGACGATCAAGGATCTTCAAAAGCTGCGCTTCGGAAATATCAGCGGGAGGAGTCTCGATGGCGGAGGACATGCCCAATTTAGCGCTGACTTTCGCTTTGGAAGAGACATATTTTTGCGAGGCGAGATCATCCCCCACCAAGACGACGGTCAAACCGGGCGATATGCCCTTGCTTTCACGCAGGTTTTGGATTTCGGACTGCACTTCGGAGTGGATCCGCTTCGCTATATCGCGGCCGTCAATCAGTTTGGTCATCTTTTCATCCTGATCGTCTTAGCGCACTCAGGTAACCGAGCGCGTATTGGCGGAAATGAAGGTAATCGAATAGAATGCGCGGCAAACGACGCCGCCGAAACAGCAGGGCCAATCCGCGAATGGAATGATAGATCGCGGCGCATAGCAAACAGCGATAAATGTAAAATATTCCGCTGCGGCCGCATAACACTCTTTCGCCGGGGCGGGCAACGATACGATCGAGTTTCATTTCCGAATACAATTGCGGATGCTTCGACAGCAACAGAGGGACCGCATCCACACCAAAATCGTATAACTGCTCCAACAGGGCATCCAGCGGACGAAGATGATGATGAACGGCGAGCGCACGAGGTTCACCGTAAATCGGAACGCCGGATTTTTCGAGACGCACTCCGAGGTCAAGGTCCTCCCCGCCCCAGCGGCGAAAACTCTCATCGAACAAACCGATAGAAAGAAGCAAATCGCGAGGAACGGAACAATTACGGGTTAAGAAGTAGCGTCCGGGCAGCTTCGCGTTCCGCGGCAGTTTTACGGCGCCGCCATTGTTCAAATAGTGATTCAGCGCACGATAATCGGGATGATCCACGAAATCGGATTTTCCGACGATCACGCAACGCTCCCGTTCATGGCGTTCGGCGTGGATGAAAAGAAAATCGGGATTGATCGTGTGATCGCCGTCAATCATCACGATGACATCCCGGTTTGAGGCAAGGATGCCCGCATTGCGGGATGCGGCTCTGCCGCGATCTTCTTTGCCGAGAATCGAGCGAACCCGTGACGGGTCGCAGGAACCGAGCCATTCTCGAGAGCCGTCCGTGGAACCATCGTCCACCACGATAATATCAAAGCGATTTTTATCGAATTCCTGCGCGATCAACTGCTCGACAAGCCTTTGAAGAAACCGGCACTGGTTCCAGGAAATGACCACTACGCTGAGGGTTAGTTGGTGGGGAGCCATCCGACCTCGCGATAGTAACGGTAAAGGCAATCCATGACGGCATTCACATCATGACGCTCGCGGACCCATTTTTGCCCGGCGGCGGCAAGCACCCGGCAGTGATTCTCATCGCGAATCAACGATATAAGCACGTCCGCAACGTCAGCGGTATCCGCCTGCACAAAGGGATGCGGTCCGATTCTCTCGAGCATTTTCTTCGGGATATTCGTGACAACGGGCATCCCCATAGCCAACGCCTCCACCGAACTCATTCCGTAACCCCAGCCGCCTTCATTCGTGAGCTGATCCACAAAGATATCACATTCCTGCTTCAGACGAAGCGCCTGATCGTGCGGCATATCGCGGATCAGAACCAGTTCAACTGGAATGTCTCGCGCGATTCTTCGCACGGCAGCTTCGACAAACGCCGTACCTTTAAAACGATTGCGAGACGCATGCCCGATTCGAAGCGGCGAATGGAAACGGTATGATCGCTCTGCATAGGCTGACTCGTCGAACGGCAGATACAGATAGCGCAGGCGCGAATCCATCTCGAGGAGATCCCACTCGCTGGTAAGCCGAAGTCCGACTGCATCATCCACCGGAGGAATTACGCCTCGTTCACGCAAATCGGAGCCATGATAGAAACAGGCGATCTTCTTCCCCGCTCCGGCTTGCTTTCGAACAAATCGCGCATCGCGGGAGAAATCCAATCCGCCATCCAGATGAATGATATCGAATTGATCGAGCCGGTGAGTATATATGGCACTTTCGATTCGGCTGCGAAGACACGCATCACGGATCCGAAACAAGCCGCGCTCGATCCATCCGGGATTCCAGCAACGAACTCCGTTTCGCTCCGCTGACGTATTTCGGGGCCGCAGCGAATGAAATAACTTGCGGATTTCAACAACCCACGATTTATCGGGCATCATAGGAAGATTCAGGCAAATATCATCCGGGAAATCCCAGCGACTGTGCCAAAACGTGACGTACCGACACACATCGCCGCGGCGTTCATGACCTGCTTTAAACAGTGATAATGTGCCGGAAACATGCTCCGGAGAAATATACAGAATCTTCATTTTCGCAGAATCATTTTACGCAAATAAAAGCGTTCACGCTCATTAAAGAAACCGAACACGATCAGCAGGACGGGGAAAAACAAGAGCAGAATCCAGCGGAACCAGAGTGCATCGAATCGAAAGAAAAGACCCAAACCGGCAATTAAGGCCGTGGCTAAAAACAATTTCACGATGCGAATCCACTCATACGGAACATGATAATATTTTCGGATCGCAAACCAGAGAAGAATGACTTCCAGCACAAATGCAAACAACGTGATCCACGCCGCAGCCATCATGCCGTATTCGGGAATGAGGACAATATTCAACGCTACGGTAAACGCCGCAGCGACGCCGGTGACCAGAGGAAGCTTGGACGTGAGTTTTTTCAGATAAACACCTACCATCAAATTGGCATAAACGCCGTCGAAAACGTGCGCCAACAGAATAATCGGAAAAACGGCAAGCCCCGCCCAATAGCGGGGTTCAATGATGTAGCCGATGCCGGGCCAACGGAAATGAATCAGCGGTTCAACAAAGAACGACAGCGCAATAAACAGACTTGCCGTAACCAGCAGATAGTATGTCATAACGCGCGCAAAAAGCTTCGGCGCATCCTTGTCCGCAGCATGGGAAAGGAAGAACGGCTGCCAAGCAAAACGAAAGGCCCCTGTCACCACTGCCATGAACATGCCGAGTTTATATCCGGCACTGTAAAGACCGGACTCCTCCAAACCGCGATAAATTTCCAGCACTTTACGATCTGCAAGCTCGATAATCATGACGAACAAGTAAGTCGGAACATTCGGCAATCCGAAACGGATCATTTCACGGGCAAGACTGCGATCAAAACGAAACGCAGTTTGCCGAAGGATTACCGGCAAGAGCACTATAAGCGTGACGGCGCTGGCGATCAAATTGGCCCAGAGAACACCCAACACGGACAAATCAAGCGATCCGACAAACCAGATATTCAGTCCGATATTCACGGCCACGTTCAGCATTTTTACGGACGTAAAATGGAGAGGCTTGAGCGTGCCGCGAAGAAGCAGAAACGGAAACGTGGACAACGTGTCGAAGAAAAGAATACCGGAGCATAGAACAATCATCAGCGATGTTAAATCCGGCTGCGTCGGATTACTCACCACGAGCCGTCCGATGGGCTTGGCACACAGGATGATGAGCAGGGACAGCGCGGTCGTGCTGACCAACGCCGTGATTACGGCCGTACCGGTGACGCCGCGGCGCGCTTCCGGTTCTTTGGACAGAGTAAAATAGCGAAGGTAGGCGATATCCAAACCGTAAAAATAAAACGCCTGCGCAACGCCGATGAAAAGGAAATAGAGAGTCAATTCACCGTACTCGGCAGGCAGCAGCGTGTAGCTATAGTACGGCAATAAAAGAAACGTGAGGAGCCGGGTTGTAATATGCCCGACTCCATAAATGATCGAGTCGCGAGTAAGGTTTTTCAGCTGTTCAAGCACTATGCATCATCACCTTGGAAGAAAAAGCAGTCCATACGGCAGAAGCATTGCCGCCGCAAATATCCAGCGGCATCCCAACGAAGGCAGGCGGCAGAACCCGACACACAGCGCAGGCCATGCGGCAAAGAGATATCGCGCCTCAGCCTGATGGTATCGCAGATTGAGCCAGAGAAATCCCAGCAAGGACAAGCCCAGCACCACCGCGAAAACGGGTTGACGTTCGAAGCGATGCTTTTTCCACTCTACAGAAAATGACCAAGCCAAGAACACCCATGCCGGTAAAAAGAAAAGCAGACCGATAAATCCCTGCCAGAATTCACTCCATGGAAATACGAATGAACGCATCGCAAAGGACAGAAAATCGAGTGCGGGGACTTGCCATACGGGGGATCCGAAGCCTGCCGCGAGAGGAAGCCAGCCGCCGAATTCATGAATATTTCTGAGCCAAACCGGGAGCGTGGCAAGAAAAATCATACCATAGATGATCGCCAAACCCGCGACAGACTTTCCTTTGTTTCGCCGGTCATATACAAACAGCGCGAGCGGCAGAAGAAGCAGAAAAGTCAGCTTTGTATACAGACCAACGATCGAGACCAGACCCAATAGCAGCAAGCAACGTCGAGAATTTAGCGTAGTACGCGCCGCTATCGCAATCCAGACCGCACATCCTACCCATAGCCAAAAGAGCGCATCGTTGGATAATGTGACCGTATATCGGACGAATGTTCCATTCAACGCCCAAACAGCGGCAATAGCCATGAACGCGGATTGATTCAGCGCAAGCAGACGCGCGATCCGAAACATGACGAAGCCGAGGCCGATCCAAATGAGAATACACACGGCGCGTCCGGCAAACGTAACCGCATCCACCGAATGACAACCCAACATTCCGCATAGGGCGGCCACTCCCCAATAAAAAAGCGGCGGCTGATAGTTTTCGAATTGCGCCCGCGCGAGCGCATTTTGCTCCTGAATGGATTCAACATGCGCGGGCAGCCGTCCGGTCTTTAAAATATGCAGAACATAATTCGCGTGAGCCGCTTCGTCATTGTAAGCCGAAAGACGCCCGGGCAGACTCGGCCCGCCCACCGGAACAGAAAAAAGAAAAAAGAGACGCAATCCGAAGCCGATCACGAAAACAGTTATTATAAAAGGCGACCATGGGGTCACGTGCGGCTGAGCGCCATCCACATTCCAAGATTCTTTGCACGGAAATAATTTGCCGGAATCGGTCATGGTGCACGCACTTCCTTCGCCGCATCAACTAATATTTCCGTCCCTTAACGCGAACCGAACCGTCGCGCGCCGTGATTCCAAGAGAATCGAGATGTTCGAGGAACGGCACAACGTATTTCCGCGACGAAGCAAGAATCCGGACGGCATCCGAAACCGTGAGCTGCTGCGCATGGAGAAAATGCTCACGAATTGCCGCTATTGCGGAGTTAAAAATATCCGATTCAAAGAAAAGATCCAGACTCAACCGCCGCACCTGACCTAATTTATCCAACAAGACCAGCGTACGTTCAACGTCGGAAGACGGATAGTGCAGCGTCTCCGCAATCACTGAAGCGGACGGAGGCGTGAATTTGCCGTCTTTAACGAGGGAAAGGACGGCACGATTGATATCCTGCTGCAGCGGAGCAATCACGATTTGCTTCCGAGGATCGCGGAATACAGCGCCGTCCTTTTGCAAAGTGCCGGCCGTAATTAATGTCTGCACGAGATGATCGAGAACAATATCAGGGACACCGCTGAAACCGGAAGGCATTACATCCGTACGGCTGAAGCCCGGACTATCCGGATTTTTTTCATGCAATCCGGCCACATGCGAGATCAGTATCTCCTGCAAAATCCGCAAACGGCTGGACGGAAGCACATAACCGCCAATGGTCTGTACCTCCGGCAAGCCTTCGCCCGTCCAGCTTTGATGAAGCATAGCAGGCGACATGCCGAAAGATACAGCGAGCGAATCTACGGACAAACCACTGGCTCCGCGCCACTTTAAAAACACGTGGACGGCTTCCGGCACGGTGCTGGTATGGAGTTCTTTGGCGAAGCCGATCTCGTTCAGCTTATTTTTTACCGTTATCGAAGAGGAAAAAGGCTCGAGAACCATACCTCCACCCAACGTTTCCAGCGGCGAGTAGCGACGCAGTACGAAACGATCCCCCCACACGGCCACAACCGCTGACTCGAGAAAAAGAACCGCATAACACACACGCGCCGACGCTTCCAGAATCTGCACGCGTCCGATTACTTCCTGCGTACCGATCAGAAAACGGACGCGCTGACGTTCTTTTAACGGCGCAACCGACGGAAGCAGTTCCAAAACGATTTTAAGACGCGTGGTCTCTTGGAGAGCTCCGGGAACAGTCAATGTGCAGCCGCGTTCCAGACGCTCCGTATCCCCCACCAGATTGAGAGCGGTACGCTGACCCGGCGAGACGGCGCTGACTTCGCAGCCGTGCGATTCCACTTTTTTCACACGAACATCAAACCCGCCCGGCAAGACTGCGAGGCGGGTATCTTTCTGCACGTTTCCCGAGAGAACCGTTCCGGTAATTACCGTGCCGCGGCCTTTCAAGACAAAAACACGATCCACCGGAAGACGAAATACTCCGCGATCATCGCGCGGAGGAAGTGAAGTCAATTCGTGAATCAACCATTCCCGAAATTCGGGAATACCCTTTCCGGATATCGAATCCACCCGGAACACCGGAGCGTCCATCAGGAAAGTTCCTGCTACGGCCTCATGGATTTGATCCTGAACGAGGTTCGACCAATCCGAATCCACCGTATCGCATTTGGTCATAACCACCACGCCGCAACGCACGCCAAGCAAGCGCAGAATATGCAAATGTTCCGTGGTTTGCGGCATGATTCCATCATCGGCAGCCACTACGAGCACGGCAAAGTCAATCGTGGACGCCCCCGCCACCATGTTCCGGATCAGGCGTTCATGTCCCGGAACATCAATTATCGCCGCCACCTCATCGAGGAACGCGTAGCCAAGATCAATGGTAATGCCGCGTTTTTTTTCCTCCGGAAGGCGATCCGGATCCACGCCCGTGAGTGCTCTAACCAGAGCGGATTTACCGTGATCTATATGACCCGCGGTGCCGACGATGATTCGCGACATGCGTCAACGACCAAAAATACTCGTCATATCGAACATATGATACTCCGCCAAACACCACCGACAGCCGTTGTACTGCGGGCGATGATTGGAATCCACCATACGTTTGACCTGATCGAGAGTATGGATCTTCCGCTTCTTGTCCTCGGGTATTTTTTTGATCTGGCATTCGTATTTTACGAACGACATATCATGGATAATGTGATTCTCTTCGTCTACCAGATACATCGGTGCCTCACAAGCAATTATGAATCTGCAGGATCAGAATCTTGAGACAAAAGGCGGGAAATTTCAGATGAATTGAGCTCCCGCCATTTTCCGGGAGGAAGATCGCCCAGCAACAAGCCGCCAATGCGGATTCGCTCCAACGCCGTCACGCGCACACCCAACGCTTCGAACATACGGCGAATTTGACGTTTTTTTCCTTCCGCAAGAATGACGCGATAATATAATTTCGACAGACGCGAAACACCGATTACTTTGGCAAGTCCTTCTTCCAAAGGAACGCCTTCGCGCAACGTGTGAATTTGCGGCGGACTCACCGGGCTGCCCGTACGGACGCGGTATTCCTTGCGGACTCCATAACGGGGATGTGACAATCGCTGCGCCAGACTACCGTCGTCGGTCAGCAGAAGAAGTCCGGAGCTGTTCATGTCCAGTCTTCCGACCGGGAAATACCGACGATCATTCGGCACCAGATTCAGAACGGATGTACCCCGTTCGCGGCTTGTCCGGCAAGTGCAAACATATCCGACCGGTTTATGGAGAGCGAGAACACGAGGCGCGCGCGACTGCGGCAGCCGTCGGCCATTTACCCGTATCTCATCCTGCTCCGGATCCGCGGTCGAGCCTAATTGAGATAGAACACAACCGTTCACCGAAACACGGCCTTCACGAATGAGTATTTCAGCGCGGCGGCGCGAAGCCAAGCCGCGTTCGGCAATAATTTTTTGCAGCCGTTCTTTCATCGCTCATCCGGGAAAAGGAAAACGGCGGGCGCAGACTCAATTCGCGCGCAGAACGATCATTTTCCCCGTTTTTTCTTCCCACTGTTCCAGTGGAATCGAAGACTTTTCACGGAGCCGCAATTTCCGTTTACTGAAGAAAGTTTCCTGCCGCAACGTGATTTCGGATACGTAACCATTCACCGTATTCACATGGATCTCGGATACCAGATCTCCATATTGAATGCGAACCAGACGTTTTCCCGATAAAACCTTCCCAATCAGCGCGGCGTCGAATCTCTGCTTGGCGCCATCTAAAATCAATTCATTGTCCACAAAGACCCGCAACATGCCGCCGTCAAGATTCGAACCCTCTTCACCGGAACGGACAGCAACGAAGGCATCGCCGGTCAAGCGTTCGTATATACCCGTGATGTCCGATTGCGGCGCGTCGGCAGTAAGAGTGACGGATACAGGAGCGGGAGTTTTATAGCCGGGCGCTTCGGCAAACTCAATGCGATGGGCGCCGAAACCGGGATCCACCGTGGTCTTCCCCACTCCGGCCGGTTTACCGTTTAAACGAAACGCAGCCGCCAGCGGTGTCGTGCTTATAGTCAATGAGGGCTGCGGAATCGTGGAATCCGGTTGCACCTCGAACGAAATCAGCTCGCTTTGGAAGTCGTGATCCAAGGAGACACTGACGCTGTCCGGTTGAGACGTGAAGCCTTCCTTCTTTACGCGAAACGTGTAGAAGCCGCGATCAAGCCCTTTAAACGTATAGGGAGTGATGCGGGGTGTCGGCGCCCCATTGACATGGATTTCCGCACCATCGACCACGGAAGTCACCGTGACCTGCGTCCCTTGAATGCCGATGGAAACGGGAGGTTCCAGCCTGATCGCCGCCAGCGACATGGAGTCCGCGGTTTCGGTTCGGACCGGCGATTTTGCAGAGTAAGAAGTCCGGGGCACATCTTCGGCGAAGTCAACAAAACGCCGTTCCGGCCGGGGAGCGCCCGGTGATATCACGTGATAGGGCTCACCCGTACCGGTTTTCTCTGCAAGCCGTTTCGGCAGCGGCGGAATCGAATCGGTTTTTACGTTCAGAACAACGGTGCGTAAATCAAAAGAAAGGCGTCCCGTAACATCACTACGAATTTCCGCAACACCGAACTCCGGATCCGAGACAAAACCATTCTTGCGAACGGTAATGATGCGTCGTCCCAGCGGGATCACGATAGTCGTGTCGGTGACATAACCGGTTTGAACGCCATCCACAAGTATTTCGGCACCGCGTACGGATGACGTGACGCACAGGGATCCGGTTGGCGCTTGGCGATATAGAATGAGCCAAAAGGCGACCGCCGCAATAATGACCAGCGGCGCACCGAAACGCAGCACCGCCAGAAAGACGTTCAGAGCGGCGATGGTCGAGCGGCGGGAAGACTTTCTTTTTCTTTTGGATCGCATCCGATTTATTCGATCCTTATTCTAATGCGAATTTGTCATTTTTTCAGAAGCGGCCCGAGCAGATCAATCGGAACAGGGAATATGGTGGTCGAATTGTTTTCCGACGCCACCTCGACCAGCGTCTGGAGAAATCTGAGTTGAATGGCGACCGGATGCTGTTCGATTATCGCCGCCGCTTCCGTGAGCTTATCGGCCGCCTGACGTTCACCATCCGCCGCAATAACTTTCGCGCGCCGTTCGCGTTCCGCCTCCGCTTGACGGGCCATGGCGCGCTTCATCTCCTGCGGCAGATCCACATGCTTCACTTCCACGAGCGCGACCTTTACACCCCACGGTTCGGTTTGTTGATCAATAATCGTCTGTAGTTGATCATTGATTTTATCCCGACGCGCGAGCAAATCATCCAAATCCACTTGGCCGAGCACGCTGCGCAGGGTAGTCTGCGAGACTTGACTCGTGGCAAATAAAAAGTTTTCTACTTCAATTACGGATTTTTGCGGATCGAGCACGCGGAAATAGACCACCGCGTTGACCTGCATAGACACGTTGTCGTGGGTGATAATGTCTTGCGTCGGCACATCGAAAACCACCGTGCGCAGGCTGCACTTCACCATGCGATCCACAATCGGAATCAGCAGGATCAAGCCTGGCCCTTTTGCCCCAATACAGCGGCCCAAACGAAAGATAACGCCTCGCTCATATTCGTTGAGAATGCGTACGGCAGACGCCAAAATGAACACAACAAAGACCAGCAGAAAAACGTAAAACGGCAACATAATCGCCTCCCTTTCTTATGTTCGGGCAACACAATTAATCGGATTTCGCAAGCGGTTCGACTTTCAGCGTCATACCGTCAACCGCCACAACCCGTACGTTCATTCCGGGTTGAAGCGGAGAATCACTCCGCGCATCCCACCATTCGCCATGCACCTGAACTTTATTCTTTTTCAGTTCCGTATCCGCAACCACACCCGTTTCGCCGATCAGTCCTTCTTTTCCGGTGGATATTTTCTTCCGCTGCGCGCGTAAACCCATGCCGACGACAAAGACAAAGAATAGCCCGGTTACGATTGTTGCAAGAATTATGACATCCAATCCCACGCGAATCCCGGTCTTATGCGGTTCAAACAACATCAGCGATCCGAGAATCATGGCGATGCTTCCTCCAATGCTCAGCAGCCCGTAACTGGTCACCTTTATTTCAAGGAGAAAGAGAATTATTCCTAAAAGAATCAGCAGCAGACCCGCCCAACTTAACGGGAGCAGTTGCAGACTGTAAAAAGCCAGAATGATGGAAAGGCTTCCAACAATGCCGGGTAAAATGGCACCCGGATTGTACAGTTCGAAGAAGAGGCCGTAGATGCCCAACAGGAGAAGGATGTATGCCACATTGGGATCCGCGATCACCGAAAGGATCCGCAGCCGCAGACTGAGTCGAGTCTCGGAAATTCCGGCACTGGCCGTGGTCAACGTATCCGTCCGGCCGTCAACGGTAACCACTCTGCCGTCCAGAAGCAGCAATAAGCTGTCGCGGGAAGCGGCGATAAAGTCCACGACACCGAGCGCCAGGGCTTCCGTTTCCGTAGCCGAGATGCTTTCGCGAACGGCACGTTCGGCCCATTCCACATTTTTATGATTCTTTTCGGCGAGCGTCCGGGCAAAAGCGGCCGCGTCATTCGTCACTTTGTCCGACATCGTCTTCGAACTGTCGGAACCGACGCCGCCAATTCCCACCGGATGTGCCGCCCCGATGTTCGTACCGTGCGCCATTGCCGCAACATGCGCGGCCATAGTCAGAAAAACACCCGCCGAACCCGCGCGCGCTCCGGATGGGGACACGTACACGACAACAGGCACTTTCGCCGCAAGAATATCACGGCAGATGAGGCGCGTCGTGGACAGCAAGCCTCCCGGCGTATCCATTTCAATGACCAGCGCTTCGGCATGCGACTCTTCCGCGCGCTTCAAGCCTTCCGCAATGATTTTTTGGGCTACCGGCCCAATCGCGCCGTCCACCGTGAGCCACTCCACATGAGCGGCGGACCCTTCGAATGCCATGCAAAGAACCACAGCCAAGAGAAGGAAATATCGCATGAGCGGATCACCCCCTTTTCAGCACAGATTCGATCATTCGGACCAGATCGTGCTCATCCGAGTCCGATATCGTGCGCATGTCCATCCAAAACGTATTTTGCCGTACGATTCCGATCACCGGAATTTCGGCATCTCTCAATTTGCTTGCCCAAACACCGGCGGTTAGGCCGCGAGGAACGGCGCACACCGCCACACTCGGCAGCATCACAGCAGGCAATGTACCCGATCCGGTCTCTGATTCACTATCGCGGATTTCCAGAATCGTCCAATTTGCGAGGGGCGCCAATTTATCGCGAACACGGGTCGCTCGTTCCTGCAGCGTTGCGCGATCCACCGTCAGCATCTGCCAAACAGGAACTTTTTCCGCCACACGCGCCCGATCCAGATACAAGCGCAGAGAAGCCGCCAGGGCGGCCAAAGTCAGCTTGTCACAACGCAATACACGAGCCAACGGGCTTTTCTCGAGTCGGGCGATCCATTTATCTTTACCGAGAATAATTCCAGCTTGTGATCCACCCAATGCCTTGTCGCCCGACATTAAGACCAGATCCGCTCCGGCCTGAAGGCTCTCGCGCGCATTCGGTTCGGCGGGCAAACCAAACGACGTCCAATCCCAGAGCAAGCCGTTGCCGATATCATCTATCACCGGAATTTCGTGCTTTTTACCTAACTCTGCCAAAGCGGCAATAGCGACGGATTCCGTAAAACCGACAATCCGGTAGTTCGAAGCATGAGCATTCAGCAACAGAGCCGTCTTCGGGCTTATGGCCTGCGCATAATCCTCTAAGCGAGTGCGATTCGTCGTGCCGACCTCAACCAGTTTCACGCCGGAGCGAGCCATGATATCGGGTAGGCGAAAGCTGCCGCCGATTTCAATCAACTGCCCGCGAGAAACAATCGCTTCCCGCTTATAAGCGAGCACGTTTAAAGTCTGAAAGACGGCGGCGGCGTTGTTATTCACAACCAGCGCGGATTCCGCTCCCGTCAGACGACAGAGCAGATCCCGAACATGAGTCTGACGATTTCCCCGTTCGCCGTTTTCGAGATCGAATTCCAAACTGCAATAGCCGACGGCATCTATTACATCGCGGGCGATTTCAGAGGACATCGGCGCTCTGCCTAATCCCGTGTGGAGAATCACACCGGTCGCATTTATAACGCGCCGAAGCGAGCGCTGCCGCAGGGCGGCGACGCGCTTGACTGTTTCACGAATGGTTGCATCAACAGACGGAACGCCTTCCCCGTCCTGTATATGCTGACGCATTTCCGACAAAAGGTCCCGCACCACAGCCGCAACAAACTCCGGAGACATGCCCGTGATCTGCTTTTGCAGATCCGGATGGCTTAATATCGAATCCACACCCGGCAAATGACGACGTGGATCATCGGTACGCGCCACGGTTAGAGCGTACTTTCCAAAGTGAACCGCAAACCCGTAAAGGCCTGAACCTGACGGCATACACCGTTAGAACAGCGCAAGCCGCCGCGCTCGCGACCGTAGAAGGCTATGAGGCGATGCTTGCCACGTCCGATGGAAATCGCTGTTTCGACTGACGGCCAGCTTTTTCCTTCGCGTTTCTCCAATTCCTTATCATCCGTCAATTCCTGATGGAAGGCAAGCGAGAATCCGCGACCGTCGTCCCAACTCAGTCCGACAAGGTAATCCGTTAATTTTCTATCGTTGCGATTGCGCTCGGTTACCCGCAAGGCTTCCGCTTCAAACTCTAACGCTTGCGACGTGCGGAAAGGAGTGGAGAATTTAAGCCACGCCCACATTCTTTCCTGCCAACCGGTGGCCGCTTCTTCATTAGCGCCCAGTTCCAGAAAGAGCGTTCTGTCTTGCGGCAGATTCTGTTCGACACTGGCGAACAATTCCCAATAGGGCGCATGTTTCTCTTCCAGAACCGGCAGAGGAATTATATCCTGCCAGAAACTGAAAAGGTTGACGTCTCTTCGCGGATGGCGACTGGAGAGGTTATAATGAAGGGTTGTAAAAGTTGTGGACGTAAGCTGCCCGGACAATTCAGCCTGATAGCCGACTTCATTCGGAATATTCATGACATGCGGTTCGCGCCCCTGAAGCAAGCGCGGGCCGGTTTCCCGATAGACGACGGCGGGATTCTGGAAAGGCGTTGCGCTATGGTAATCGTAATCCTTATACTCTAAGAGGAGCGACCATCCCCAATTGGAAAGAACGCTGCCGAAATACGTCGCGTGGCCTATAGAGGAAGCGCGATGAAGAACCACTTTACTCCAAGCCCGCTCGCCGAAGACGGTGACGATGCCACGGGAAAAACGCCAATCTATGGATGAGACGTTCGTCTCCAGATAAGCGCCGCTATCTACGGTGACGTGATTGAATCCCATTCCCTGTCCGGCAAAGCGCAGGTTAACCCGCGCACCGGAAACATCCGCCTTCTTCACCAGACGTCCTTCCTGCGACGTGCCGCGAAGCGCCGTGACGAAGAGCGGTTCACTTTCCAATTCAGCGCGGAAGCCGTCGAGTTCCGAATCAAAATAGAGATCGCGGTTTTCAAAAGCACTCAAAGCAAGCCCATGACCCCACAGATCGCTGAAGTGTCCGGCGCGCAGCTTGAACGGATAGACCGTCGCTTCAAGATAACGTTTGTCTATGCGATTTTCTTCCTGCAGGCCGTCGCGCAATTGATCCTCATTCGACGGTCGAAAATAGAGGAATCTGCCGCCCACGCGGAAATTGCCGCGATAAAGATCCAGACGCAGACGATTCTCGAAGTATCTCCGCGATACCGTGTTGTCCGGGTATTCGGATGAAGGACGACGGGAATCCGTCTCGTCTCCGTTATCATAACGCGCGACGTTCGATCCTTCCACACGCACTTGCGGAGACTCTTCCGCCATCGCTGAGGCAAACATCAGCGAAAATACGATAAAAAGAATGGCGATATGCTTATTCACCATGCGCGCCTAAAAGTTCGTCAATTTGTGCCGATAGTGTTTTTGCATCCCGAACAGCACCGCGAATCTTTTGAACTGGATTGCCGGCATTATCCAGCAGAACCGTATAGGGAAGCGACGTTCCGCCGTACCGCTTGAGAACTTCCCCATTGGTATCGAGCAGACATTGCCATGAATAACCTTTGGATTCCACATACGGTTTCACTTTCGACTGCGTGCGCTGCGTGTCTTCGGAAACGAGTAGAACCGTAACTCCCTTTTCCGTAAAGGAATCAAACAACTCTTTATGATCGTTCAGTTCTTTTTTGCAAGGCGCGCACCACGTCGCCCAGAAGAGCAATAACACCGGGCTGCTTCCTCCTATAGCCGATAAGCGGAAGGTTTCACCCTGGGTGTCCATCAGTGACCAATCACTGACGTCAGCGCGAACCGACGGAACCGCACAACTTATGAAAGTTAACACGACAAGCAGCGCGACAGGAGTCTTCATAACGCGTATCCTCTTCATCATTTCAATTGGAGATGAGCCACGAACTGCGCGGTTTTACCGCAACACGCGGCCGAATCATTGGAATAGAGACCGAATTGAGATCATCCAAATGAAGACGATAGACCGTCTGTTCTTCCGCGTTGTCCGCGGGGAACACGGTAACTTGAACCGTATAATCTCCCCACAAAGCGGAGTCCGCGGATCCGGGAAAACCTGCACTCCAATCCGTGACATAATTATAGATGTCTATGGAAAAAACCGTGTCGCGCAGCATCGCCGGGAAATACTCGCGAATTTCGAAACTGCCGGAACGCAGCGGGTAGCATCCGTTGTACGTGCAGACGCTGAATTGACGATTCGTATCGGGAGTTTGGATGGGATCCACTTGAATAACCATGGTCCGTTCCGCAGCAAGCAAATTCGCCAGCACGCCGTGGAACGCATACGTGCTGTCGCCGTTGGCGTAGTGAATCAGCGTATCCTGCATTACGAAATTAACGGTCGGCGAATCGGCGGTTTCCAGCAGCTGATCGAGAGTCTGCCGCAACAGCGGTTCCGAAATCGCACCCGTGATCAGGCGAAGCCTTCCGGTGGGATCCACAAAGAAATTGGCGGGACAACTGACGATATTATACGCGTTGTAAACCGCCCTTTGCGCGTCATGCAACAGAGGGAATGTAATGTCCAATGCGGGATGCTCAGCGCGGAAATGCGCAAATGCGGCATAAGGATCGGTGAAATCCACACCGAGGAACTGAACGCGATCCGCGTAGTCGGGATCCTTATATATCGAAGCGATGTAAGGCAGCTCTTCCAGACATGCCGAGCAGTTGCAGAAGAAAAACGTGACCAGCACGACCTTCCCGCGATAATCCTGCAAGCGATACAAAGAACTATCCCAATCGCAGGGCAGTTCGAACGGAGGAGCCAAACTGCCAATTTCGGGTTCGACAGGAACCGGCGCGAAGAGCGGCATCAGGATGACCGGATTTCCGGACGCGATTCGAACCGTCCATTGGGAAGGCAATTCGGTCGCATGACCGGGCAAATACGCTGAAACCTGAAACGTGCCTATGCCAAGCCGCTCGAATATGGTCGGCGTCTCAGGGGTCGTCGGAACCGCACCGACCGGAAGATTGTTGATGATCAGCACCGTTCCCTCCGGCGCTCCGGACAGATTAATCGCGCCCTCTTCGGAAGGGATCGCCGTTAAAGAAACGGGAATAACCTGATCGAGAACGATATCCGCATGAACCGATTCCACCGTGAAGCCCGGCTTATACGCGCCGATGCTATGCGTGCCGACACTCAATCCCGTTAGCGTTGCGGGAGTCAGCCGGGGCGTGTCGCGACCATCCACTCGGATGCGCGCACCGGAAAGCGGATTATCCGACGTATCCTTGAGCGAGATCAAGACGGAACCCGTTTGCGGCGGTTCGGTTTTTTCAATTTCGCAGCCGGCGGTCAACAGCAACAAAAAAAGACCGGCAACAAAAAGCATGCATAACAGACAACGGCTGCTCACGTATCTATCCGCTTTTAACAGGAATGATGTGACCGACATATTTTTCCAAAAACCGAAGGTGAACGTCAAAGGCAATTTCGGGAATATCGTTCAGATCGAAAAAGCGAACTTCATCGGCGTCGCCGCCTGCTTTAAGCTCGCCGTTAACCACTTCCGCAAGGAAACAGAGTACGAGGATGCTTCCATAGTAAGCGCTGATCATCGTGCGCATATCCACCAGCTTCTGCGGCTTGCACAGCAGTCCCGTCTCTTCTTCCACTTCGCGCAAGACTGCATCTTCAACGGTTTCATCTTCTTCAATAAAACCGCCGGGCAAGCTCCATAGGCCTAAGCCGGGTTCGATATTGCGTTTTACGAGACAAACGCGGCCTTCCCGAAACAGAATGGCCGCGATAGACGGGACCGGATTGACATAGTACACAAAACCGCAAGCGGAACAGACCGGACGCCGCCGTCCGTCTCGCGGCAGAATCGCGAGCATTGCGCCGCATTGTGGACAGAATCGAGGCCGTTGATTCATAGCTTGCGGAGAATTCGATAAGATCGGTGTGCCTTCAATTATTCCGGCGGTAACTGTGGCTCTCCTTGTGTCGGAAGGAGTCCGAGCCGCAGAGCCGTTACATAAGCGGCTTCCTGTTCGGCCGCTTTTTTCGAACGTCCTTCACCCCGGCCATGGACAACTCCATTAATCATCACTTCCACAACAAACCGCTTCAGGTGATCCGGTCCGGATTCATCGCAGAGAACATAAACCGGAGCAGCCCACTGCTTGGATTGAACATGCTCCAGCAAGAGGCTTTTGTAGTTGAAGAATTCCTTTTGCTGAACGATTTCCTTCCAATTGCCCAGCAGGTGATCTTCCACAAACGTACGAACAGCCTTGCGCCCGCCATCAAGATAAATGGCCCCGATTAAAGCTTCAAAAGCATCTTCCAAAATCGAAGCGCGCTCGCGACCGCCGGTACGTTCTTCATTGGGGCTAAGGAGAATAAACTGCCCCAACTCGATTTTCTGAGCAGCACGGACCAAAACTGAACCGCTGGCAATAACCGAACGGAGCTTGGTCAACTCTCCTTCCGCCATGGTCGGGAACAGATGATAGAAGTATTCCGCGGCCACGAAATCCAAAACGGCGTCGCCAAGAAATTCAAGCCGCTCATTGGATTTGGCGCGATCCTCTCCATAAAGCGGAAGCACTGAGCGGTGTTTCAGCGCATCTATCAGCAAGGACTTATCCCGGAAGCGATATCCGATATTCCGCTGCAATCCACTCACTTTTCGCAGCAGGTCAGGCGGGACAGGCCGCCGGTAACGGATGAAGAAATAGCGCAGCAAATTCACCGGCTACTCGCGGCTTCAGTCTCGTCGGAATCCGGGTTTGGATAAAATCAGAGTGGAATTGTGACCGCCAAAACCGAACGAATTGGAGATGGCCACATTTACCGTACGGCGTTCCGCCTTGTTTGGAACATAATACAAATCACAAGCCGGGTCTGGATTCTCCAGATTAATCGTGGGCGGAAGAATATCTTCCTTTGTCGCCATAATGGCGGCGATTGCTTCAATGGCACCCGCGGCTCCGAGGCAGTGCCCAGTCATGGATTTTGTGGATGATACGGCTAATTGGTCGGCATGAGCGCCGAATACACTGCGAATCGCCTTGGTTTCGGCCGGATCGCCCGCATCGGTGGATGTTCCATGCGCGTTGATATAGTCAATCGCGTTATGCGAAATTCCGGCATCCCGGATCGCAGCTTCTATAGATTGATGGGCGCCAATGCCATCCGGATGCGGGGCGGTCATATGATGAGCGTCTCCGCTGGCACCCAGACCGATGAGTTCGGCATGAATACGCGCGCCGCGACGACGGGCGTGTTCGAGTTCTTCAAGAACAAGAATACCCGCTCCTTCACCAATCACAAATCCGTCCCGATCCTTGTCGAAAGGACGGCTGGCGCGCTGCGGTTCATCATTACGGGTGGAAATCGCTTTCATAGCATTGAAGCCGCAAATACCCATATGGGTGATGGGAGCTTCCGTTCCTCCGGCGACCATAATCTCCGCTTCATGCGATTGAATCAGCCGCGTTGCCACATGGATGGAATGCCCAGCCGTCGCGCAAGCCGAAACGACCGAGAAGTTCGGTCCCTTCAGACCAAACATGATGGACACTTGACCGGCGGTGATGTCGGGGATCATCATAGGAACGAAAAACGGGGAGATCCGGCGAGGCCCCTTTTCAAAGAGAACCCGACACTGCTCCTCGAATATCTGCATCCCACCAATACCGCTACCAATGATCGCGCCGATTCGCGAACGATCCACACCGCTGAAATCGGGCGATATACCCGCATCCAGAAGAGCTTCATTGGTCGCCACCAGCCCGAACTGCGTGAATCTCTCCATGCGTCGGGCATCTTTCGGGTCTATCAGTGGGGATGAGCTGAAGTTTTTAACTTCGCATGCGAAGGTCGTAGCATAACCTTCGGGGTCAAACAACGTGATGGGTCCGGCGCCGCTGACTCCCGCGCACAAAGCCGCCCAAAACGGTTGAATGCCCGTACCCACCGGCGAGACCACTCCCATCCCGGTGATTACTACCCGTCGTTTCATACGGCGACTTCCTTGATCACTTCTCGTTTAATTTTTTCTGGATGTAATCAAGCGCGGTCCCGACGGTTTTCATCGTTTCCGCGTCCTGATCCGGAATCTCGAGTTTAAATTCTTCTTCAAAAGCCATCACGAGTTCAACGAGATCCAAAGAATCGGCCCCAAGATCTTCCACAAAGCTGGCGGTCGGGGTTACGCTGGCTTCATCAACCTGCAAACGATCAGCAATGATCTTGCGGACTTTGGCTTCGAGTTCAGTGTCTGCCATGTCGTTGTCTCCGGGTTTACGATTTTTGAGAATGAGTGTGCGGTTTTCTTAGGTGTGCATCCCGCCGTCGGCGACAATCACCTGACCGGTGATATAGTCGGAATCCGCCGACACAAGGAAAGCACAAATACGGGCAACATCCTGCGGCGTGCCCAGGTAATTCAGGGGGATTGCTTTGAGATAGGCCTCGCGGGTTTCCGGGGCAAGTTTGTCGGTCATTTCGGTTTGAATGAAGCCGGGCGCGACGGCGTTGGCGCGAACTCCGCGCGCACCGAATTCCTTGGCCACGGTTTTCGTCAAGCCGATAATGCCGGCTTTAGAAGCGGCGTAATTGGCTTGACCGGCGTTTCCCATGACGCCGATGACTGAGGCAATATTCACGATTTTGCCATAGCGCGCCTTCATCATAACCTTCACCGCGGCCCGCGTGCAAACGAAGGTTCCTTTCAGATTAACGCTCAAAACGCGGTCCCAATCGTCGTCGCTCATACGGATCATCAAGCCGTCGCGTGTAATGCCCGCGTTATTGACCAAAGCGGTTAATCCGCCCAACTCGGACAGACAACGCTGGACAATGCGATCCGCTCCGGCGCCGTCGGTCACATCCAACTTTTCATGGAGGATTTTTACCGAATGAGCGTTTTCGATTGCGAGAGCGGCGTCCGCAAGTTCGGATTCCAGGACATCCGTGAGCATCAAGTTTGCGCCGCGCGCGGCCATTTCCTGCGCGATAGCAAGTCCGATTCCGCGAGCCGCGCCCGTAATCCAAACGGTTTTGTCTTTTAGAGAATCGCACATTTACTGCGTTACTCCTGCTCCAGTTTTTGAAGATCGGCTGCCGAACCGATGGTCACTGCCGCTGCTCCGGAAATCGTGCGTTTCAACAAGCCGGACAGAACATTCCCGCTGCCGACTTCATACCATTTTACGCCACCGATAGCGTTGAGGGTCCGGATACTCTCCGTCCAGCGCACCGGAGACAGCAACTGAGCCGCCAACAGTGACCGCAAGGATTCCACATCCGTATGCGGCTTTGCCGTCACATTAGATACGACGGGAATACGCGGCACGGCAAGCTGAGCCTTTTTTAGGGCAGCGGTCAAGGATTCGGCGGCAGGCTTCATCAAGGGCGAATGAAACGCGCCCGATACGGGTAATTCACGCGCCAGTTTTGCACCGCGAGCACGCGCAATTTCGACCGCCTTCTTTATCATCGGAACATCGCCGCTGATAACCAACTGTCCGGGAGAATTGAAATTCGCCGGGACGACGACGCCTTCCGATTTCAGTTCATCGCACATGACCACGACTTTATCATCATCCAAGCCGACAATCGCGGCCATCGTTCCCGCCCCGATTGTCCCAGCGTGCTGCATCGCTTCGGCCCGCTGCTTTACTAAACGCAAACCGTCCGCAAAACTGAATACTCCAGCCGCATAAAGAGCGGAATATTCGCCAAGGCTATGCCCGGCAGCAGCATCAGGAATGAAACTGCGTTCCGCGAGCAGGTCGGTTAAGATGCACGAATGAACGTAAAGCGCGGGTTGGGTGTTGCGTGTCTGCCGCAGTTCATCTTCCGGACCGGAAAAACAAATACGGGCAAGGTCGAAACCCAAGACTTCCGCGGCCTCTTGATATCGCGTTCGGGCGGCCGGGAATGATTCGGCAAGGTCCTTACCCATGCCGACCGATTGTGAACCCTGACCGGGAAACAGAAATATTCTATTCACGATTGATGCAAAAGTGTAGGAACGGTTCTTAGAAACGAAATACGGATCCGCCCCAAGTGAAACCGCCGCCAAAGGCTACAGCCAGTACATTTTGACCCGGCTTGATCAGCCCTTCACGTCGGGCGTCATCTAAGGCTAAAGGAATAGATGCCGACGAATTGTTGCCGTATTTATGAATAGTAACGATGATTTTTTCCATGGGACATTCCAGACGCTCGCCGAGGGCTTTGATGATTCTCATATTGGCTTGATGAGGGATCACCCAGTCCACATCCGCCATAGTCAGACCGGCAAGCTTTAAAGCTTCGAGGCCGGATTTCTCCATGGCGCGAACGGCAAAACGAAAGAGTTCGTTGCCTTTCATATGAATAACACGTTCCGATGGATCTTCCTTGCCGGTATTGATAAAACCAGCCGTCCCGTGTCCCACACAATAAAGGAGATGAGAAGCATCGCCGCCGGAGCCGATATACGTGGAAAGTATCCCGCGGTCATCTTCCGCTTTCGTCAGCACAGCGGCCCCTGCACCGTCTCCGAAGAGCACGCATGTTCCACGATCCGCCCAGTCGGTTATCGGAGTCAAGAATTCGGCTCCAATGCACAATCCTGTTTTAGCGCGGCCCAGGGCGATCATGGACTCGCCCAGATTCAAGGTGTAGAGAAAGCCGGAACATGTGGCGCTTACGTCAAAAGCAACCGCATTCGTCGCGCGCAAGGCTTCCTGCACAAAGATCGCCGTAGCCGGGAAACGCATATCGGGCGAAATCGTGCCGATGATAATAAAATCCAGATCCTCGGGTTTGACTCCGGCTTCATCAAGGGCGATTCGCGCAGCCTTAATGCAATAATCGGAGGTTTTCTCACCACGTTGAACAATTCTTCTTTCTTTAATGCCCGTTCGAGTCGTGATCCACTCATCGCTGGTATCAACGATTTTTTCGAGATCCGCATTCGTCAGCACGGTTTCGGGAACTGCTTTCCCCGTTCCGGCAATTCGGGCAAACGGCTTCACGCCGTGGTGCCGTTCAGTCATTGTTGTCGTCTGATCCTTCCAGTTCGTCGTGCTTTTCACGGAAGCTGCGGAAACGCGCCCGGCCTCGGGTGAACATACCCACTTCATACTGTTCCATCCCGCGACTCAAAGCCGCCGGTAAGTCGCCCTTTTTCAACGTCACCGCTTCACGAATGGCGTTTTTAATGGCTTTCGCCGACGAGCGTCCGTGACATATGATGGAAATACCGTTCACACCCAGCAGAGGAACGCCGCCGATTTCGGCGTAATCCATTTCCTTCCGCAGTTGTTTCATACCAGATAGAATTTGAGCATCGTCACAGTGGATGCTTTTCAAGCGCTCAATAAACATGGCACCGATGGATTCTGCAAATTTAAGAATAAGATTGCCGACAAAACCATCGCATACCAGAACATCCGCTTTACCGGCGAGCACATCGCCGCCCTCTAAATTACCGATGAAGTTCAATCCACTCTCTTCCAGCAGATAATGCGTGGCCAGCACCAGTTCGTTGCCCTTGGTCTTCTCTTCCCCTATGGAGAGTAAAGCAACGCGGGGGTTTTCGATACCGGTAAGAATCTGCATGAACACCGATCCCATGACGGCAAACTGCTGCAGATGGATTGGTTTACAGTCGGTATTCGCGCCCACGTCGAGCAACACACAAAAGCGGCCTCCGCCGACGGGAAGGAGAGTGGCAATGGTCGGCCTGCGCACGCCTTCAATAAGACCTAAAGTCAGGTAGCTGGCTGCCATTTGAGCGCCTGTATGACCGGCAGAGACGACCGCATCTGCTTCCTGATTCTTGTGCAATTCAATCGCACGAAGAAGTGAACTATCCCGTTTTTGCCGGATGGCGTGCCCCGCCTTATCATACATGGAGATCACTTCCGGCGCATCGGCGATTTCGATGCGGGTCTCATGTTCGCGTCCAAGCCGCGCGATTTCATCTTGCAGCAGTTTTTCCGGGCCGACCAGAATCACACTGAGCCCGCTGCCCAACTCGTCTACTGCCGCGAGTGCACCCTCGATAGTCACAGAGGGAGCGTGGTCGCCGCCCATGGCATCCAGCGCGATTTTCATAGGGGTTGCCGTTCGGCAGTCGTTGGCGGATTAGGAGGTTTTAACAGGAGTGACAAAACGTCCGTTGTAATAACCGCAGCTCGGACACACGCGATGCGGCGCCATGACGGCTCCACAGTGACCACATGTAGCTACGGCCGGTTTGGCCAAATTGTAGTTGGCACGCCGGCGATCGCGACGTGATTTTCCGGTTCTTCGTTTGGGGACAGCCATGATAACGCGATTCCTATTTAATGTGAAAAGTCAGTCGGAACGTTTCGACGCGCACGTACACGGTTGAAGGTTCAAGTCTGCACCGCATATCGGGCACAAGCCTTTGCATTCTTCCGAGCAAAGGCATTTGCTGGGAAATGATAAAATCAGGTTATCCCGCAGGTCGGTCGAAATATCCAAATCAACCGTATTCGCAGGAACAGATACCATCTCGGGATCATCGTGCGCATCGGCGGGCTGCGTCCGGCCGATGACATAGAGCATCGGAGCTTTTATCTGCAACGAGTAATCGAAATCAGTCAAACAACGATCACACTGCAATCTTACAATCGTTGAAAGATTGAATTCAAACTGCAGATACGGATCGTGCCGATCCAACCGCAACAGGGCTTCAATGTTCGACGTGAATGCCTGAAGATCGAGATTCAGATCCCGAGGTTCTATTGTTTCCCGGATACTATGAACGCCGGGAGGGTATGTTGGAAGATGGATCTTCACTATAAGATTCAAACAGAAAATATAACAATACGTTGCGAAAAGATCAAGCAAATATTTATGGATCAAGGCTGGATGAAAGTATATCTGAGATTATTATATGTATTTGATATATATGTATTTATAGTAGATTATTTCGTCTTCCATATTCTTATTCCAGATATCGGTATAGCGACCGGTTCTGTGTATCTCTTAAAAAAGCGGCGGGCTCTCTATTGGGGCGAGCCCGCCTTCGATAGTTCAATTGCGACTTATTTCAGCTATTCGCGGTTTTCTTGACCCTGAGAACCGGGGAGCTTTGATTCGAGTGAGCGGATATGATCCCGTATCTTGGCAGCTTCCTCATATGCTTCACACTCTACGCACTCTTTAAGCTTCTGATGAAGGTATGCGATTTGTTCTACTGCCGAGCGGTTGACGGGTTCATTGGATACAGCGGCTCCATCCATGACTTTCTCCACCACTTGTATAGGTGATTTTGTTTTCAAGGCAAGCGCAATCGCATCGGAAGGCCGGGCATCTATATACTTGATCTCACCCTTCTGAGTGCGCATTTCTACTATGGCATAGAACGTGTTATCCTTTAAATCACTGACGGTCGCGCTCAGAATCGTAGCGCCGCCTTCCTCCAGGATGCGCGCAAAAAGATCGTAGGTCATCGGCCGCGCATATTCCAGACCTTGAAGTAAAAATGAAATGCTTTGCGCTTCCGCCGCTCCGATAAAGATCGGCAACCAGCGTTCACCTTCCTTTTCCTTCAAGATTACAACATAACCCTGATAGGGCGGGCAGACCGAAATGCCAATCACGTCCACCGGTATCACATCACACCTCCTGAAACCCAAAATGGTACAGAATCAAAGATTCATGATATGCGACATATCAACGCATATATGATCGAATAAAATCAAGAATCATAGGGATTAACTCCGGCCGAGAACGTAGTAGATACGTTCCATGCCCACCATCCTCGAAAAGTGCGACCACTTTTTCATCCTTGAAGAGCGGCATGAGTTCTCGAACAGTAACGGCTGAAAAATTATCATCTTCTGCGGCGACAATAAAAAGGGGACGAGGCAAGTATGATTTTACCGCTGGTTCAACGTAAATGCCACGATAGACCGCCCCCGGCGAAAGAAGTACGACAGCGCTTATCGCACGGTCTTCCACAGCGAAATTAATTGCAACATTTGCGCCAATACTTGCCCCGATTACAGCCACTTTCGAGGGGATCACATCGGGCCGTACGCGAAGCCATTGAACCGCCGCCGACAGGTCATACTTCATATTAGCGAAGTCCGATTCCGAAAACGATGCCTCTGAAATCGGACCTCGTTTTGTCTGTGTGCTTTGGCCGTGTCCCCGCAGATCGAACGTGAGTACGGAAAATCCGTTTTTTTGAAGCGTCAGCGCAATATCCGTCCAGGAAGACCGATTTTTGCGCAACATATGAACTAATACTACGGCAGGAGCCGGTGAAACGGGAGCGGGATAAAAGCTGCCGGCGATGGAAACGCTATCTTTGGTCGCGAATATAATCTCTTCCGCTTCAGCAACTGATATCGCAGCAGAAAAGATCACGACCACCGTAAAAACCAACAGAAAAGATCGCATGCTCGCCGCCTCTCCATAACGCATGGAAACGGTTCACGGCTTCTCTTCTTTCAACTGGCTTCTGATAATTTTACCGGTAGCCGTTCGAGGAAGTTCCTTATACAGCTTCACGAGTTTGGGAAGCTTGTACGCAGCAACACGTTCTTTTACGTACTCGACGATTTCGCCCGGTCCGATGCTGGCTCCCTCTTTGAGAACGACACACACTTTAATATCTTCCCCCAGAATGGAATCGGGAATACCGACTACAGCCACTTCCCGAACATGGGGCAGACCTTCGACGACTTCCTCGATTTCGCGCGAGCAGACGGGAAATCCGCCTTTCATGATGATTTCCGCTCCATGCCCTGTAACATAGAGGTTTCCCTGCTCATCAAGAAAACCCCTGTCACATGTATTCAACCAGCCGTCAGATAAAACCTGACGGGTTTTATCGGGACGATTGCGATAACCGTGCATAATGGTCGGCCCGGTCACGGCAACCTGACCGGCTTCTCCGATGTCCGGGATTTTCCCCGCTTCGTTCACGATTTTTAATTCGATTCCGGGAATCGGCTGACCCACCGAACCGCGTTCCGTTAAACCCGGAAAGAGATTGAGCGTTACCAGCCCGCACGATTCGGTGGTTCCGTACCCTTCGAAGATGCGAATTTTTAATTTTTCATCGGCCTCGCGGGCGATTTGATCGGTCAGTTTCGCCTCGCAGGAAATCGCATAGCGCAATTGGCTGAGGTCATACTTTTCCGTTGACGGAAACGTCGTCATCAGGGAGTAGCTGACCGGATTCGCAATCAATACGGATACATGATTATCGTGCAGACAGCGCAGAGCATCTCCCGGATGAAAACGGGAATGAATTTGCATATGCGCGCCGGCCATCAAAGGCAGATGCACCGTAAGCGTGAGACCCGCAATTCCGCTGAAAGGAATACTGCCGTAAAAAACATCCGTATCCCGAAGTCTTAACAGCTGACTCAATGTGCGGGCATGCGCGGCAAACGCCGCATGAGTCAATTCGACCCCGCGAGGGTGTCCACCCGTGCCCGCCGTATAAATAATCGCGGCCAGATCGTTTTCGGAAGCATCCGTATTCAAAGATACGCGTTCGCCCTGCCCGATCATATCCAGCAGGCTTAATGCATCCGCCGGCACGGCATCGCCCAAGTAGACGCGCATCCTCAGTGAATCGGATTGGAAAACGGCTTTCTCGGTCTCCGCTGCCAGATTTGTCCAGGCAATCAGCGCGCGCGCCTCGCTGTCTTCAATCTGCCAGGCAATTTCGCGGGCTTTGTGTTGAATGTTGATCGGAACACTCACTGCACCCAATCCGAGAACAGCCAGATGCGCAATAACGAAATGCGGACAATTCGGCAGCATGATCGCAACGCTGTCCCCTTTGCCGATACCACGGCTTGCCAGTGAACCACGCAGCCGTTCCACCGCCTCCCACAAAGCCGCATACGAATAGCTTTGACCATTAAAGGTTAAAGCATTATGAGACGGATTTGCGGTACAGAAGCGATCTATCGGTTGAAGCAGCATAAGCAAAAATACTCCACGTGAATTAATCGCATTTTCAATTTCAAATCGCCAAGTCCTTCACGCGATCCAAAGAACGATACTGAACGGCTTCAATAACGTGCGGCAAGCGAACGGTTTCCGATCCCTCGAGATCGGCTATGGTTCTGGCAATTTTGCGGATGCGGTGGTACGCTCTGGCGGAAAGCCCCATACGCTCGATGGCTTGATGCAGCACATTCATGGATGCGCTGTCGAGCGGAGCCAGACGTTCCACCTCGCGGTTGGTCATCTGGGAATTGCTGTAGAGATCGGATCGCGTTCCGTTAAAGCGAGCATTTTGGCGCTGGCGCGCGATGCTGACGCGCTGCCGAATGGCCAGGGAATCTTCTGCAGGACGATCCGACGAAAGTTCCTTCCATGGAACGCGCGGCACTTCCACGTGAATGTCAATCCGATCCAAGAGCGGTCCGGATACTCTTGAGAGGTAACGGCGAATTTGTTCCGGTGTGCAGCGACATTCTTTTTCCGGATCGGTCAGATATCCGCATGGGCACGGATTCATCGCCGCCACCAGCATAAAATTCGCCGGATAAGACAGACTAATGGCGGCGCGAGACAAAGTCACAATTCCGTCTTCCAGCGGCTGTCGAAGGACTTCGAGAACATTCTTGTGAAATTCAGGAAGCTCATCGAGAAACAGAACTCCGTTGTGCGCCAAGGAAACTTCACCCGGCCGCGGAATCATACCGCCGCCGATTAAGCCCGCATCGGAAACCGTATGATGCGGAGAACGAAACGGACGCTCCGCCACGATGGCTTGTCCCGGCCGCATCATGCCGGCAACGGAATGGACACGCGTCGTTTCCAGAGCTTCATCGAGCGTGAATTCCGGTAAAATGGACGGAAGTCGGCGCGCAAGCATTGTTTTACCGGATCCCGGCGGTCCGATCATGATGAGGTTGTGACCGCCCGCAGCGGCGATTTCCAGCGCACGCTTTACTGAATTCTGACCGCGTACTTCGCTGAAATCCCCGATATCATGGCGAGCTTCGGCAAAAAGCGCATCACGATCTGCAACAAACGGCTGACACGGATTATCGCCATTCAGGAAATCCACAACATCACGCAGACTCGCTATGGGAAAGACCTGAATGCCCTGTACGAGAGCCGCTTCGCTGGCATTTTCGTTAGGGACAATGAGTCGTTCGATTCCTTCATGCTTCAAAGAACTGGCAATCGGCAATGCTCCCCGAACCGGTCTTATTTTACCGTCCAGAGCTAATTCCCCTAAAACTGCAGTAGAGGCGAGCCGGTCAACAGTCACCTGACCGGAAGCACATAAGATTCCTAGCGCCATCGGCAGGTCAAAGGCGCTTCCCTCTTTGCGGACATCGGCTGGAGCCAGATTTACCGTAATGCGGCGATTGGGAAAGACAAATCCTGAGTTTTTTATCGCAGCAGAAACGCGCTCGCGCGATTCCTTCACCGCATTGTCCGGCAAACCCACGACTGTAAATGCGACTTGTCCATTTTCGAGGTGGCTCTCCACTTTAACCTGATAGGCATCCACCCCTAAAAGCGCCGCAGAGAGAATTTCAGCGAACATAGAATTTTATATCGGTTTTTCCCAAATCCGCCACTTCTTATATGGTTTAGCGCCCATTCCCAGAGCGGCGTCGTTCATCATTCGGTTATCTTCGAGTATCCAGGAAAACTCGCCCCAATTGTATCCGGCTTCCGTTCCGAGTTTATAGGTCAGGTAATAAAATGCGAGATCCACTCCCCGACCGCGAAAATCCGGATTTACTCCCATTAGAATCACGCGCGCACGATGGATTTTCCGTAATCCGGCAAGCAGTTTGAAAAGACCCGTCGGAAACAGAGTTCCGTTCATCCGTTTAAAAAGCACGTGAATATCGGGCAATGCCAGACTGAAACCGACGGGAACGCCATTTTCAGATTCCGCAAAAAAGACCAGCCGCGGGTCGTAGATCAAACGAAGCGTCTGCGCCAACGTCTTGAGTTCCGCTTTGGTCATGGGAACAAATCCCCAATTCGCGGACCAAGCGTTGTTGTAGACGTCGCAGATGTATTCGACTTCTTGCCAGAAATTCTTTTTTTCAATCGGGCGGATTCTCAGTTTATGACGGGCTAACAGTTTGGCACCCGTTTCGAGAATCCGGTCGTTGATATGCCCCTGATGAAGCTCATAAGCGATCAGATCCTTCGCCTTCACAAAACCGCACGCTCCCACCAGATCATTATAGTACGGCGGATTATGCGTCATCATGACTACCGGCGGCGTCTCAAAACCCTCGATGAGCATGCCGATTTCATCATTCACCGAAAAGTTCATCGGTCCGCGCATCACGTCAAAGCCGCGCGCCGCAAGATGATCTCCCGCGCGATCGAACAGCGCGCGCGCAACATCCGTATTGTTGACACTCTCAAAAAAGCCAAAAAAGCCTACACGATCTTGGTGAAATTCATTGTGCAGGCGATTGATTACGGCGCAGACGCGACCCAGAGTTTCACCGGTTTTTCGGTCACGCGCAAGGAACGATTCCACTTCGCCATGTTCGAAAAACGGATTACCGGGTTTAAACCGTGATTTTATGTCTATCAGAAGCGGAGGGACCCAGGCAGGGTCAGAAGCCTGAACCTTCCAAGGGAAGCGCAGAAACTCCCGAAGATCCCTCGACGTGTGAACCGGCGTGATTTGGATCTCGATAGTTTGTCACCGTATCCAGTTTATACTTACGGACTAATTTGGACATTTTGTCGAGTGCGAAATCCAACTGTTCGAGCGAATGGGTAGACATCACATTGAACCGAATCAGGCTTTCTCCGGGCTGCACGGCAGGAGGAACAACGGGATTGACGAATACGCCCTCTTCCTGCATTTCCACCGTCATACCGAATGTCAGCATTTCGTCACCGATGAAAACGGGAATAATCGGCGTTTCACTGATCCCGGTCTGCAATCCGAGCCGCTTCAAGCCTTGACGAAGGTAATCGGTATTGCGCCATAACAACTCTCTTCTTTCCGGCTCGGCCAGAATAACATCGAGAGCGGCAATGACCGCGGCCACTGAAGCAGGAGGCGGACTGGCGGAAAAGATCAACGGGCGGCTGTGATGCTTCATGAAGTGGATGATGTCTTCGGTCGCGGCAATGAATCCTCCGATGGAGGCCAGCGACTTGGAGAACGTTCCCATCACGATATCTACTTTATCGTTCAATCCGAAATGAAGAGCTGTTCCTCGTCCGTCCGGGCCGAGTACCCCAAGACTATGGGCATCATCTACCATCAGATCAGCATCATGGCGCTGGCACACCTCAACAATTTCAGGAAGTTTAACGATATCCCCCTCCATCGAGAAGATGCCTTCCGTAACCACCAGCTTAGGCTTGTCACCTAAAGACCTCAGAACCCGATCCAAGTCTTCTGCGCTATTGTGCCGGAATTTAACCATCTTTCCGAAAGCCAAGCGCGCGCCGTCTATGATGGAAGCATGATCGAGCGAGTCAGTGACTATGAAACCATTCCGCGCGACCAGCGTGGATATCGCTCCCAGATTCGCCATGAATCCGGTAGAAAAAAGCAGGGCCGATTCCCGCTGCGTAAAGTCGGCCAGGCGCTCCTGACATTCGATGTGAATACGAAGCGTTCCGTTCAAGAAAGGAGATCCCGCGCAACCGGTACCGTATTGCCGGATTGCGTTAATGGAGGCTTCTTTGACTTTCGGATGATTCGTCAATCCGAGATAATTATTAGAACCCAGCATGAGCACGGGTTTTCCGTGCATGCGAACCATTGTATCCTGATCGGATTCGATCGGTCTGAAATAGGGGTAGACACCGGCGGCCATTACCCTGCGCGCAGTTTCAAAACGAGCGACTTTTTCTTTAATACGCACTCGAAGTCCTTTCCATGATCGGTTACCGGCACGTCACCACGGCTGAATCCAACCGATGCGATGCAAACGATACTATTCCAACATACGAGCGAGAAACCACCGAACGAGGCAAGTGATCAGAGTTTTTTCGAAAACAAATCGGACAAATACGGAAGGGAAAACGAACGTCCGCGAACGACATGCACAATTCCGGCCAACGCCGCAATCACGCATAGCAGGATGATGACATCCCACACGACACGTAAATAGCGCAGAATAAGTGCGAAGACCTCAATGACAAACAGCGTCATTCCAAGCCGTACGTGCGCCGAGACGAACTCACTGCGGTCCGTTCTTGCATACGGAATGAGACACAAACCCGGAACGTAAGCCAACAGGGCGAGCAGCTTATCGTCTTCGGAAACTTCCGCAGCGGGTTGGGTATTAGGTGAGGTAGGTTCAGGCATGGAATTTCATCCAAAGTTGGTACCCCCGACGGGACTCGAACCCATGCTCCCGGCTCCGGAGGCCGGTGCTCTATCCATCTGAGCTACGGGGGCGGAAGATGTCAATAATTCATTATTTAAATAAGATAAGTTAGATACAATGAAAACGCAACTCCTTTTTTCCGGTCTTGAGTATTGTTATATATTGTTTTTTATGGAGAGGTGGAAGTCATTTATATTGATGGCGGTCAGAATTACGGGCACCTCGATGCATCATCTGTATTATTGCAGAGTGTCAAGGGGATGGTCTTTATCCATCAGGTCGGGGATAGCCGCTTCGTAGATTTCTTCAATTCGGGTAATCGGGAGCAGGATCCAATCATTAATCGCAAGCAAGTCGCCACCAACACGGCCCAGGATCTGAACAGGCACGTTGTGTTTTTCGGCCGCATGGCGGAAAACGCTCCAAGATTCATGTTCAACCGAAACAACCGCGCAGCCGGATGTCTCGGCAAACAGAGTGTCCACTGCTCTTCCTTTCCACGGGAAAGTCAGAACGCAGCCGATGCCGCCGGCAATGCATTTTTCGGCCAGAGTCACGGCCAGTCCACCGTCGGAAATATCGTGGGCGGATTTGATAAGCTCGAGATCAGCGAGTTCTGCCAATAAGTCAATCAGAGCTTTGTCGTGATCGAAATCGAGGCGGGGCGGCGCTCCGGCGAACACGCCGTGAATCACGCTTAAATATTCACTGCCGCCGAGATCGGGTCCCAGACTTCCTAAAAGAGCAATGAAATCACCTTCGTTCTTAAAACCGATGGTTACGGTTTTCGAAATATCTTCGAGAAGTCCAACCATTCCGATTACCGGTGTGGGCAAAACCGGTTTGCCGCCGGACTCGTTATAAAAAGATACATTGCCACCAGTAACCGGAACGTCCAGTACTTTGCATGCATCCGCTATTCCGCCGACTGCTTCGTGGAAGAAGTAAAAAGTCTCCGGATTCATGGGATTACCGAAGTTCAGACAGTTGGTAATACCAATGGGACGCGCACCCGTGCAAGCCACATTGCGCGCACTCTCCATCACGGCCAACGCGGCACCGCGCTTGGGATCAATCGCCACATATCTCCCATTGCCGTCTACAGTCAATGCTAATGCTTTACTGGTGCCCGGAACACGAACAACCGCGGCATCGGAACGTCCCCCGCCGACGCGGGTGTTCGTACCGATAGTGTGATCGTATTGCTCAAACGCCCAGCGTTTACTGGCAATATTCGGCGCGGACAGGAGTTTTTCCAGAACGTCTCCGTAGTCTGACGGTTCCGGCAAATGACTGGGATCGAAACTCAACAGAGCATCGAGATGCTCGGGACGATTGAAAGGACGGCGGTATTGCGGCGCACTGCCGCCAAGAACTAAAGTGTCTGCAGGGACATCGGCAACAATTGTATTTTGCTCCATCACGACAAAACGACCTGTATCCGTCACTTCACCGGTTCGATCGGCGTGAAGATCCCATTTATCGAAAATCCTTTCGGCAACCTCTTCCCCACCCTTCGCGATGATCGCCAACATCCTTTCCTGTGATTCGGAGAGGCAAACTTCATAAGCTGTCATGCCTTTCTCGCGACGCGAAACGCAATCTACATCGAAACGGATGCCGGCTTTACCGCGCGCGGCGGTTTCGGTACAAGAACAGGCAATACCGGCCGCCCCCATATCCTGAATGCCGATTAGAACACCGGACTTGATTAACTCGAGAGTTGCTTCAAGCAGCAGTTTTTCTTTGAAGGGATCGCCGATTTGAACGGATGACCGCCTTTGAGCCGAAGCCTCAGAAAGATCTTCGGAGGCGAAAGTCGCGCCATGAATGCCGTCACGCCCCGTGGCGGAGCCCACCACGAAAACAGGATTTCCGTTTCCGGAGGCGGCGGCGCGAGCCATCATTTCATGCTTCATTACGCCTACAGCCATTGCATTAATCAGCGGATTTCCATCGTAGGATTGGTCGAAACAAATTTCGCCCGCGACCGTCGGGACGCCAAAGCAATTTCCGTAATCGGCAATTCCGCGAACCACGCCGCGAAAAAGATCGCGGTTTTTCTGCACAGCAAGCGAACCGAATCGAAGTGAGTTTAACGCAGCAATGGGACGGGCACCCATCGTGAAGATATCGCGTAAGATGCCGCCGACGCCTGTCGCGGCTCCCTGATAAGGTTCTATTGCGGAGGGATGATTGTGACTCTCGATCTTGAAGCAAACCGCCCAACCGTCTCCGATGTCCAGAACACCGGCATTCTCTTCGCCGGCTTCGACTACCGTGCGGCGGCTGCGGCGCGGCAAACGCTTGATCTCGAGAATGGAATTCTTATACGAACAATGTTCCGACCACATGACGGAATAGAGTCCCAATTCAACATAAGTCGGAACTCTGCCCAAGATCTGCAGAATGCTTTCATATTCTTCAGCACTCAGACCATGTTCAAGCGCCGTTTGGAGCGTAACCTCGGGATAGGATTGGGGCATTGGTTCAAGAATCCTGTGCTTGCTGTCGTTCTTGAAAGAATTGAACAATAGTTTCCGCCACAGCGCGCGGAATACCTTCAACGCGGACAAGATCATCCACTTTAGCCTGCTTTATTGCCTTCACAGTACCGAAATGGGCAAGAAGCGCGGCACGCCGGGTCGGACCTATACCGTCAATTTCATCCAATAGGGAACGTAAAGTACGTTTGTGACGAATCTGGCGATGATATGTAATCGCGAAGCGATGCGCTTCATCTCTGATATGCTGCAGCAATTTCAGCGCAGAAGAAGTTTTAGGCAGATTATGCGGTTCAGAATCACCCGGAAGATAGATTTCTTCGAGACGTTTAGCCAAACCGATCATCGGCTGTTCGCGAATGTCCAGAGCCGATAAAGCATCACCGGCGGCAGCCAATTGTCCTTTACCACCATCAATTAGAACGAGATCGGGGAATGGTTGCTCTTCCTTGAGTAAGCGCGAGAAACGCCGGCCAACC